>CAYJLR010000116.1:0-6918 GCA_964370895.1 uncultured Akkermansia sp. | reverse complement strand
GAAAAATCCCTTCGTGATTTCGCGCTGCGAATTACGAGAACTTCCCAAATGGAGTTTTAGTAATATTATTGCATTTCAACAGCTTAATATATTCGTAAAAATTGATCTCTGGGAGTGGGTGAATGAACAAAGTTCACGTAATCGGGCTCGTGAACCGAATACTCAGTTGATGCTTTTTTAGAATTGGGGGGGCTGTTTTTCAATATAGCCGTTTCTAACTTGTAAAAGCTATTAGGCTTACGAAGGCGCATTTTCTATTTTATTTGGGATAGGTGTGAAAATATTTGTTTGTTGTGAGTTTTTAATTGCTTTTTATTTTAATATATCTATATTAATAGACATATTTTATAACGTTAATTTTTTATTATATGAAACTCCATTTGCCAAAATTGCTTTTTTCTGCGCTAATTAATTATTTTACAATTATTAATAGTATCGTTTCAACGACAGTCGTCTGTTCCTTCTCTCTTCTCAGCACGGTGGCTTTCACCCTCATCCAAAACCAAGCAGATGCTGCTGATCTGACGCTCTCAGATAGCACAGTTACTTGGGCTAATGGTGCCGCACTCCGTGCCAGCGAAACATTCCATGGCAATGTCACCTTCGATGCGACGACTACAGCCACTCTCACCTACGCAGGTGGCACCCTCATATGGGACACAATTACCTCCAGCTTTAACGGTGGCACCGAGAACTTTGAGACGAATAAAAATGTGACCTTCCAAACGGCCGCTGCCGATGTGACGCTGGGAGAAAACATCACGGCAGGAGATGTCATCATCCAGACAGAAGTCACGCTCTCAAGCTCCGCCACAGGTGGAGTGCCTGACTACACGCTCACCTCGCCTAATATACAGCTCAATACAGAGGGCACATTGCAGTTGAACACGGCAGGCATTCTCGACAGCAGCTCTGAAGTCAAGTTCAACGGCGGCACACTCGCCTTTGGAGAGACGATGAGCCTCGCCTCAAGTATGCTAAACATCGTAGGCAGTAATGCCCTGCAATTTGATGTCCTCAGCGGAAAAACGGCTACGATCACAGGTGCTCTTACCCCAGTAGCAAGTATGGTCGTGGGAGGCACAGGGACACTCGTACTCGAAGACCCCCTCGCCGCTACAACGACCACAATAGAGCAAGATACCATCCTCACTATCAGAAAGGGATCAAACGATAATACCACTCGCAATATAGGAGGTGCTGGTACGATGATCTTCGCAGGAGCACAGGGAAACACCCTCCTAAATCTCGATGCTTTCACGGGCACCTTGCAGCTCGAGGAGGGAAGCGCGGGTCTGCGTCTCGATGCCAACTATGACGCAACAACTCAGAATCGATTTGCCCTTGCGAGCGCATCAATGAGTGGGACCAATGTCACTATTTATAGCACGGGCGGTGTCGCAGATGTCGCCAACGGTCTCTATCTGAGTAAACTTAATGGAAAAATCAATTTTTCATCAAATACAAAGGAGGGAAGCTATGCGCGCAACTACATTGACCTCGTGATGGACGAGAACAATACATGGACCGGCACGTGGAATATAGGTAGTACCGTTGCAGGAGGGATGAGAATTGGTAGCGTGTTAGGGGAGCACTACACACTGACGATGTCACAAGGCTCATTCTCCAATAGCACAGATGGAAACCAAGCTCTTCAAATTAGAAATGCGACGGTACGATTTATCGGAGACGGTCGATGGCAGCCTCCGGTTATGTTCTTAGAAGGAGGCTCCGAGCTCACTTTTGCGGGTAATGCCATCACCATCAATAACTCCAATTCATCTTTACAAGCCGCTGATGGGAAGGGATTTTTCACGATAGACACAGGTGCTACTGCTAGCACCATCACCATAGGAGAAGCTCAAAACAACTACACAGGTTTGGTCAATGTCAGGAGTGGTACGCTGCTGCTGCAGGTTGCTGACAGTTTCGCAAACGCGAAGGAAATGATAGTCTACCGAGGCACGCTCGACATGGGAAGTGTGGCACAGGCAAACGATGTCACCATGCATGGTGGCAGTATCTCCAATGCCTCACTCTGGACAGGTAATCTCGTCGTCAGCGATAGCGATTTTGACTCCACGAATGCGGCGTCGATCGCTACTGTTGATCATGCTGAGGGGGCAGTCACCATCAAGGCTGGCGCTGAGCTCAATATCAGTACCGCTGCCTCGATCGACTCGCTCTCCAACAATGGTAAGATGACGATAGGCGCCAATCTGACGATTGAAGCTGCTGTTGCAGCCAAGGGTGGAGAACTCTCCGTAGAAGGGGATCTGACACTCACAGGTGCCGACACATCTGTAGAAAATACCTTTACCACACTGACCGTCACTGGCAATCTGAATAATAGCTCAGATCTCACCATGGATGCAGGCTCTAGCATCCATGGTGCTCTGCAGGGTGGTGCGCTGACCATCCTAGAATCCACTCCTAGTGCTGATACGACCATAGGCAGTGTGACAGAAGAGCTCGACAGTCTCGATCATCAGGGGGCAAGCACGCTCACCATTACAACAGGTGATCTTAGCATCGCTGGGAGCTTGAACAATCTGGGCACGCTGAGCACAGCAGGTGATATCACGCTCAAGCAAGCGACCTCTACTGGCGGTAGCATAGCAACGACAGGAACGCTCAATCTAACGGGGGGCAATACATTTACCAGCCTTGCAGTAGACTCGGCAGTTGTCGTACAAGGTGCGGCAGGTGAGCTAGTGGTCAATGCAGCCTCGACGGCTGACAGCGTGACCAATGTCTCTAAACTCACCATCAACAATGGTCTCTTTGACATTGACACGACAGCAGATCAAAGTTTTGCCCAGCTGGATGGTGCGGGCAGCCTCACTGTAGGTGGCAATCTCAGCCTGACAGGAACGACGGAGAGCAGTCTGGGAGGTGATCTGTCGATAGGCGGGTCAACGCTGACACTAGGCTCTGCTCTCAGCGTCACGGGCAAGGTGAGTGGTCCAGCCTCTAGCACGCTGACCATACGAAAAACAGCAGACTCGATATTCGATCCCGCAGCACCACTCATCGCAGCTGGATCTATTGAAGGTTATACGACATTGGATGTCATCATCAGCCCTGCTGATATCTTGGCGATGGGGCTAGCTAATGGCACATGGACTGTGCTCGATGTCTCCACTGCGATGAGTTCACTGACAGATGTGATGCTCAACACCGCTGACACCTCCATTATTGCGGGCGCTTACGAGTACACCCTTCAGATACACTCGACTACAAAGGATGTCTTGCTCGTCCCCAAATTTGTTGGTAATAGGTGGAATGCTCTAGCCAGCGGTGATATGACATGGGGTAATAATGCTAACTGGTCAGGATCATCAGCTCCTAGCAACGTCGATTTATCCGCGATTTTCAGCGGTGGAGGGACGTCATCAGTCATCATCGCTAGCGACGCATCTACATTTGAGGTCTTGGTCGATGTCGAAGTAGGCTCAGCCACCGATACTTATAATATGCAAGGTAGTGGTGTGCTGACGACTGGAAAGCTTACCGTCCGCAATGGCACACTCACTGTCGGCAATACAATCAACATCGTTGACAGCATCAGTGCGACAACTAATCCCAAAGGAGTGCTTGCTCTAGAAGGCACTAGTGCTTTAGAAATCACGAGTGGTGGTGACATTACCGCGCTATCTGGATCGATGGATACCACGAGCTCACTGACCATTGACGATGGAGCTAGTCTGTCAATCCTCGGCAACTTTGACGGCACAGGTGCCGCCGTTGCAAATGCTGGTACATTGAGCCTCGGAGATGGATCTGTCATCGATCTCCTACACGAGGAGGCTGGCACGATCGCGACAGCTGACCACGCCACTGTCAGCATCGGTAGGATCCACAATCAGAACTTTGCCCTCGGTGATGGCTCGACTCTGAGCACTGATAATGATGTTGACATCATGAGCATGACTGGTACAGGTCTGCTGCATGTCGGGGATGGATCTGCTGCGCAATATGCAACGCTGAAGGGGACATCCATCACCTCTGGACGCATCAAGGTCGATACGCTGCAAGTCGCTACTGGTGCGATCGCTAGCCTCAGCGGCCTGCAGGTAAACAAGATCGACCATCAAAGCGCACTGAGCACAACGGCTGCCAGCCTGAGCTCAGAGAGTATTGACACCTATACCGGTGGTGGGAAAATCATGGTGAGTTTTAACAATGATAGCTTCTTCGCCACGGACAATGTGTACTACTTCTACGATCAGGCAGGAGGCGCATCGTGGTCCAGCTTTGACTTCACTGATACAGTGAAGGCCACGATCAACGCACAGGTACTCGCGGGCAAGGACGTCCTGCTCACTCAGGATGGAACTAGTCTGACCATCACTGTACAGGCATCTACCGATCGCCAGTGGATCATGTCAAACAACTACGCGGTAACCCCTCAGCAGGATAACCAGCTGAGTCATGCTGGTCCCATCTATAATGATGTCACAGGTGTGATGATGGGCTACGATGCGCTCGACATGGTACGCTCCGTCTACTTCAACGATGCTGATCAAGCGATTGATCTCAGAGGTCTCGGCAGCGGCACTCTCACCGTATCCAACCTCTCTGGCGATGCGGGCATCACGCTCAATATCTATGGAGATGACATGGCTAGTAGTATCGTGAATCTGACAAACACTCAAAGCACCTATGCCCAGAATGATATCTCCGCATCGGGAGTCACGCTGAAAGTTAGCACCCTAGGCGCGGATACACTACTCGAGACGGGCCATATCAATCTCATCAACGCGACCCTCGATGCCTCCCCAACAACACAAGCAGCCACAGGCGCGAATATCACCGTAGCAGGTCTGAGCAATGCAGACAGCACTGGCGCTGCTACAAACGCAGCGCTGAAAGGTACCATCAGCGTCAATGGCGCAGGTGGAGTCTACACAGGAGCATACGAAGCTGGCGTGACGATCAATGCCCTCAGTGGTGCTGATCAGAAACTCCGAGCCGATGCGGCACTCACCGTCGGTGGTAAAGGCGGCACGCTCTACATCACCGATGCGACTAGTGCAGCCCAGCTCGGAGGCATCCAGTCAACTGGGGCTAGCATCATTATCGATCTCACAGAAGCCTCCAGCGCGACGAACTCCCTGACCCTAGGCTCTGCCTCCAGCATCACCAATGGAGGTAGCCTCACGCTGAGTGTCAATGGAGACTACCTCGAAGAGGGCGACACCGTTGTCGCGCTTTCTGGGCAGGCCTTGACAGTAGATAGCTCCTCTACGCTGGTGATCAATGTTATCAACCTTGACCAGTCGCCCGATGTCTCTTCCTCGAAACTCATCAAGCTCATTGAGTTTGCAGATGGAAGCAGCATCGCTGAAGAAAGCATCACCCTGGATGCGGCTCTTCAGAAATACTACATCAACGTACGCTTCGATAGCATGCTCAATGCCCTCGTCGCTGATTTAAAGCCCCGCTTCACCACCGATGCCTCCCTCACGTCTAACGGTGAAGCGGGCTTTGATATGATTGTCGAAATTTCTTTGAATATTGATCCTCAGTCAAATAATAGTCTTTATCCAGATCTCGCCAAGGTAATGGACGAACTCGACCAGCTCGTGGGCAGCGATCCTGCCGCGGCTGACCGCCTTGCCGCGGCCATCGCAGGCGCGAGTGTCGCGAGCCAAGGTATGGCAGTGAGCGACGACATGGAGCGCCAGCTGCGTAGCATACGAAATCGCGCTGGCAGCAGCCTAGGCCCGATTGACGCCTACATCCAAGAAGATCGTGACATCCAAGCATGGATCAACGCCGAAGGCAATCATACCGAGCTCTCTGGTGAAAGCACCAATGCTGGCTACACCATGTCAAGCTGGGGAGGAACAGTAGGAGCGGACTTCCTCCTCAACAAGCAGACCGCACTCGGTATCGCCCTGACCGTGATGCTGGGAGACTTCTCCAGCACAGATGTCGACCATCTGAATAGTGATCTCAACACGCACTACGTGAGCTTCTTTGGCATAACCGTTGTAAATGGATGGGAGCACAAGCTCGTCGTTGCGGCTGGTATCGTCGACCTCGATGGCACGCGTAGGGTGAACTTTGGTGCAGATAGTTATAACGCCCAGTACTCGACCTCGGGTTACAGCTTGGGCATGCACTATGAAGTGGCACGCAACTTTTATCTCAATGAAGAAAAGAGCATGTTCTGGCAACCTCTCGCGAGCCTTGCCGTCCAAAGCAGCCACGTAGGAGGCTACACGGAGACAGACACCGATGCCGCCCTCACCGTAGGAGATCAGGATATGACCTACGCTACCCTCGGACTAGGTGCGCGCATGCAGATGAATGTAGGAGAACGTATCTACAACCGCGCCGCCTCCCTCTCCCTACGAGGTGAGCTCAAAGCTGACCTCGGCGACAGCCGCTCCGTAACACAGGTGGCACTCACTGCTGGCGGACACCGAGCAGAAGTAGAGAGCTCTGAGCGCGGCCAGTTCGGCATAGTGTTCGGGGCGGGGCTTCAGATCCCCATCTCAGTCGGGCAGTCTAGCGTCTTCTGCGATGCAGCTGTCGAACTACGTGAAAACTACAACAACGTCAATGCGACAGTCGGCTATCGCTTCAGCTTCTAATCATTCTGACATCATCGCACAACATATCAAGTAGCCCTGATCAAGGACTGCGCAGCGAGAGGCAAAATGCACAGAGACGTGTTTTGCCTCTCCGCTATTTTTGACACCTTCCATCTGCGCAGACGTCTACGCCGCGCAAGCAAGCCCTCTGTGAGCCAAAACGGCAGTTAGAAGCGTGGATAGGCAGGAAGGCAAAACCCTCTTCTAAATAATATCTGCTGAAGAAAAGGGTATTTTTTAGGAAAAGGAAATCCAGCTTATAAGCGTGCAGAGTTGAGCGAGTGCCACAGCGTGGCGACTTCTCATCAATGAG
>CAYJLR010000115.1:0-6997 GCA_964370895.1 uncultured Akkermansia sp. | reverse complement strand
CCCACGCCCTTACCAGGCTTGAACTTTGTACCACGCTGACGGATGATGATGTTGCCAGGAATGACTGCTTGACCACCAAACTTCTTTACGCCGAGGCGCTTGCTGCGGGAGTCGCGTCCGTTACGTACGGAACCTTGACCTTTTTTATGTGCCATAATTTAGGAATCTATTGGTAAAATGGGGTGAAGAGGAAATTAGGCCTTGATGCCGGTGATTTCGATGCGGGTGAGGGAAGCGCGGAAGCCCTTCTTCTTGTGATAGCCTTTACGACGCTTGAACTTGAAAGCGACGCCCTTAGGACCACGTGCTTCTGCGTCGAGTACCTTAGCGGTGACGCTTGCGCCAGCCACGGTAGGTGTGCCGATTGTGGAGCTGGATTCGTCTTCGATCATGAGAACTTGGTCGAAGCTTGTTTCGCCGTCTGTAGTAAGACCGGAGATGCGGTCGACGTTGAGAACGTCACCTACAGTCACGCGGTACTGCTTACCACCAGTGATAAAAATTGCATGTGCCATAATTTTATAGTATTTTTGTGTTGCACCCACGCTCGCGGGCTGCCACATTATATCCATCACAAGAACTTTGACAAGAAAAATTTCTTAAAAATATGAAAAATCTGAAAAAAATTTTTTCCACTTCGCCTATTTCAGTAAATTCCCCCGAGGAAATGCGCGAGCTAGGACGTGCTGTATCCGCCTGCATAGAGCCGGGAGATGTGATAGGACTAGTCGGTGATCTAGGAGCGGGGAAAACGCATTTTACACAGGGGGTACTGGAGGGGTTAGGGACGAAAGAGCCCATTGTAAGCCCTAGCTTCTCCCTCGTGCACGAATATAATGATACAAAAGTGTCATGCGCGCACTTCGATTTTTATCGAATGAGCAGCCCTGAAGAGGCTCATTCTCTCGCTTGGGATGACTATTTAAGTTCGGATCGCGTGCTCATTGTTGAATGGGCAGATCGATTTGAAGGTAAGCTGATGCCTGATGATACAGTGTGGTTCGTTATAAAATACAACGATAGTTACGGACGAAACGTCTTTTGTCCTCAAGTTTAATTATTATACATTTAAAATTAATTTTAAATATTACACTTTTTTGTATTGCTCTTTATTAAGCACTGTGGTAAATTAACTTTACTTACTTAACGTTGCTTAATAATATGAAAAAGAAATTAATAGCATTTCGTTGCCCTGCGGCTTTACTGTCTGAGATAGATGAGATGTGCGCTGAAAATTACATGGATCGCACAGCTGTCATCACTTTCGCACTTCGTAATCTCGTATCGCGACTAGGTGAAGAGGGGGTCATCGATCCTCTAGAGCCAGTATCACGTGCGCCACGTGTCAAGAAGCCCTATACAGGGCGACCACGAGGTCGTAAACCTCGCGTAAAGGTCGACGATCAGGTATCTGCATCGGACACCACCTCTATTGAAGGAACCGGTGAGGCTAGTTAAGCCTTCTGTTCGCTCCAGACTCTTATGAGTCAAGACGCGCAGAGGAAAACAGTCTCAGCCTACAGACGGAGAAGCTAGCGAAATGCTAGCTTCTCTTTCTTTGTGAGAAAATGAGCCTCCAGCTGAGTTTAGCCTTTTAAAGGGGCTGTCTAGAAGCTATAGTAGGGGCATGGCTCGTATCTTAGTTGCTCTCAGTGGTGGTGTCGATAGTGCTGCAGCAGCGGCTCTCCTTGTAGAACAAGGTCATGAAGTCGTGGCTGCCTACATGAAAAACTGGGTGAATGAGGACGAAATCCCTGGTGACTGTCCATGGGAGCGCGATATTGAAGATGCGCTCGCTGTGTGCCGTGTGCTGGGGATAGAGCTGCGTGTTGTCGACTTGATATCTCAGTATAAGGATCGAGTAGTGAGCTACCTCATCGAGGGCTATCGCTCAGGTGCGACGCCGAACCCCGATGTCTTGTGTAATCGCGAGATGAAGTTTGGCGTGCTGCTTGACTATGCGCTGGAACAGGGCTTTGAAGCCGTCGCGACAGGTCATTATACAAGACGCTTTGATGGTCAGGACGGGTCTTACGTCCTACGAGGACTAGATGGGAATAAGGATCAGTCTTACTTCCTCGCCCTGATGCGTCCTGAGCAGATTGCACGCGCGATCTTCCCAGTCGGAGAGCTACAGAAACCTCAGGTACGCGAGATAGCAAGACGCTTTAATCTGCCTAATGCAGAGAAGAAAGACTCGCAGGGCATCTGCTTCATCGGTCAGGTGAAGATGAGTGACTTCCTGCGCCATTACCTTCCTGATAACCCCGGTGATATCGTCGACCTGCATGGTAAGGTGCTTGGTCGCCACGAGGGATTGCACCTCTTCACGATGGGACAGAGAAAGGGGCACCGCATCGCGTCTCCTCGTGAGGGTGTCGCTTACGTAGTCATAGCAAAAGATCTAGAGAAGAATCACCTCGTCCTCGGATACGAAGATGAGGAAACACTCGGTCTCTATGCGACACGCGCCGTAGTGGGGCAGGTGACAAACACGATTAAAGCTCTGCCTGAGCGTGTGCTAGCCCAGCCGCGCTACCGTGCCCCAGCAGTCGCAGCCAGCTGTCGCTACATCTCAGAAGATAGCGTGGAGCTCATATTTGATGAACCTGTACGCGCTCTCGCGCTCGGACAGGTTTGTGCCTTCTATGAGATGGGGAAGGGGAGTGCTGAGCTCGAAGAGGGCGCTATCATGCTAGGTGGTGGCTTCTTTCATAGCGTGAATTAACTTCTTATCTGCATCTTATATTTCATAGCTGGTTACGATTGCGTATCAGCTCACATTGTGGTATGCTCCAGTTAAGATGAACGAGATTAAATGCCCGAAATGCGGAGAAGCCTTCACTGTCGATAAGTCTGGATATATAGATATCTTGGCGCAGGTGCGCGATGCTGAGTTCCGCAAGGAACTCTCACAGCGAGAGGACATGCTGCGCAAGGAAAAGCAGCAAGAGCTCAAAATAGCTCAAGCAGAAGCACAGGTGCAGCTCGAACAGCAGCTCTCCACCTCTAAGCAAGAGATAGAGCAACTCAAGGCGCAGATCAGCTCTGCGGGGACAGATAAGCAGCACGCGCTGAAGCTCGCGCAAGCCGAGGCTCAGGCGCAGCTCGAACAACAGCTCTCCACCTCTAAGCAAGAGATAGAGCAGCTCAAGGCGCAGATCAGCTCTGCGGCCACAGAGAAGCAGCAGGCTCTGAAGCTCGTACAAGCTGAGGCACAGGCGCTGTTAGAAAAGAAGCTCTCCGAGTCCAAACAGGAGATAGAGCAGCTCAAGACCGCACAGCAGATCAGTCTCCGCGACGAAGATGCGAAGCGTCAGACTGCTTTAGCGGAGAAAGATCAACTCATCCAGAAGTTACAATCCGACCTCCAGCAGGAGAGACTCGGCACAGAACTTCAGCTGAAAGCGCGTGAAGATAGCTATGCTATTCAATTGAAGCAAAAGGACGAAACCATCGCCTTCTTCAAGGATCTGAAGGCGAAGCTCTCGACAAAAATGCTAGGTGAGACCCTAGAGCAGCACTGTGAGATAGAGTTTAACCGCCTTCGTTCTACGGGCTTCCAAAATGCCTATTTTGAGAAGGATAACGATGCTAGTACCGGCAGTAAGGGGGACTACATCTTCCGTGAGTCCACGGATGAAGGCATCGAGTTCATGTCCATCATGTTCGAGATGAAGAATGAGAATGATGCGACAAGCACGAAGAAAAGGAATGATGACTTCCTGAAGGAGCTTGATAAGGATAGACGTGAGAAGGGCTGCGAGTACGCTGTCCTCGTCTCCTTACTGGAATCTGATAATGAGCTCTATAATAACGGCATCGTCGACGTGTCGCACCGTTACCCTAAGATGTATGTTATCCGCCCTCAGTTCTTTATTCCCATCATTACCCTGCTGCGCAATGCCGCGATCAATTCGATAGAATACAGAAGACAGATAGCCGAGTATAAGGCGCAGAATATAGATCTGACGAACTTCGAGGCCGAGATGAATGACTTCAAATCAAAGTTTGATTACAACTATAGCCTTGCCAGCAAGAAATTCAAGCTAGCGATCGATGAAATCGATAAAACGATCACCCACCTAATGAAGACGAAAGAGGCTCTTATCTCATCGGATAACAACCTGCGTCTCGCGAATGATAAGGCAGAAAAGCTTCTTACTATTAAAAAGCTAACAAAAAATAGCCCCTCATTGAGAGATAAATTCGATAAGCTATGAGAGACTTATGGGGAGTTCTAGTACTACGTCATGCATAGAGGTGCTAGATGTATCCTCGGCTTAGCACTAGCTGCTAAATCCATCATCTTACCACTGCCAAGCTATGGAGAAAGTCGCATAATTATCCACCCCATCTTGGTCGTCGAAACGCTTACTTTGAAGCACGCCGCCTAAGAAAAAGCTCACTCCCTGATACTGCGCGCCTATACCTACTTGCCACTCAAACTGCCAAGGAACGCGAGTCGCGCTACTGTCAAATCTCTTAAACACTCCACCGTCTACGGAGTAATCATGAGCGACATAGGCAGCATGTACGCCAGTCAGAAAGTATAATGAATATTCCTCTGGTCGATAATTGCGACTCTTCAAGCTACTGAGTGCGTAGTTCGCACGGTGGCAGCCCACGCGCCTCTGGCTAGGTGGTAGATTATGCCCGAATCGAAGAGTATACCCTAGCCCCATGCTTATCTCTGCTGTTCCTACTGCTTCTTCTATGGAAAAGCTACTATCTGATTCTAACCCTGATTGCGTCTGAGTGCACCACATCTCGATGTCGAATTCCTGTCTACTACTCAGCTGCAGAGTGAGTTCAGAGGGTACTTGATTATCCCATCCATTCCATTGATTTAAGCGCCCTGCCTTGTGGATGAAGTGCTGGGAGTTTTCAGCTAAGGACGACTGCCCTGTGATGCCTACTTGGAGCTCAGTGGTCGTTCCGAAGCTATCTCCCCTACTTATGTATGCGAAGCCTAGTGCTAGATGTCCCGCGTAAGGGTGTTCTCCGAGTGGGGGTAGTTCCCCATTTGTACTAGGAGTGTATATTTCCTGAGTGAGACTCATCCCCCAGTAATGATCCCGCTGCCATCTCTTCATATAATCAAGTCTCACTCCGCTGGTGTAGTTGTCGTCATTGTTAAACGGCATATCATTATCACCAGTGAATCGTAATATCTCACTGGGTAATAGTGACCTCTGAGTGTCTCTTCCTAGAGCGATGCTGCCTATAGTAGCAGCTAATAGGGGAATGAAGCTCAGGGTTCTGATGAGTGTGCTCATAGCGGAGGTGTATGAAAAAATCCATATTGAAGAAGAAATCAATATGAGGCGATCTTTTAGTAAATAGACATCTTAGCTCTATATTTTTAAAATTACAAATATAAAAACTATATGATAGTCAGTGACTTTTGTTGTAGATTGTCGTCTATGATCAGTTAGGCAGTATGGAGTTGTTTTAAGTCTTCTTTATGAGAGGCCTGTCAAATGCTATAGGGGAGTTCTCGTAATTTGCAGCGCGAAATCACGAAGGGATTTTTCAGCGTATTTTTTTCATTTTCGACGGAGCATAATGGCTTATTCGACGAGAAAAGGGTAAAAATATGCGAAAAAGACCGAGTGAAGTGCGCTGTTTACTTCATTTTCTACATCCACTTTTGTGGAAAACGAATTGCGAGAACTTCCCTATAAGGCAGGTTCTAGCATATTTCATAAATTATCCTATGTTAATAAGCGGATGTAATGTCTATCAATGTGTTGAAGTTCCAACAAAAATGTAGTATCTATCACTAATCAGTTCGGTATCATGTATCAATTACTCCTCGCTATCTTGTATTTCGCCTTTCTGAGCACGGGGCTTCCCGATGCTCTCCTAGGCTCAGCATGGCCAGCGATGCGATCAGAGTTTAATGTCACACTGTCCTATGCAGGTATCATCTCTCTTATCGTCACAGTCTGCATCGTCATTTCTAGCCTCTCGGCTCGGTGGGTGACGCAGAAGCTAGGAGCTGCGCGTATAGTCGCGCTGAGTGCCTTCCTGAGTGCAGGCTCGATGATAGCCTACGCAAATGCCGATAGCCTACTGTGGCTCTGCCTCTTTGCTATCCCTTATGGTCTCGCAGCTGGATGTATTGATACAGTACTGAATAACTATGTGTCATTACACTATTCCGCTCGTCACATGAGCTGGCTGCATGCCGTGTGGGGTGTGGGGGCATCGGCTAGTCCGCTCATCATGGGCTTGAGCTTGACATATTCTAATCAGTGGCAGACTGGCTACTGGGTGGTAGGGATACTGCAGATTTTCATCGCTATTATCCTCTGCCTGAGTATACCTATCTGGAAGAAAAAATCAGAGAGGATTATCGCCTCAAGCGACGAAAGGCTTCAGGAAACGGATAAGGTGAGCAATATCGTGGCTCTGCGTACACCAGGTGTCATCTTCGTGCTTATGTGCTTCTTCGCCTACGGTGCAATCGAGGTCGCAGCAAGCCTGTGGGCCGCATCTTTCCTCGTCGAGATGAAGGGACTGAGCTTCGCATACTCCTCCTTCTACGCGAGTTTATTCTTTGTAGGCGTTATCCTCGGACGATTTCTGAATGGAGTGATCGCCCCTTACTGCCCTGCGAAGAAACAGATCACGGGAGGAGCTTTTCTCATCCTACTAGGGGTCCTGCTCCTCTATGCTCCTGCTCTGAGTGCCGTATGGTCAGTTGTCGGTCTACTCTTGATAGGCATAGGAGGAGCTCCCATTTGTCCGGCGCTCTTTTATGTGATCCCTCACCACTTTGGGGAGGCGAAGTCCATGACTATAGCGGGTCTCCAGATGGCATTTTCTTATATAGGAGCCTCACTCATGCCTCCTGTACTCGGTCTATTAGCCGAATACACGGGACTGATGATCTATCCTGCCTATCTCGCTTTCTGGGCTTGTTTTGTACTGCTCATGCAGTGGGGCTTAGCTCGTACGGTGAAAGAGGATTCCTAGATACAAAGCAAGT
>CAYJLR010000114.1:0-6998 GCA_964370895.1 uncultured Akkermansia sp. | reverse complement strand
CCTTCGTGATTTCGCGCTGCGAATTACGAGAACTCCCCTTAAGGCAGGTTCTCGCCATTCGTTTTCTGCTCAGGTGAACGACGAAGATGTCTAACAAAGGATCTCATGGGTGATTTTCGTATCTTTTTGCACCTTAGCTTATTATGTATGCCTATATGCTCTAGCGCGAAGCCGTAAAAATCTTACGAAAATCCCGCCATGAGCTCTCTTTGCGAATTACGAGAACCTGCCTTAAGGAATGCCTAGCGCTTAGATGACATCAAGGCGCGAAAGGTCACTAAAGGCGCTGCCCAGATGCAGAAAACGAAAGAGCTGCACCCATAAGGGTGCAGCTCCAGAAGAGGTGTGATGGTCGTGCAGCGATTAACGCTTGCTGAACTGGAAGCGCTTGCGAGCACCAGGGCGACCGGGCTTCTTACGTTCCTTCATGCGGGAGTCACGAGTAAGCAGATCCTGCCCACGGAGAAGAGGACGGAAGCTTTCGTCGAGCATGACAAGAGCGCGTGCGATTGCAAGGCTCATAGCACCTGTCTGACCATGGATGCCACCACCGTTGGAAACGAGGCGAACATCAAAGCGGTTCATCGTGTTTGTTGCGTAGAATGGCTGAAGAACAGTATTCTGAAGCACGTCGGTAGGAAGGTATTCTTCGAAACCGCGACGATTGATGGTGATCTTGCCAGTTTCGCCTTCAGCGACTGGTGTCAACCATGCGTGTGCAACAGCTGTCTTACGACGGCCAGTAGCGCTATATGGAGTTGTTGTACTCATATGTGTATTAAAAGGGGGATTAGGCGATTGTTACAGATTCAGGAGCCTGAGCTTCATGAGGGTGGTTAGCACCGACATAAACCTTGAGACGACGACCTTGTGCGCGGCCCTGGCGTGTGTGAGGAACCATACCACGGATCGCAAGCTCAAGAATCATTTCTGGATGCTTTTTGCGAAGCTTGGAAGGTGTCGTCACGACTTGATTACCGACATAGCCCGTGTAACGGGTGTAGATCTTTGCGCGTTCCTTGTTACCTGTAAGGACGACTTTTTCAGCATTGATCACGATGACGTGATCACCGCAGTCGACGTGAGGGGTGAAGATGACTTTATCTTTACCACGGAGAAGCTTAGCTGCTTTGACTGCTACTTGACCGAGCACTTGGTTAGCTGCGTCGATCATATACCACTTGCGCTCAATGTCTTGAGCTTTAGCTGAGAAGGTTTTCATATTTTGAGTTTTATTCCAGTTTTGGCACTTGCCATCGAACCTCTTTGTTCGCGGGCAGCTAATCTACTCTTATCCCATGCTTTTGTCAATGGCATTTTTATATTCTTGTTGTTTTTTTCTCCACAAGGTGAAGAAAAAAGGAACAGAGATACCATGACTATATCGAGACAAAGTAGAGTCTGCGCGTGAGGTGCGCGTACTATAATCTATTTATGAACACCATGCAAGCCTGAATTTTGTATTTGAGCATATACATTCTACCTAGTAGCCCAGTAGTCAGCGAAATGCACGATTAAATATTTGTGAATATCTGAAAAAAATTGTTTAGGAATGTCTGACTATTCTTATCTACATGACTAGATATATCGTAAGAAGGCGGTCATCAGCGAAAAAAGCACTTGCCAAGATCATGTGTTAGAAGTATACTAGCGGCGTTGCCTTGCGAGTAAGCTCTAACTTACACCCATATCGCTCTCTATCTATACACGCAGGTGACACTTCATCCACTAGATACACTTATCAATGGCTAATAACAAACCATCCCGCGGGCGCTCCCCGCAACGTAAAAATAAGCCTGCAGGCGCTAGACCTGCTGGCAAGACCGCGCCCTCTGCACGAATTAAGACTCCAACCGACAGTGAGGGTGAAATCGAAATGGAAGGTATCATCTCCGCAGTGCTTGCAGGGACTATGTTTCGCGTACGCGTGGCAAATGGTCACGAATTCCTCGCTCATATCTCAGGCAAGATGCGTAAGCGCTTCATTCGTCTCGTGGTCGGTGACCGCGTGAAGATCGAGGTATCTCCTTATGATATGAGCAAGGCTCGTATCACCTTCCGTATAGGCTGAAGCCTAGAACGCGCATCTGCGATAGTAGGATGCAGCTCTGTTAAGATCACACTCATGCCGAGCGTGATCTTTTTTGTGCTCAGATGAGGTGGTGTTCAGCTGTGGGATGCTGAATAGGTACACAAAAAAACGCCCTATCCGAAGATAGGACGCTTAATTAATTTGCTGAGGAGAGATGCTTAGATCCCTCCTGAGAAATTACTTAGTTTCTTCGATGATAACTACTGGCTGGATGTCAGTAGGAGCAACAGTCTGCTGCTGCTGCTGCTGGCAAGAAACGAGTGCTGCTGCTGCGAAAGCGAAGATAGCGATGGTCTTCATAGTAATTTACGTAATATAATGATGTTATAATTTATCCCAAATCCAAACGTAGGAGAAGGGCTTAGGCAAAGTATACTTATATTAAGGATAAAAGCAAGGAAAATGACTTTAAAATTTCTAAAATATTTTAAGCAAGTGCCTTGTGTTTTTTCTTAAGTCTTTTAAAATAAAATGATTGAGTGTATTGTCTATCCTTGTAAATCAGTCGGGAATTTTTTAAAATATCATTTATCTTTGACTCTCTGTGCTCAATAACAGAATTAATGCTAGTTAAGACTATCTTTCTACTTGCCTTGCGTGTAAAAATTGCTATACTGTAGCGCATATGAAATATACCTTTCAAAAATTAAGCGTGACAGCCAGCGTGTTGATGGCTCTTAGCTCGTGCTCTAGCACGGATGATAATTTTTATGGTGATTTAGAAGCCATAAGCGCTAGTGAATATAATATCGGTGAGGACACCATCCCCCCCTGGGTGGAAGAATCCGATGGTAGCTATCAGGTCGATGCAGGTTCACGCACGCCTACCTACCAGCAGTACCCTATTCCTGAGCCTGGCGAAGAGATAGAGGAAACGACAGGTGGAGGCTTCTTCTCCAGCCAGCAGTCACAGCCAGATATCGTGCTGGATCCACCTGACTACGAGCCATTCGCAGCCACTGGCGCAGGTACTGGCAGCACTGTGACGCCTCCGAAGGTTAAGACTCCTATTAAGCCTACGAAGAAGGCTAATATCACGAAGCCAAGTATCCTTGTCTACAAGGTTCGCAGCGGTGATAATCTTTCCGTCATTGCCCAGCGTTGCGGTACTACTGTTGCTGCTATCCGTCGTCTTTCTGGTATCAAGGGTGATCTCATCTACGCTGGTCAGACTATCAAGGTACCATACACACCTAAGGCAAAGCGTCACATCGACTCTACTGGTCGCTCTGGTGGTGGCAGCTCCAGCTCCTCTAGCCGCAGCTACACCGTGCGCTCTGGTGATACTATCTCTGGTATCGCAGCCCGCTATGGAGTAGGTTACAAGACTGTGCTGAAGCTTAATAATATGACTGAGGCAGACGCACGCCGTCTCCGACCAGGTCAGAAGATCAAGGTTCCCAATAGATAAGAGGATTTTCACGTAATCAATGATAGACTCCTCCCCAAGCAGTACTCGCTTGAGCGGAGGAGTCTCTTTTTTATTAATAGATATGCATAGGTACAAGAATATCTACCTGCCTCTCGGAGTGCTCTGCGCATTCCTGCTTAGCGGCTGTGCGCAGAAGAATTACAAGTTTGGCGAAACCCTAGGTCCGGTTCAAGAAGAGATCGCTCCCATCTACACAGGTAATCCGCTGAATATAGAGGGTAAGAATGCCCCAGACTATGTGAACCCCTATCCTGCGGGTACGCATGAGCACTTCGCGGCTACACCAGCCTACCCGAAGACGATGAAAAGCTGGAGCGATGATAGTCTGCTAGCCGAGCTCACGAAGAATAACTCAAAGCTCATCATTTGTCTCCCTCAGCAACGCGCTCGCGTTTACGTTAAGGGGCGCGTCGCCCTCGACTGGCCTGTCTCCACAGGTACAAAAGGACATCTGACGCCCACCGGTGTCTTCCGTGTGATCGAGAAGAAGGAAAAGCACCGCTCCAGTCGCTACGGCAGATTTGTCAACAGCAGCGGAAAAACCATAGATAGTAATGCCGACTTGAAGGATGGAATCCCTGAGGGCGCGACCTTCAGCGCAGCATCCATGCCCTACTGGCACCGCTTTACATGGGATGGAGTCGGTCTCCATACAGGACGCGTCGTAGCGGGGCGCATGCTCTCGCATGGCTGTATACGTACACCTGCTGCTATCGCTAAGAAGTTCTTCAGCTACTCACAGATGTACATGCCTGTTTACATCACCCGCGCGGTGGAGGATTATCAAAATGGCGGAAAGGTAGACCCATTGGACGTGAAGTACAGACCTATCCCTAATAATGACTACACAGATAATCTCCCTGTTCAAGTAACTGCGAACAATACAGAAATCACCTCTCATGAGCCTGCACATACTACGCTGCCATAATCGAGCACTCTACGTAGGGATGAGTGTCCTCATTTTCTTCGCGTGTATCTACACCCTGCAGCGTGAAGACGTGAATCAGCTCCAGTTTTATGGTTCCATAGCAGCTATAGCTGTTACTATCCTCTGGGGTGGTTACTATGCACTGCTCCGCTATGAAGTGGATGACTCAGGGGTCACGCGCTACATGCTGACAAAAAGGCATTATCCATGGAGCTCTATCTCTAAGGTGGATTATGTCTCGAAGGAGCGCAATTCGCAGATCTCACTTAGCCTCATCTTTACCCTCAGCGACGCTGCGACTCCTCCCTTACGACTCAGTAGCGAGCTGCTGAAAATGAGTGCGATGGAAGAGCTCATACTAGAGATGACGGAGAAGGGGAAGATAGACGAGACGCGGAAGGAAGAAGCTTAATACATTTTCCCTCTAGGCTTGATTTTCTTCTCATATACTTTATACTAAACTCATGGAAATACAGCTTAGATCCCCGCTCGACATGCACCTTCACTTGCGCGATGCAAATATGCTTCGCCTCGTGGCTCCGCTTTCATCTGATTTCGCTGGAGCTGTCATCATGCCGAACCTCGTTCCGCCTGTCAGTTCTTGCGGTGAGCTTGATTCCTATGCTGCGCGCATTCGCGCTGCTATGGGAGGGGCAGCCTTTAAGCCCCTGATGACACTTTTCTTTAAGAATTACGATGAAGCGACGCTTGACGCTGTAGCTGAGAGTCCAGATTTCTTCGCGATTAAGCTTTACCCTGCTGGTATTACGACAAACAGTGAAGGCGGTATTTCTCAGCTCAGTGAAGCTGAGAGCACACTGAAGATGATGGAAGAGCGCGGCATCCCCCTCCTTGTTCATGGCGAGAGTCATGGCTTCGTCATGGACAGAGAAGCAGAGTTCCTCGGCCATTATCGCTATCTTGCAGAGAATTATCCCAAGCTTCGCATCAGCATGGAGCATATTACGACGGCTGCTGCTGTCGATCTACTCGATGATTACGAGAACCTCTGCGCCACCGTGACCCTGCAGCATCTCTTCATCACCCTCGATGATCTCGCGGGCGGTATGCTGAAGCCGCATCTCTTCTGTAAGCCCATCGCGAAGCGACCCGAGGATAGAGATAAGCTCCTCCTCACCGCACTCTCAGGGCATCCACGCCTCATGTTCGGCAGTGACTCTGCCCCGCACCCACGCTGCGCGAAGGAAAGCTGTGGCTGTGCTGCTGGCTGCTTCACTGCACCTCTCGCTCTACCAAAACTGGCTGAGGTATTCGTTCAGCACAGCACCGTCGAGAATCTGCAGGCCTTCGTCTCAGGGAATGCACGTGCACTCTACCAGCTCGACATCCCAGAAACCACAGTCACGCTCAGCGACAGCCCTATGCTTGTCCCAGCTAGCTACCGTAGCTATGGAGAAGAGGTCGTGCCTATGTATGCGGGCGAGAAGCTCGCTTGGAGCGTTGTGGATGTGAAATAAGCTAGTGATATGAGCTCGCTTAAGAATTTTCTCCTCGCCACGCGTCCGAAGACCCTGCCTGCCATCCTTATTCCTATCTGGGCAGCGGCACTCATCGTTACGCGTTATGCAGAGGGCTACCCGCAGCTAGGCTTCCAGCTGAACTATTACCTGCTCGTCTGCACAGCTCTAGCGGCTTTGGGGATACAGATCGCGTGTAATCTCTTCAATGATGCGCTAGACTCAGATAAAAAAGCAGATACAAACAAACGGCAAGGCCCCATGCGCATCACCGCCAGTGGACGCATGAGATCGACTACTGTGAAGCTCATTGCGGTAGGGATGCTGCTCTTATCCTGCATCGCAGCTATGCCGCTTATCATGGTGGCTGGCTGGCCTATCATCGCCATAGGTATACCCTCACTGATGCTTGCTTACGGCTATACCGGCGGCCCTTTCCCTCTTGCTTATCGAGGCTTAGGTGAGGTGTTTGTGCTTCTTTTCTTTGGGATTATAGCGGTGCTAGGTAGCATCTTCATCCAGATCGGCTGGAGAGAGGACTTCACTGTGATCTACGGAGCAGGGCTCATCATAGGTGTGCAGTGTGGACTACTCTGCTGCCTGCTGCTTGAGATTAACAATATACGTGACCGCGTAGAAGATGCGTGTACAGGTAAGCGCACTCTGGCCGTGAGGCTGGGAGATGCGAGAGCGCGTGGCTTGGCTATCGCATTCTTGCTAGCCCCCTATCTGACATTAAAGCAGGCGGCTTTTTTCTTACCAGGTATGCAGTGGGGTATGATATGGCTAGCACCCATGCTCTTGGCTGGCTATCTGCTCATGAAGATCACAAGGACTCCTGCCGATAAGCGGATGAACCCATTACTGGGGCTCGCTTCGCTGCATATGATCCTGTACCTCGCGGCACTCACTTGGAATTAGTAGCGCTAGTGCGTGCAATAGCTTTCCTGCAGTGTTTTTGTACACGCTATTAGAGCTCCCCTAAATGGGAGTCCAGAGGGACCCGTTCCTCTGGCAGGATGCAAGGACAGCGTCCTTGCTAGGGGTATGGGGACAAAGTCCCCAAAG
>CAYJLR010000113.1:0-7064 GCA_964370895.1 uncultured Akkermansia sp. | reverse complement strand
CTTGCTGCTGTTGATCTTGTTTATTTTGCTGATCTTGTTGATCTTGCTGCTGATCTTTCTGATTCTGCTGCTCCTTCTGGTCTTGTTGATCCTGATTTTGTTGATCTTGCGGTTGACTCTGATTATTCTGCTGCTTTTTCTCCTCTTCTTTGAGTCTATCGATCTCTTCTTGGAGCTGCTTTATGAAGGTCTCTGTTTTCGCGAGATCAAGCTGGCTAGCTTCATGTGCAGGGACGAGAGTTAGGGCATCACGGTAGTGCTTGATGTCCTGCTGGAGTTGTGCTTGGACTTTTTCGAGATCTGCGGAGCTGACACTTTTGGGCTCCCCTTCTATAGCAGGGGTGTAGAGGTCACGCAGTTGCTGGAAGCTGGATTCGACATTCAGCTTACCCAGCTGGTGCTTCGCCGCTGCTTGTAGGGTAGGATCGGAGCTCAGCATAGCGCGGGAGAAAGACTCACGTGCTTCTTCATTTTCACCTAAGCCTAGCTGTGCACTGGCTCGCGCAAAGGACAGAGCCGCGTCATCTGTGAGGCTGATATCATGCGCGATGGCATCTTCGATGAGGGTCTTAGCCTCCTCGTACTGATGCTTGCTAAGGGCTTCTTTCACCTCCTGGTAGAGCTCATTATCGGCTCGTGCCTCCGAAGTCAGCCCTCCTAGAATGAGTGCGAGGATGAAGAGGCTGCTCAGCGAGCGTTTCTGCCAGCTAGGTAGACTCCACTCCGTACCTAGCACGATAGCGAGTAGCAGCCACACGGCAGATATGAAAATGAAATAGCGGTAGAGATCGACGGGAGACTTTGTCAGGGATGCCTCATTCTCGTGTCGCTCTAGCTTAGATGCCGCCGCCTGTGCGAAGGTGGTGAGATCGGCTCCGCTGTCCATCGCGAAGTAGTCACCGCCCGTGGCCTTGGCGAACTGGATGAGGGACTTCGTGTCCAGCTTACTGATCACATTCTTCCCCTCGGCATCTTGGTACAGACCATTCTCTCCATCAGGGTCGGGGATGGCGTCGCCTATCTCCGTGCCCACTCCCACTGTGATGACGAGGAGCTTCTTCTCGCGAGCCTTTTCTGCCACCTCGATGGTCGATCCCACGGTGTCTTCTCCATCGCTGAAGATGACCACGGCATTCGTACCCGTAGGTGCGCTGCGTGCGAAGTCCTCCATGGCCTTTTCGAGTACGCGCCCGTAGTTCGTACCACCGTAGGGTGCCCAGTCGCGCTTCACGCTGGCGAGCGTTTGCTTCAAGGCATCATGGTCATAGGTGAGGGGGACGACGAGTTCACTTTCACCAGAGAAAATGATGAGACCGAGCTTGTCACTAGGCAGCGCATCGATGAGTTCGTAGCAGGCGGCGCGAGCTTCTTCGAGGCGCGAGGGCTTGATATCCTGCGTCTCCATGGAGCGCGAGATATCCAGAGCGATGAGGAGATTACGGCTTGAACCAGTGGTGCTCTGCTCAGTGTAGCCATTGAATGGACGCGCGAGACCGACTATTGTTCCCGCTAGTGCGAGAATAGTCAAGAAGGCAGGCAAGGTGCGACGGTAAGTTGGCAGGCGTGTGATGAGGTTCTGCTCATGCTCCGCGGAGACAAGGCGCTGCCAGTTCTTCTTACGACGACTCTCCATCACGATGATGAGGATGAGCAAAGCCAGAGGAAGCAGTAGAAGCAGTAAGAGGTAAGGATAAAGAAAACTCATGGCAATAGATGAATTATGGTGCAGGTTGTGGGCGGATCTTGCTCAGAAGCAAGCTCAGGCTCAAGAGGAGCACAGCGAGAGCCAGTGGGTACATGAACAGAGCCTCGTAGCTGATGATGGTACGGCGCTTCGCATCGGATTTTTCTAATTCATCGATGCTTGAGAAGGCCTCGCTGAGCTGCTGACCACTGCTGGCGCGGAAGTACTTCCCGTTCGTCAGAGCTGCTATCTCGCGCAGCGTCTTCTCATCCACGCCATCACTCATGACATTCTGAGAAAGACGAGCCGTCTGACCGATGGCGATGGGGAAGATACGCACACCGAGTTCCGCCGCCTGCTTCGCTGCAGCGATAGGCTGGATGAGTCCGGCATTACTCTGACCATCCGTCACGAGAATTATCACCTTGGACTTCGTCTCCTTTCTGTCTTCGAGACGCGTCGCAGCTGAGGCAATGGCAGAGCCTATAGCCGTCCCATCCTCACTGATGTAGCCACGACGACGGCCGTCTGCGAGGTAGAACTGCTCAATGATGTAGGCAAGCAGGCTGTGATCCAGCGTCAGCGGGCAGCTCAGCTTCGCCTTCCCTGCGAAAGCGACAATGCCGATGCGATCATTCGGTCTGCCCATGATGAACTCCAGCATCACCGCCTTCGCGGCAGAAAGTCTATCTACGTGACGAGCGCGAGAACGACCTCTCTCATCACGATAATTAAACTGCATATCCTCCAGTGACATCGAGCCCGAAAGGTCACAGGCGATCATGATATCAATACCACTCACACGCTCCTCACTCAGCTCGCTGCGGAACTTCGGTTGCGCCAGTGCGAAGATCAGGCATCCTAGACCTAGCACTAGCAACAGCGCTCCAATGCGTCCCATCAGTGTGCTAGGCGGTGTTAAGCGCGAAGCGAGGAAGCGAATACCCGGGTGGGACAATCCCGCGAAGCTTCCCCTGCGTCGACGAAGGAGAAGAAGAGGAATAAGGATTAATAAGCCCCAGAGCCACTCGGGTGATGCGAGCATGAACTCACGCGATCCAGAATCGAGCGCGTCAGTAGGCTGCTGAGTGAGCAGTGGCATGAAAGAAAAACTAAGCATGAGAAAGAGGATCGTTAACTGATGCGGAAGAATGAGTGGTAGGCTGCTCCTGTGCCTTCGCGAGCGCGATACGCTGGATGAGTTCGCGCGTCAGTTTGAGCATTTGATCAGCGGTTTCAGAGGACTGCTGCTGAGGGCCAGAGTACTTCAGACGAGCAAGATTATCAAGAAGCTGATAGGTATCCTCGTGGCAGCTCTTCGGCATGCCAGATAGGGCATCGAGACGCTGATGGAACTCCTGATGAGTCTCATACAGGGTGGGATCAGAAGTCTCTCCTGTGATGAACTCACGCAGGATGAGAGAAAGCTCAATACTCATCGCCGCAGCATTGCTATGCTGATCGCTCTGAGCCAGAGCATCGAGACGCTGCAAGGCTATGTATTCGGAGGACGGCGCTATGACTGCGGGCTTACGACGCGCGCGCATGATGAGGTAGACGGCTAGCGCGGTGAGTAGAACGACAAGAACGGCAGCTGTGATCCACAGCCACATCATACTATCGACGAGAAAGGTCTCGGGAGCGATATGAGGTTCTAGCTCGGGGATCTTGTCGAGCAGAGGATTACCAGCTGGCTGCCCAGCATTGCTAGAAGAAGTAGCTGGAGCTTGAGTCCCCACAGGAACTTGTGCAAGAAAAGTCATCATGTGTATGAGAATTCGAAAAAAATTATCAGTGAGTAAAGAAGCGGCTGCGACGCTGGAAGAGCTTCCTGAGCGGCAGGATATAATCCTGACTCGTCACCAGATCGACGAAGTCTATCCCTAGCTGCATGAGGCACTGCTCCCACTGCACACGCTGTATACGCATCGCCTCTTCATAATCACGACGCAGCTGCGCATCATTCAGATTTGCCTTCCATTGTTCCCCTGACTCAGGGTCGCGGAAATTAATCATCCCGCTCGCAGGAAGCTGCAGCTCACAAGGGTCGGCAATACGTACAGGGATCAGCTCATGACGGAAATCGAGGCGACCGAGAGCCTTCTTATCAGGCTCACCGAGGAAGTCACTCATCATGAATACCATCGCGCTTTTACGCTGCGTGCGTAGAATCTCCGTCGCGATCTCATCCATCGTCATATCCTTCCCCTCAGTTGAAGAGCAGATTATCTCGCGCACGATGCGCTGCGTCTGCTTCATTCCCTGCGCAGGGGGCAAGTAGAAATGCGAGTTACCACGTCCGAAGAGCAGCAGTCCCACCTTATCACCATTTAGAGCCGCACTGTAGGAGAGTAGTGCTGCTATATGCGCGGCATACTCCAGCTTCGTGTAAGCCACACGCTCACTTGCATAACTCATCGATGCGCTCGTATCAATCGCGAGTAAGAGCACCTGCTCTCGCTCTTCGTAGAACTTGCGCACATAGGGCGTGCCCGTACGAGCTGTCACCTTCCAGTCGATGAAGCGCGGCTCATCACCGGCACTGTACTCACGGAAGTCGTCGAAGTCCAGCCCCTGACCACGGAAGCTCGAGCGATACTGTCCAGCAAAAACCGCTGTAGCACGCTTGCGCGCCATTAACTCAATGCGGCGCACCTTCTGCATGATCTCCTGACTTTTATCAATCATAATGGTGGGGAGGAAGAAGAGGGACAATGCTTAGCTATTAAGGCACATTCACCTTCGCGAGAATCATCTCGATCACCTTCTCACTCGTCATACCAGAAGCCTCAGCCTCATAGGAAAGCAAGATACGGTGGCGGAGGATATCAATAGCGAGATCCTTAATGTCCTGAGGTGTGACAAAGGTGCGTTGATGCGTAAAGGCGAGGGCACGAGCCGCGATAGCAATATTAATCGTCGCACGAGGAGACGCGCCCGCGCGCACCATGCCCTCCAGACGTCGATCCACCTGCTCAGGCGCACGCGTCGCGCGTACAAGAGAGACGATGTATTCTTCGACAGCAGGATCGATATAAATCTGATTCATCAGCTCGCGAGATGCCTCGATGGCCTCTACTGACACCACACTTTGCGTCTGGGGAGGTGGGGCTGTGCTGCTCATCATCGAGAGCACGCGGCGTTCTTCATCCCTCGTAGGATAGTCGACGACCACCTTGAATAAGAAACGGTCGAGCTGTGCTTCAGGAAGCTGATACGTGCCCTCTTGCTCGATGGGGTTCTGAGTAGCCAGTACGAGGAAGGGGGAGGGGAGGGGGTAACTTGTTTCACCCAGCGTTACTTGGCGCTCCTGCATCGCCTCGAGAAGAGCGCTCTGCACCTTCGCAGGAGCACGGTTGATTTCATCTGCCAGCACTAGGTTCGCGAAGACTGGACCACGCTTCGCGATGAATTGACGCTCCTCAGGATTATAAATCATCGTGCCGAGCAAGTCGGCAGGAAGTAAGTCAGGCGTGAACTGGATGCGAGAGAACTGCGCCTGCAAGCTACCAGCGAGAGCTTTCACAGAAAGCGTCTTTGCGAGACCTGGCACACCCTCAAGAAGGACATGCCCCTTACAGAGCAAGCTGAGAATCAGACGATTTATTAAACCATGCTGTCCGACGACAACCTTACCCATCTCCGACTTAAGGGCTTGTACCCAGACGGAGCTCTTTGCGATTTGTTCGTTAAACTCTTGCGTATTCATTGTATTACCGAGCTAGTTTAACGAGAAAAAAGGTCGATTTCAAGCAAGAAAGCAAGCATGACAGAATGCATGTCTAACAAACAGTATATCATAACTATATGATCGATTGGTGATGTTGTGATTGTAGAACAAAGATGCATTGGTGAAGGAGGCGAGAAACTAGCGCAGGAACAGCCACTCAAGCTAAGATTGCGCTCCAATGAATTTTTCACATGAAATTGTATGAAAAGTGAAATAAATTTGCTTTATAAATAAATGATAGTTATAAAAAACCAAAAATCTTTCAAAAAATTAGAATTATTTTCATTTTTTTCTTGTTAAAATCCATAACAAGGTTTAGAGTAAGTCTAACTATAGAAGTCATGAAGCAAGCTAGGTCTCCATACATGCCCACCAGTCCAAGCAAGGCGCTTTCGCTGCTCTTGCTCGCGCTTCATGTATCCTACTCTCCGCATTCGCAGCTCCTTGCGATAGAGTCCCAAAAGGTCAATGCGCAATACCTACGCGATGAGCGCACTCTTAAGGAAGCATGGGCAAAGGCGAGTAGCTTCTTACGACAATTCGAAGCTATTAGTTCAGCAGAAGAGGCCGACGCAGTTGCAGCAGAGCTCACAAAAAGCATTAGCAACGATAGCATCCTCTGGGAGACACTGCGACGAAAGGGCTTCATGGAGCTCGATATTTTCTGGGAAAAGGAGGAGCGACGTCCTAGCTTCTTTAATCAGATCCAATCTCTGAAGAAGAAGGGCTTCTTGACTCCAGCACTACGAGAGGCTATCGAGAGCTGGCACGCGCGCCTAGGGCACCATTTCAGCGTCTGGACCCACCGCCAGCCCCTTCAGGAAACAGAGCTCGTATGGCTACGTCAGGACTTATCACATGAGCTGCGCCTCTTCCGCGAGGAGCACAGTGCCAGTCTAGGTGCAGGAGATGGTCTCAGTAATGAAACCCCCCTCGTTATCCTCGAGACCGATGACAGTACTGTCTATCAACTCGCGCTTGAGTTCGCAAAAAAGGTCGGCAAGAGCGGTGTCGCAAACTACGCGCTCTTCGATGTGAAGAAGGGCGATGACTCTCGTCAGATCCTTCAAATATACGGTATACAATGGGAGACAGGAGATGGATGCATCTTCTACTTCGACGTGACCAGCATGATTCCTAGAAAAACGCGCGAAGAGTGATGCGCGCATAGAGCTGGTGAGAGGCTAGCTGAAGTATCGCGCTTTTGTAACAACGACGCTTTTAAATGCGATTCAAGAAAAGAGGGCGAGAAAGAAAAAGCTCATTATCAATCTGACGATTAATAATGAGCTTTTGTAATGCAGTACAAGGAATAGGACTCGAACCTACGACCTCTACCATGTCAAGGTATTGCTCTACCAACTGAGCTATCCCTGCATTGTTTTGCCGTGAAGCGGGGGTATTATAGCGAAGGATGAGGAGTGTGACAAGCTTTTTTTCTTGTTTTTTGAAAAAAAGCTTGTCTCTGAGCAGAAAAAAGCACCGTAGCTAATAGAGCTACGGTGCTTAATATTATTTCTTATAAGGAAATTTATTCAGCTGCTGGGGCTTCTTCCGCAGGTGCGGTGTTGCCTGTGCCTGCTGTAGCTGTAGGAGCTACTGCTGCTTGGAGCTGAGGAAGGTCGATGATCTCGATGAGTGCCATAGGTG
>CAYJLR010000112.1:3380-7090 GCA_964370895.1 uncultured Akkermansia sp. | reverse complement strand
AGGTTGAGCTCAGGGTATATCTTGCTCTCCAGCCTCCATCCGTAATTCTCGGTGAAGTGGAAGTGGTAGACATTGTACTTCAGCTGAGCCATGGCGTCGAGCTCTTCCATGATATACTCGATGGGCATGAAGTTACGACCGACGTCGTTCATGAAGCCACGTACCTCGAAGTCTGGCCAGTCCTGTATCTCGCAGGCTGCGATTGTGGTCTTTGCCTCACGGCGCTGGATGAGCTGCATGAGCGTCTGCATGCCGTAGTAGAGTCCCTTCTCATCTTCTGCGAGAATAGTCACTCCATCGGGCGTGATACTGAGGGCGTAGGCTTCTTTCTTCTGCCATGATTCTTTCTTATCCGCGAAGGCAAGCGAGCCTAAGCTGAACTTGATCGGGAAGGCTGTGGTATCTTCATTAGCGACGATGTCTAGCTTGTGGCTGAGGAGATAGTCTGAGAGCTGCGAGCGAATGAAATCTAATTTTTCCTTATCCTTTGCGGATGAAGGTAGTGAGATGCTGACCTTGTTGAGAGCGTAGCTAGCATCACCCCATTGACAATCCTGAGGCATGGGGAGTAGAGGGGGGCGATCGACGCTAAAGAGTCGATAATTCGCACCGTCAGAAGGGTATTCTGCGGAGCTTTCACCATAAGCGATGAGAGGAGTGGTGCTCAGACAGAGCCCAAGGCTAAGAAGTTTTATATAAGGACGCATAGAAATATGGGGCTACGAAGTAGCTTACATCATATACAATAGCCCCTTTCATATCAAGCGAAAAGTTACGATACGCGCGTAGGCGAGGGGGCGAAAAAAGAAAACCCCCACGATCCGAATGGCGTTCGAATCGTGGGGGGAGGGGTATTTTCTGTGCTAGGCTCTCTTAGAAGTTGAAGCGATAGCCTACGGTTGCATTGACATTGCTGTAGTTTTCGCGCAGTTCTACTGCTGCATCGCAGAAGATGCTAGATGTACCCTCAAAGATGGGGATATTCAGACCTGCTCCGACTTCTACACCGAAGTTTCCGCGCTCTGCGCTTTGGATCTTCGCCTTGTCAGTGCCGAGGGCTAAGCCCACCTCTGTATCGGAGCGGTTATCACCGATGTCGCCCTTAAGCAGAGCACGCAGCGAGAAGTTACCTGTGCGGTTGAACATAGACTCGCCTATATTTGTCTGCATACGCGCACCCAGTGCTAGTGTGGCGCGGTGTATAGACTGACTATCTACATGAAGAGCGGCATCACTGCCTGATTCTGTGTAGCCATCAATCTGGCTCATCTGGTAGGAGACGCTAGCAAGGGGCTGCCAGAGCGTGCTCTTATCATCATTAAGGTAGTAATTACGAGCAAGCTCATAGTGCATACCCAGAGCATAACCCGATGTCGAGTAGTCTGTAGAGTACGCGCTATTAGCAAAGTTCACTGTACGAGATCCACTGAAGTCGGCCATGCCTGCGGAGAGGATAAACTTATGATCCCAGTCATTGATCTCCGTGTGAGCAAAGACGCTGAGGTAGTATGTACTAACGTCGCTATCCAGCTGATCCACATCTGAGCTCGTGAGATCTCCATACATGGCTGTGAGCGCAATGCCAAGCGTTGAGTTTGCGTCAAGCGAGAAACCAGCGCCTACTGTACCACCCCAGTTTGACATGGTATAGCCTGCATCTGTGCCCTCACCTGAGAGTTCTGCTTGATTGCCCTCCGCATTAATCCATCCATTGACAACGTCCGTCTGTCCGTAGTTCATTTCGGATGCCATTTGGTTTCCTGCATGGTTTCTGATGCTACGAAGCTGACGTTCCATGTCATCTTGGAGAGCCATTCCCTGCGTCGCGATGCTCGCACCAGCAGTGGCTGCCGCGAGTTTGTCTGCTGAGAGTGGGTTCGTGGTGATGAGCTTGTCCATCTCTGCCATGACCTTAGCGAGATCAGAATTGCTGCTAGAGCTTGAGATGCCGATATTCGTAAGTGCATCTGTGATCAATTCGAATCCAGCCGTGCCATTGTAAGTAATCGCATGAGAGTTATAGAAGCTCGTATTGATATTAGCGACGATCATATTCAGCGTGCTATCGTAGCGTACATTTGTGTAGTACTTGGATAGAGCCGCATCCAGCGTGATACTCTCATCTGCGATGCTGCTGCCATCAGCAAACTCAATGAGCTGAATAAGCCCACCGGATGAGACTGCTGGTGACTGGTCGAAGTTAATGGCATTGATCGTCAGAGTAGAGTTACTATCGATCGTCAGAGCCTCTCCAGCGAATGCCACAACCGTGTCGCCTGCTTCAAGGAAGTCACCATTGATGCTCAGCGTGAGGCTACCTCCGTCGGTGACAGATGATGCTGAACCAAGGGTGAGGGCATTGCTCTCGCTTGTAGCGGAGGTGAGGTCGATGACGATATGAGCACCTGTGGAGTTGATGCCACCGAGCTGAGCTGCACTAGTCGCACCGGTGATGGTAAGAGTACCACCTGCACCACCTACTGTGAGAGCCGCGTCTGCCTTGAGCTTCTGATCTGCACCAGCCTGAGCATAGATGCTAGCACCAGTACCATAGCTGCCCGTGTAGTCACCACCAGCGCCATTCACGCTGATTGATCCCTGCACGACTGATCCTGTGGAGGCTTCGCCAGCGTCATTGAGGTTTGTTAAGCCTTGGACAGTGATGCGTCCTGTCACGCCTGTATCGAGTGTGGACTCATCCAGATTCAGTGTACCTGTATAGAGCTGATTGTCCTCTCCTACATTCTGTACATTCAGTGTGACATCCTTCGCATTGATATCGCCACTCACGACGCTCAGTGTCGTATTTCTCAGCAGAACTGAGTCTGTGCCGTTACCGATGATATTGAGTTCTGCGCTCGCTGAGTCGCCTGAGAGGTTGGAGAGGATGAGCTCGCCTGTGCCGCTGAGGTTCGTCATATCGATCGTCTGCTTGCTCTCACCGATGATCACCTTGTTCACGTAGTCGAGCACATCGTAGGAGGCTATCTTGCCCGCGTTAGCAGGATCGTAGATAGGCTTGATCTGGCTGAGTGAGTCATCGATATTCGGATCTGTCGTGGGGGTGACGGCGAAGTCATTGTCCATATCCCATGTACGTCCTGTCGTGTCCTGGACGATGAAGGTGAGATTACCGTTCTCATCCCTCGTCTGCAAGACATCCCTGTAGGTGAAGTTGCCCTGATCTTGGGTGATGGCACTCGCGATATCATCGAGGATAGACTGAGATAGTGCAAAGTTGCTCCATGTCACCGTGCCGCCATTCTGCTGGAAGAACTTGTAGCTGCCATTGGCCGCATTCTCAAAGAAGTTCGCACTTGCCATCGTCACCGCGACGCTGCTGGTCCCCATACTATGTGAGATCGAGCGAGCACCGAGGTAGAAGTCGGAGCTGCTCAGGTCATTTGCAAAGTGGATGGAGTCCACTGTCAGATTATTGAACAGGGTATTCGCGCCCGTGCTCACCTCGAGCATAGCAGCGGATACGTCCCCCCCTGTGATCACGGCACTGGCATCGACGGTCAGCTTGCGCGAGGTTGCCCCAACGCCGTTGTCAATGAGCTCCAGTGTGCCTGTGCCGGTCATCCCCTTGAGGACAGAGTCAGTGGCGACACTCAGAGTAGAGCCTTCTGAGAGATCAAGGGACTGCTCACCCAGGCTCGTCACAGCCACGCTGGCACCAGCCTGCGTGATGAGTAGACCTGCTCCTG
>CAYJLR010000112.1:0-3280 GCA_964370895.1 uncultured Akkermansia sp. | reverse complement strand
AGGCTCGTCACAGCCACGCTGGCACCAGCCTGCGTGATGAGTAGACCTGCTCCTGCAACTATGTCGATCTGCGATCCATCACCGACTTGCAGTTGTCCATCATTGGTCACCGTGATGCCTGTAGCATCCGTGGCCATCAAAGTACCTGTGATAGTGAGGCTGCCACCAGACTCGATCTCGAGACTATTAGATGTGCTGACTGTGGCTAGTACGGCGTTGATGGCACCATTGTTCGCGATAGTGAGCTTACCTCCTGTGATGTTCAACGCTCCTTTCTGCGCGACTGTTTCTGGATTATCATCCACGATGTTGATGGTATTGCCGACCTCGAGCAAGCCGCTGCTCAGGGTCAGACTCCCTGTCGTGAGCGTCTCTCCGCTGAAAGCGTATCCGTCCCCCTCGCGAGCAGAGCCCGCTTTGACGGCGACACGTATCTCAGACGCACTAGCACCCACCTGATCGACAGCGACGAGATGCGATCCAGCCCCGTCAAAGATGGCATTCTCCGCACTCGTAGGGACAGCTCCTGACCAGCTGTCATTACTGCCCCACTGTGCGTTGGCATCATCACTTTGCCAGCGATTGCCCACGATCGTTGCGGTCAAGGTGATATTATTACCTTCGATGCCGAAGCTGAATTGAGTCGTCCCCGCCGTGTAGGGAGTAGAAAGTCCATTGGCAAATGTCAGATCAGTGAGATCCAAGCCCGAAGCCGCACCTAGCTCGACGAGGGTCATTGTCTGCGCATCGTCAAGCGCGAGAGCAAGAAGATAGCCATCGCTGAGTGCCAGCTGCAAGGAGGTGACTCCTGAGAGAGATCCTGCGGAGAGGAGAGCTTCCTTCACTCCGAGTCCGGATGTAAGAGTAGCCAGAGTCGTCACCGTCAGGTGACCGGTACCTGTCAGAGTCCCAGTCACGGTCAGCTTCGCATTGAGCGACAGATTCTGATCTGCGGCCATGGTAAGGGCGGTTACCGTGCTTGCTGTGGTCGAGTTGAGGGTGACAGCATTACCTGCGATGATGGTTCCTTCGGCGGTGTTGAGCGTGAGAGCCCCCGCGACATCTACAGTACCTGCATTGTCGAAGTTTCCTGTGACAACCATGTCCGAGTTGACGTCAAAGGTGCCCGCGCTATTCTTAAATGCGGAAAGCGCTGAACCGAGTCCACCTACAGAGGTATTACCAGAAGCGTCGATAGCGCCACCTGAGAGTGTCCCTGTAATATTCGACGTGTCACCGATGAAGAGGGTTGCGTTATTCGTGACATCTCCCGCGACCGTCAGGGTGGTAAAGACGTTTGTCTCTCTCTTGTCTGTGCCACCGAGGGTGAGATCTCCTGCGACATCCAGCGTGCCACCAGCTCCGCCCACGGCCTGATTGATGGTCAGGTCGGCGCTACCAGTGGTACTGACTGATCCGCTATTGGACAAGCTATCAATCTCTGTCGTCGTGCCGAGTGAGAGACTGCTACCGGCAGCCACGGTGACTGCCGCAGCACTCAGATCGATACTATTGTTGAATGTGGCGCTTGCGGTTTCTGAGACGATCAAGGTCGTGACTCCCTTGATCGCAGAGTCTGTGAAGGTATAGGCAACGGCATTCCCATCAGCAAAATCAGCATCGGTGATGGTGATGGCGCCTGTCGTCACCTCAGCCGCAACTGTCACCGTACCTGCCCCCTTGTCAAAGGTGACGATGTCCCCATTTTGGAAGGTCGCATCGGAGCCAAAGCTATTATCCCATACATTATCAGCTCCCCATACGCCACTGCCACCTGTGCCGTCACCTCCTATACCAGAGGGACCATCCCAGCTGAGTACGCCACGAGGTCCGTAAGTGATCGTGCCATCATCACGCAGTACCCAGGTGTAGTTCTCGACAAGCGTGGCACCTTCTAGTAGGACATTGGTATCAAAGGTCAGAAGACCATCTGTAAGCCCCATCGCTGAGGCATCAAGACCGCCACCTGGAGTGATGTCAAAGAGCTTGTAGGTCGTGTAGCCAATGTGCGTGGTCGTATCAGAGACTGCGCCAGCGAGATCAAAGACTGTATCTGCGGCTAGCGTGATTGATGCAGTGTTTGCCCTGCTGTCAATCGTCTTGTTGATGGTCAGCGTTCCGCCTAGTCTGAGCACGCCTTCATTTGTCACATTTTGCGCGCTACCTACGGTGAGACCATTTGAGGCGAGGATCAAGCCATAATTGGTGATCGCTCCCGTACCGAGAGAATCAGCTTGCGCGGCTTCCAGTGTAGAGGTCGAGCGGATCGTGATTCCCCCGCTGTTCGTATTAGAATTACTTAGAATGAGCTTGCCTGCTCCATTGACAGATAATGCACCTGTGCCGCTGAGCACTCCTGAGAGTGTGATGGTAGCGGAGCCACTACCCACTTTCTCTGTATCAATAGTGGTCGATTCGCCAGCCACTGCATTCAGCTCAATGGCGTCCGCCCATACTGTCGCGTCAAGCGTCGTGCCTATCGTCGTGTCGCCCGCCGTGATGCTTCGATCTGCCGTAGAATCGATGGATGCGCCGAGCAGATTGAGACGTCCCCCATCGAGTCGCAGAGCGGCAACCTCTGAGGCTGCTGCGAATTGGAAACCAGCAAGCTCCAGTGTGCCGCTTTCCAAAGTATTGACATTCCACATCTCGACGACGGTGGCAAAGCTCACCTTGCCTGAGCCATCTTCACTCTTGAAGGTGGTGTTGACAAGCTCAATCTCTGAGCCACTGGTTGCGCTGACCAGCATCTCATGGTTCTCAGTTTGGTCGAAGGTAGTTTCGAAGAACTGTAGCCTATCTTCCACGTCGCCTTGTGAGACATTGAGAGTACCTGTGTACTTATTGACTGATTTGATCGTTAGCTGTCCATCTTCGCCTGTACCTGCGTTCGCTTGGAAGTCGATATTGCCATCGCCAGTTAATTTTTCAAAGGAAAAGATACCATTATAGGCGTGAGAGATAATACTAGCTCCGTCCACCGTCAAGGTTCCAAAATGAACCCCTGTGCCAGCGTCCAAGTCCTCGCTGTGTATTCTAGAGGCATTGAGCATGATATCCGTACCTGTGTAATCTCCAGATCCATGTAAGACATTGAACTGAGCTCCTGTCCTCACATCGATCAGAGAAGCTGCCATGTTTTCAGTACTCGCCTGACCACTGCCAAAGGTCGTCATACCGCTCACAATATTGATCACTCCTGTATAATCGACATTACCATGCAGGTCTATATTACCATTAAGATTGAGCGAGCCAGAGTCACCTGTGATATTGCCGAGTG
>CAYJLR010000111.1:0-7105 GCA_964370895.1 uncultured Akkermansia sp. | reverse complement strand
GGCAATATTGCCAGCGGCGCCAGTTACAGTTACAGTTACAGGTGTTTTCATAACGGAATCCATTATGCCCAGACTAGCGTTTTAGTCAATATTAAAATCCCTAAAGCTGCGACAAATACAAAAAAAATCATCTAATAAGATACCCCTACTCTCCATCACGCTTTGCGATCAACTAGCGAGGAGCAAGCGCTTGCATCGTGCAGGGATCACTCCATCGAAGCGAGCGCGCAATAGCCTGCTCCGTGTAGAGCAGCGCGGCTTCTACAGCCTGCTCCAGCGGCTGACCGCAGGACAGCCCCGCAGCGATAGCCGCTGACAGGGTACAGCCCGTACCGTGAGTGCTCACACCTATGATGCGAGGATGCGACCATTTCGTGATTTTATCTGCGGCGTCCACGAGAATATCCGTGCAGTGATCCCCTGCGAGGTGTCCGCCTTTCACAAGAACGGCACAGCCGTACTTCGCGCGTAGAGCGAGACCAGCAGCTTCAAGTTCCTGCTCGTTCGTGATAGAGATACCGCCCATGAGCGCAGAAGCCTCATCGAGATTAGGCGTGAGAAGACAGGCTCGAGGAATCAGGCTTTCTTCATAGGCCGCGATAGCCTCTTGTAGCATGAGAGCTTCCCCAGCTGTCGCAATCATGACTGGGTCGATGACAAGTGGGATGCCGAGATACTCCTCCTCGCCTAGGATAGCGGCGACTCCTCGCACGATCTCTGGAGAGTAGAGCATCCCTGCCTTAATAGCGGCCACAGGGTAGCTCCTCAGCGATAGACGCAGCTGTGCTAGGACGAAGCCTGCCTCCATCGGCACGATGCTTTCGACCAGCCCTGGGACTTCACTCACTGCGCAGGTGAGCACGGTAAGTGGGTAGCTTCCTAGCGCGACACCCGCCTTCAGGTCGGCTTGTAGGCCTGCACCAGCGGAGCAGTCAGAGCCCGCGATGGTGAGCATCACAGGGTAATTGTCTTGCAGGAAACTCATACTCAATTTCTATGAATTAAGCCTTGAAACTCGCCTCGAGCGCGGAGGCGACACGAAGAAGCCCTGCCTCCGAATAATGCGCACCTAGGAGCTGCACACCGATGGGGAGTGCCCCGTCCGCGCGTGGCGTCGGAATGCTGATACCAGGGAGACCCGCAAGGTTCGCAGGGATGGTATAGATGTCTGCGAGGTAGGTCTGTAGTGGCGTGAGTTCGCTGTCATGGAGCTTAGGCGCAGCGGTCGGTGCGACAGGGCTGATGATAAAATCCACGTCTGCGAATGCCTTGCTAAAGTCGCTAGCGATGAGTGAACGCACCTTCTGAGCGCGCCCGTAATATGCATCGTAGTAGCCACTAGAGAGCACGTAAGTACCGAGAATGATGCGACGCTTCACCTCTGCACCGAATCCTTCAGAGCGCGAGCGTACGTAGAGATCTTCAAGCCCCTTCACCTCGGGGGCTCGGTAGCCGTAGCGTACGCCATCGAAGCGTGAGAGATTAGAAGAAGCCTCCGCGCAAGCGATGACATAATAGGTCGATACGACGGCCTCTGAGTGAGGAAGTGAGATCTCACAGATCTCTGCCCCCAGCTCTTCTAGCTTCTTCAGACTGAGTTGCAGAGCATCGCTAACCTCAGGATCATTACCTGCGGACAGATACTCCTTCGGGATACCGATTTTTGTACCGGCGATGGGCTTACCCAGTTCTGCCGTGAAGTCTTCTGCAGGCTTCTGTGAGCTCGTCGAGTCCATCTTATCATGCCCAGAGAGGGCAGAGAGCAGGATGGCAGCATCTTCTACATTTTGTGTAAGAGGTCCTATCTGGTCGAGCGATGAGGCGAATGCTACGAGTCCGTAGCGAGAGATGCGTCCGTAGGTAGGCTTCAAGCCGACAATACCACAGTGAGAGGCTGGCTGACGGATAGAGCCACCAGTGTCCGAACCAAGGGCAGCGATGGCGATACCAGCGGCTACAGCTGCGGCAGACCCACTGGATGAGCCACCGGGGGCGTGAGCTTCGTTGTGAGGATTAGCCGTTGCTCCGAATGCGGAGTTCTCACCATGTGAACCCATGGCGAACTCATCCATGTTCGCACGAGCAAAGGGGATAGCACCTGCTGCCTTGAGCTTAGCGACACTCGTAGCATCGTAAGGCGAGGTGAAGTTCTCCAGCATTCGTGAGGCGCAGCGTGCAGGCTCGCCCTTGACACAGATATTATCCTTGATCACAATGGGGATACCACCAAGAGGGAGGCTGAGGTCAGCTTGCTTTGCAGCTTCAAGGGCTGCGTCCTTATCATAGGAGATCAGCGCCTTGAGTGCAGGATTACGCTCCTCGATGCGCTCAGCGAGTAATTCGACAAGTTCTGGTGCTGTGACCTGCCCTGATGCCAATTGCTTCTTCCAGTGGGAAATGCTTCCAAATAACATGAGATAAAATGATGTAAAGGGTGAGGCTTAGTGGGCGGATTCTACAACCTTAGGCACGCGTACCTGCCCATCAAGGGAGGCTGGAGCCGTCGCCATGGCGATCTCCTGACCGAGGCTAGTACCTAGCACATCAGCGCGCGTGACATCTGTGTCAGGCAGTGGGTGCGTCATTGGCTCGACGCCTTCGACATCCCACTGTGTGAGCTGATCCACATGCTGAAGGATCTGGCCGAGGTCTTGTGTGAAGCGAGCTGTCTCTTCTTCACTGAGGTCTAATTTTGCGAGCTTAGCAATGTAGCTCACATCGATGCTGGATTCGGACATGGTGAGTGGATGGGATGGTGGTAATTTAAAGTGTGGTTTGGAACAGATAAAGGCATAAGCGGAAGATGAAGTACACGGACACGCCGAGGATGACGAGCAGTCCGATATTCTCCCAGAGCAGGCGCTTCGTGTTATTACTCGCTTCGACGTTCGCATTCACACGCATGCGGTGCTGGCGACGACGCTCGAGGATTTCTTCTGGTGGGGCTATTTTCACCCGACACTTAGGTGTCTGTCCAGCTTTATCTGCTGTAGGTTTCGCATTTTTGCGCTCCAAAAAACTTCGTTGACGGTTCATGTATACTCCTTAATCGTTTAAATAATGTGCGTAATAAGATACCACACTGCTAGCAGAACAGTCCCCGAAAGGATGAGTGGTAGGTGAAAGAAAAGTCCGCGCTTGAGCTCATCTATGAGCTGCCCGCGTGTCGTCCCCCAGATTTTTGCCTGATCGGGACGCAGCTTGAAGCACTCCACATAGCGGTAGCGCTTCTCTCCAATATAAGCTTCTTGTAGATCATTCTCTGCGCGATCGAGCTTCGTGAGCCCATTGAGCAGACGTTCCTCTATCCCCTTTGGTGACCACTCAGTTGGGTCGAGAGATGAGAGCACCATCAGATGGCGTGACAGGCAGTCGTGAATCTGCTTGAGTTCCGCTTTCTCTGCATCCATTGCCTGCACCTCACGCTCGATACGGCGCACAACATTATGAATCTTCAACCCCAGCTCATCGAGCTGCGAGGAAAACTCTATCTTATGCTGCTTGATGCGTTCTAGCTCTAGATGCTGCTCCTCCCACTCTGCCTGCTGCTGCTCAAAAAAGGCGGCCTGCGCGCGCGCATCCTCCGCCTGCTGGCGTATCTGCGTGGGCGAGTAACTATCACCATCGGCTTCAATAGGATTTAACTCCAACTGGCGTGGTGGAGCTGTCCTAGAGCGGGTGTGAGAAGGTGATGCTTGCATAATGTGTGAAGAATGAGAAATAGGGAATAATCATTTCTTGAAGGGGACCTTGTAAAATTAGCAGCTTCGGGTGTTGCATGCAGTTTAAATGATAATTTACGGCGTTTGGGTGCGCGTAGCGAGCTATGTAAGCCCAATAAGCTGTAAATTCTCGCCAAAGTGCTGCAAAAGGCGTGCTGTTTCGCTCATTTACGAGTTGCCCATTCTGCTCGGACTAATCTAGCAAGATTCCCTTAAGAAAAGTTAAAGAAATTCCACCCACTTGTCAAGACAAAAAGCTAGTAGTCGGAGCACCTTCACCACAGCATCCCGACATGACTAGCGCCGTGCGCGTGCAGCACGATTTCAAGCCATAAAAAACTTCAATTTTCTCCGAATCAGATTCAGAGAAAATTGAAGTAAAATTAGTATCTAGTACTCACGCAGCTCGTCAAACGCAGCTGCCTGTATTAGAAAATTAGCGACGACCGCGCACGGTGTACACATTAGGAGTGCGTGCAGCTTCTGGGCTACGCTCGCAAGCTGGAAGCATCGCATTGAGCGCACGAGACTGGATAGTCTTCTTCATGCCGGAGTCATTGATTTTTGTGACTTCCTTTGCCTTAGCAAGTGCATCTTTTCTATCCTGCTCCTTCTTAGCCTTAGCATCTTCATATTGCTTGATGCTTGCTTGCTGGCGGGGAGTAGCGGCAGACTTGAGAGTTTCAGCACTAAGGTCATCAATGCTAACGGTAGGGGCTGCCTGTGCGATGCAGCAGGAGCCAAGAAGAACGAGAACTGAGAAGAGTTGAGAAGATTTCATGGTTAACTCCTACATTCTAGTAAGTCAGATCGCGACTGTCAAGTTGATTTTTCTCTGCGAGTTAAGAATTTTTCACTTTTTATTCGCAATTCTTCATCAGAGTTCCAATAACTGGATGCATAACAAGCTCTTTCCCTAACAGCTCCGCCTCGCGAGCAGTAGGTAGATCATGCTGACTATGATAGCCCTCAGACATCAGGAAGGGTACGATATGCACACGAGCAGAAGCCAATGAACTGAGCTTATCCTCAACTTGCTCCTCTTCACCGAAGCGAGCGAGTGCTATTTCCGTATCTGGAAATAGCTTCTGCAGTCGTCGACAAAAGAGCTCTGGCTCAGGAGCGGGACTCTGCGTGCTCGCCGTATTATGCGCGACTAGAAGCAGGGCGTCGCCTGCACGCATACTAGGCTTCAAATGATCAGCAAGGAGCTTAACAAGCCACGGCGATGCACCCAGCACAGGCTGCATAATGAGGCGCAGCTTACTTGAAATGCCTGCATTTTCGCATTCGTATGCTTCGACGATCTCCTTCTCCAGTCGCTCACCGCTGGAGTATCCGCTCTGCATCATCATCGGGAAAACCAGCGTAGGTTTACCCGCAGGCGGAAGTTTGTGATCCTTCAACGCACCGAGGGCACTGAAGTAGGTGCGACCTTCTGGCAGATTAATCCCAGGAGGGGTGATACCTAGCCCCTTCGCAGAATAGCTAACGACGAGATAGTACCTCTTATCAGCCGAGAGCCTCTTATAGAAGAGTATCGCTGCGATAATGAGTGAGCACTGCGAGAGCGCGAAGTGGAAGTAAATAAGATTCCACAGATACTTCGCACGCTCAGGCGCGACTCCTTCTTGCATCAGCTCGCTCCCACAGTGATATGAGCCCCATATGGAGGCCGCAAAGATGCAGGCACAAAGGAAAAACCCACTATTGCTTGCTTTCTTACTATAACTCCTGACGAACTTAGACACGATGCGCTACTATTAAAAAGAAAAAACTGGTGCCTCGAGAGGCACCAGTAAAAGAAAAGGCGGCTCGGCTTATGCCTTGCTTGCGTCCGACTCATTGATGTCGTCAGCGATGAGCTGATCGGCCTTCATGATTTCGTCCTTGAGGTTATGCTTGCGCGCAAAGATCAGAACAACCGGAGCTGCGATGAAGACGGATGAATAGGTACCGAAGATCACACCGAAGAGCATCGTAATCGCGAAGTCGTACATGGACGCACCACCGAAGGCGATGAGTGATACGAGCACTGCAATGGTGGACAAGCTCGTAAGCATCGTACGTGGCAGTGTATCATTGATAGCCTTGTTCATGATATCGGAGAGCTTCTCATCAGGCTCGGCGAGACGGATAGCTTCACGGATACGGTCATAGATAACAATAGTATCGTTAATCGAGTAACCAGCCACCGTTAAGAATGCACCGATGTGAATGATATTCAGCTCTGTACCCATGAGAACGACGAGACCGATAACGAAGAGCAAGTCATGCCCGATCGCGACAAGTGCACCCATAGAGAAGGACCACTCGAATCGTATCGCGAGATAGATTGCGATACCGACCATACCTGCAAGAATAGCGTAGATAGCCGTCTGGAAGAAGGTCGCACCAAGGGAGGCACTCACATTATCCACACTAGGCATAGGTACTTCCTTCATGGCAGGAATATCCTGACGGAGACGCTCATCGATCAGTGCCGCCTCCTGCGCAGAGGCACAACGAATCTTGATATTAAAGTCGCCAGCACTGGTGAACTCCTGCACCGTAGGCTTCTTAGAAAGCTTCATTTTATCAGTCACTTCCTGCACCACGTGGTAATCCACCTTCGCATCTGCTGGGATGACGTAAGTGATAGAGCTACCACCTGTGAAGTCGATACCGAGAGCCTGATCCTTACGGACAGTAAAGGCGTAGATCAAGGATCCAACGATGAAGACAATAGAGAAGATCGCAGCCACCTTACGCCAGCCGAGGAAGTCGAAACGCTTGCCTTGGAATGGCGCACGAGAGAACTTCATATCTTGCAGGACGCCGAAGCGCTCGGTCCAGAAAAAGAGCACACGTGTCACAACGATAGCACCGATGAGAGAGGTAATGATACCGACAGAGGTCGTCACAGCGAAGCCCTTAATAGAACCACTAGCGAGCCAAAAGAGAATCACAGCTGTGAGGAGCGATGTGACGTTCGAGTCAAAAATCGCGGAGAAAGCCTTTTCATACGCATTGCGAAGTGCGACGAGGAAGCTACGCCCCTGAGCGCGCTCTTCACGCATACGTTCGTAGATAAGCACGTTCGCATCGACAGCGACACCCATAGTCAGCACGATACCGGCGATACCGGGGAGTGTCAGCACGAAGCCGAAGAGGCTCATGAGACCGAGGAGGATGAGGGCATTAATGGTCAGACCGACCATAGCTACCATACCAGCCATGCGGTAGTACCAGAAGCAGAAGAGGAAGATAGCGATGACACCGATGAGACCAGCGAACTGCCCCTGCTCGAGAGCAGTCTTACCGAGCTGCGCGCTCACATCCTTACGGCCTTCGACGCGGAGATTATTAGAAAGCGGATTTGCGAGAGCCTTGCAGATTTCCTC
>CAYJLR010000110.1:0-7148 GCA_964370895.1 uncultured Akkermansia sp. | reverse complement strand
TCACACCTCCATCACGGGAGTAGCGGAGAAGTCGCTTCGCCATGGCTGATTGGCTCCGGAAGGCTTGTACGAGGAGATCAGGAGAGGCTTCTGCGATGGAGCTTTCATTAGCTGACAGATTCCCTTCGGTGGCCTCGCCTTGCTGCCATGTCTGCCCCTCATCGTCAGAGTAGAAGCAGGAGCCTTCGTAGCGCACTTTCCCATCGACTTTCAGACTGTGATTACTAGGAACGATAATGCGGCCTGCGTGCTTCCCCTTCTGGATGACGATGGCATTACAAGGGCCTGTGGCGAACCAGCCCCAGTCCTTATCACGAGCTTGAGCCGTGATGTTCGTGGCGGTACTCCATGATTTCCCGTCATCGTCGGAGTGCTGCACATAGATTTCACGTGGCACGCCTTCATGCATGTTCTCACGCTCGCTACCTACACTTCCACAGGAGATGAGTAGGATGCGACCTGATGCGAGAACGGCGGGAGCTGGATTCCCACAGGTGCTTTTCCCATCATCACGCACAAGGATGAGGTCTTGCCAGCTTTTCCCTCCATCTTCGGAGCGTTTCAGCACGAGATCGATGTCGCCATGGTCAGCTGCACTATGAACACGGCCTTCGGCAAAGGCGAGAAGACTTCCCTCATGACTCTTAACGATGGCAGGTATACGATAACTCGCATAGCCATCCTTCCCAGCAGAGTAGACATACTCGACCTCTTCGGCATACGTGAGTATGGGAGTACCTGCACTCAAGAGGGAGAACAAGAGAACGCGTGAAAAAACCTTCATCTTTAGTACATTAGATTAAAGCTGCATGTCTTTAAACATGTCTTTCCTATTTACTTCTGGACCTATCTTCCACATACTGATATCCTGAGTAAAACGCGAGCCTTTGAACATGGTTTCCATGGTTTCGACGCTTTTCACGTTCCAGCGGGAGATGTCACCATCGAAGATGGAGTAGGCGAACATGGAGTCCATGTTGATCACGTTACGCACATCCCAGCGAGAAATATTCCCCGTGAAGACGCTTTCTGCAAAGGTAGCGCCCATCATGGTGACATTACTCACATTCCATTTAGAGATATCTTGGTTAAACTTAGACTTCTGGAACATGTAGCACATGTCGCGCAGATTTCTCACGTTCCATGCTCCTATGGGCTTATTAAAGACGGAGGCGGCAAACATGCCATACATGTTTTTCACACGCGCGACATCCCAGCGCCCTATGCTCTGATTAAACTTGCTAGCATTAAACATGAAAGACATGTCGACGACGCGCGACACATTCCACGCAGATATGTTCTTGTTAAAGATCGATTCCTCGAAGAGCCCCTTCATGTTCTCGACACGCGAGACGTTCCATTTAGAGATATTACCATTGAATTTTGATTGGCGGAACATACCACTCATGTTTCTTACATTGAAAGTTTTCCACTCAGATATGTCACCGTTGAAAGCGGAGGCTTCAAACATGCGGCTCATGTCTACCACGCGGCGTACATCCCACTTCGAGATGTCTCCATTGAAACTACTTTCTGCGAACAATCCCGCCATGCTTGTCACACGGGCGACGTTGATGTGGTTCAGATCAGCGTCGTTACCCAGTCGGGCGACTTCGCGCGAGACAATGAGGGCTATATTATCATCATTCGCAACGATGATTTCTTTCTTTTCAGTATCCTGCGTATCTTTAGCCTTCTGAGGTCTGACTTTGAAATCTGGTGAGCGGTCCACACCGTCAAAGAGTCCATGACGCTTCTGCACATGACCTATGTACCATCGAGATATGTCTCCCATGAACTTCGAGTCGCGGAACATATGATTCATATCTTGGATGCTTAAGAGCTGCCAGTTTGATATATTTCCATTGAACTGCGCTCCTTGGAACATATGGAAGCAGGTCACGAGCTTTCGCACATCCCAGTCCGAGATATCGCCATTGAATTGACTATTCATGAACATTTCGTTCATGTTTACCACCTTGCCTACATCCCACTTCGAGATATCGCCATTAAACTTTGAGTTCTTGAACATCTCGCTCATGCTGGTGACATTACTCACGTTCCACTTCGAGATCTTTCCATTGAACTCGCTGCCATTGAAGAGCTGCCCCATTTGCGTGACTGCGCTGACATCTATATGGTTCAGATTCGCACCATTGCCTTGGATAACGATTTCCTTGCGTATAAGTGCCTTGAGATTCGAGTTATCAGCCTTAACAGGTTTTAATACCGTAGACATAGGCTTATTGTTCGACGCCGCAGCATTAGCTAAGCTAGCGCGCTGAGCTTGAGCATTGTTGAGTGCTAGTGTGAATAGGCAGCAGCACAACAAGTAGCGGGAGGCATTTTTGTATATCTTCATGTGGTATAAAAAATCGTTATAGTATTTTTATATAAAACCCTAACTGACTACAAGACTTTTTTTCTCTTCAAAGACATTGAAAACACGATCATTATAAGAATAGCTCTAATTAAAAAAGCCTCTAACAAACATATTCTATTATTTTTCAAATATCAAAACCTCATTTTAATTAGTAGATTATTTTCTCACACTAGCTAGCGTCTATGAAAATTATCTGCGTCATTGCCGTCTGCGAATACAGCGCCCCAAGCACACAAATAAAAAGACTGTAGCGATTATTCTCACTACAGTCTTTTCAGATTGCGGGAGCAGGATTTGAACCTGCGGCCTTCAGGTTATGAGCCTGACGAGCTACCTGGCTGCTCCATCCCGCGATTTATTAGGTGAAGCTTTACAGCTTGCTGAGGACAGTCTACAGCAATGCTACCACGAAGTCAATATCTTTTTTACGCTTTTTTGAATTTTTCTTTCACGTCTCTTATAGATACTAACATATAGATGTTAGTATCAGCAATTAAGAAAAGATCACTCTTCTCTTGTCATATCTGAATAAATATGATAATCTATGATTCATGCAAGAACTCGTCATCCTCGGCACTGGAAACGCTACGGTCACTCAGTGCTATAATACCTGTTTTTCTCTGAATAATGACGGACGCCACCTCCTCGTCGACGCGGGAGGCGGTAATGGAATCTTGCGCCAGCTTGAGGATGCCGCCATCTCTCTCCCTTCTATACAGAGCATGCTCATCACGCATGCGCATACTGATCATCTCCTCGGTGGAGTCTGGATTGTCCGCATGATCGCTCAGCTGATGAAGAAGGGTGGCTATGTGGGGAACTTTTCCATTTATTCGCATCAGGTGGCTCTGGAGCTATTGGAGCATATATGCCGTGCGATGCTTCCAGCAAAGCTGTGCGCGCTCTTCGGTGAGCGTATCATCTTCCACCCTGTGCAGGCTGGGGATAGCGTTTCGGCTAGTGGATGGGATATACAGTTTTTTGACCTCGGAAGCTCGAAGGCTCTGCAATATGGCTTCGAAACATCTCTGGCGGATGGCTCACGCTTCGTCTGCCTCGGTGATGAGCCTCTGCAGGAGCAAAACCGTGAGCGCATCATCGGCGCGAGCTGGCTACTCAGTGAGGCCTTCTGCTTAGCCGAAGAGGCTGATCGTTTCAAGCCTTATGAGAAGCATCACAGCACTGCGGCCGACGCAGCCATGATGGCAGAGCAACTAGGGGTGAAGAACCTCCTCCTCTACCACACTGAGGATAGTGATATTGCTAATCGCCAGATGCGCTATACGCAAGAGGCGGCACTACACTTCTCAGGCACTATCCATGTGCCTAATGATCTAGAACGCCTTGTACTCTCGGTCTAGGTCTTTCTAGATTGAGCTTATCTTCTTCTCTCCACTTTCACCATTTACTGCTCATGTCAGATTCACTCCGTCGCTCCAGCTTCTCGCTGCGCTCCATGATTCGTGATTTTCTCACTGTGCATGAGCAGCGCTCTTTCACAGACTTCTTTTGCTCAGGAGGAACGCACACGACACCTCACCTCTGCAGTATAGACGCGCGCTGGACATTCCCATGGCGAAGTCTTATCATGATGATGAATATTCTCTTCTGCGTCATTATCTTCATGATTATGGAGCATGTAGCGCGAATCGACTTAGGGAATGAAAAGCTATTCGCTAGCTCCATCTTTCTGCAGAGTATGGCTATCCCTCTGAGCCTCGTCTGCGTGCTCTCAGAGTTCAATCTCTGGCGTAATCAGTCCATGCTACGCATCATGAAGATGGTAGGTGGCGGTGGTTTGCTTGCCATCATCTTCACTCTTTTACTTTCAGTCTTAGACCGTGGATCATCTCCTTTCATGGCGGGTATCATCGAGGAGCCTGCGAAGGTCGCAGCGACTCTCTTACTCGCGGGTCATGTAGGCAGACAGAATGCCTCGCCTCTGATTGGGATGCTGCTCGGCGGAGCTGTGGGTGCGGGCTTCACTATCGTGGAGAGTACGGGCTATGCCTTCGAGAGTCTTCATGCCCCTATGCACTCAGATGGAATGACTAATCTTGATTTCCAAAAGGCGCATACACTCATGGCGACGCGTTCCTTCTTCTTCTTGACAGCGGGGCACGTGACATGGACAGCTATCACCTGTGGTGCTCTGTGGAATAGCATGCGCGGTCGCAGCCTCATGAGGGCTCTCATCTGTCCTTCCTTCCTCTTTTTCCTTATCATGTCCATCATCATTCATGGATTCTGGAATCTGAGTACTAGCACTGGGGGAATCCTCATGATGATGCCACTCTTTCTTCTCTGCTCATGGGGGCTTATCGCGGTTCTTATCCATATGGGAATTAACCAGATTCGCGAGATGCAAGAACTATGGTTCAGGCGCTTCGGGCAGTCTAAGGCGTGCATCTGGATTAACACTCCCGACCGTTCTATCGCAGGTCCGCTCACCGCGCAGGAGGTCATTAACAAGGTCGAGTCTTCGAATATCAAGGCTTCTGCGCAGTGTATCATAGGTAACAGTGCGGCGGAATCTCACTCTATTGCAAAACTAAGCTTCATCTCTGCGCGCCATAGCAATGAGCGCACACGCAGCTGGTATCACTGCTACCGCCCTCTGTGGTTCAAGTTCTGCCGCGTTTTTGGCATTCTAAGCGCATTGAGTCTTTTTACTTTCTTTATCTTCCCTGCGACGAGTTTCTACATTTATTGCTTCGCTTTCCTCGCTCTATTCTTTATCCTTTTGGCGCGTCTGACCATGCTGTGGAAATCGCCAAATCTACCTACTGAGCCAGCTGATGAAAATGGCTCTCTCATGTGGATTGATTCTTCTGTGGAGTTCGTGTTCAAGTACTTCATCCCAGTGTTCAATATCTACTGGGGCTATGTAGCCGCGACGCATTTCATACGCCGTGTGAATATACTCCATCAAGGGACGCGTCGTATTCCGAACTGGATCATGCAGATCGCGTGGATCACCTTCTGCATAGGGGTAACACTCGCGGTGGTGCTCGTATTCTACCGCACCTATGCTTTCCTGCCCTACTTACTGATGGTGGTCATCATATTCCCCTTCACGGCTGCCCTTGCTAGCCTTGCTCTAGCCAGTGCTGAAGAAACTCTGTCGCAACATGATCTGCCAGAAGATGAGAAGGATTAAAGGCATTCAGGTCAATGGGGAATATCTCAGCAAGGAGCAGATCCTCTCGCACAAGTCTCAGCCTATCGCTCCGCTGGAGCACCTGAGCGCAGAGCATCAGCATGAGTTGATATTATTTCTCTCTGAGTTCTTCTCCGAAGAGCTCACGATGCGTCTCCAGAGTTCGGGGAGTACGGGTGCACCCAAGGAGTTTCTCGCACCGAAAGACGCACTCATCGCGAGCGCGAAGCGCAGCTGCGAATTCTTCTCTCTACAGCAGGGGCAGCGCGTACTCCTACGTTTGCCTTTGAATTACATAGCTGCGAAAATGATGATTCTGCGCTGCCTCTATGCAGGATTGCATCTCACTCTGAGGAGCCCTAGTTCGCAGCTTTTTGATGATTCACTAGAGGGGGAAGAGTTCGATTTCTCTCCCATCGTCTCACAGCAAGCGGCGAAGACAGCCTTAGTAGATCTCTGTCGCATTCGCTGCATTCTTCTCGGAGGTGGCTTCATCCCAGAGAAGCTTGAGATGACGCTCCGGCAGCATTCTGGTAGAGTCTACGCTTCCTACGGCATGACTGAGACCTACTCGCACATCGCGCTGCGACAGCTGAATGCGACCCCTCCCCAGCATTCCTATCACCCCCTCTCGGGTGTAGGGCTCTCTCTCGACACAGAAAGTCGCCTCATCATCAATGATAGTTTACTGGGAATACAAGATTTACAGAGCACCGATCTCGCAGTCATACATCATGACTCATCCTTTAGTATTCTCGGTCGCGCAGATAACATCATCAATAGTGGTGGTATAAAAATTCAGGCAGAACGTGTGGAGAAAGTCTTTTTTAAACAAACGGGAATGCTAGGAGTAGCACTGCCCTACCCGCACCCCGAACTGGGCGAATGCGTCGCCATGCTATGGGAGGGCGACTCTAGCCTGAGCGACTCCCTATCAGATATTTGTAAGAATAACCTCTCTGCTTATGAGCGTCCGAAGTTCATCGTGCACAGCCCTAGTTCATTACCGCGCACAGCGAGTCAAAAAATAGACCGCAGAGCCTGCCACGCCTTGTTAAAAAATATCTTGTCAAAGAAAGGATCTTAATTCGTTCTTGTACACAGCCCCCATTTATGCTTCAATCTAAGAGTCATGAGAACAATTTCACTCTACGATGGTCTACAGGAAATCGCGCAATATGAGATCGATAATTGGCCGGATGGCTATATCGTTACCATAGGGCGCAATGAATCGACTATGTGGAGTTTCCCCGAATTCATGGAGCTCTCAGGTCACCACATCAGTATACGCAAGTTAGGCAACGAGCTTTACATTCGTGATGAAGGATCTAGCAATGGTACGACTATCGAGGATGAACCCATGACACACCCAGTGCGCATGCGTGCAGATGTCACGTATCTCGCAGCAGGGCGCCTGAGCATCTATCTCGAAGGCGCACCCGCATCTGCCCCCTGCGAGAGCATAGACTGCTCAAGTGTCTTTCCAGAGGAGCTAGGATTCGGGCTTTCTTATGTAGCACCTACCCCAGTGGTAGAGGAGCCTATTTTCTCTCTCGAGCCCGAGCCTGTGGTAGAGGAGCCTATTTTCTCTCTTGAGCCTGAGCC
>CAYJLR010000109.1:0-7163 GCA_964370895.1 uncultured Akkermansia sp. | reverse complement strand
GACGAGCTCACTATGGATGAGGTGACCGAGGCTGTTCTCATAGAGCAGTGCTAGTACCGTGCCTGCCATGCTAGCTGGTATATCGACGACAATGTTAGTCAGCTGCACGAGACCTGCGACGGGGAGGGACTCTTCACCGTAATAGAACATCGCTTCTACAGAGATGTCATCGCCTAGTAAGCGGCTGAGGTGAGGGATGGGGATGCGTTTTTGGGTGCCGCCGAAGGCGCTGAGTGGTTCACTCTGTAGATGTCTGTCGTAACCAGCAGTCGATAGGAACTTTCTTCTGCCGTAAGGTATAGTATCCACCCCAAAGGATTTGAGCTTTTCGCATACCTCTTGTGATGTCACACGGAGAGGCACGTAGATCTCTCGCACTTCTGTTAAGGTCTCGTAGTGTCGCTTAGGGGCGCGAGTTCCGCGCGTGCAGTCATAATTAAAGACGGGTAGGGGAGACGTCGCGACTTTCATACGCACAGGGAGGTAGTACCTCGGGGCTGCGTCCTCGTGATAAATCGCGATGATCTCATCCTTATTCACCTCTGCTTCAATTGTCTTATAATGCGCTGTTTCTGATTCACCATCGCGCAGCACATGCTCGATGCGAGAGGAGGTGTCCACGTAACACAGCGCGAACTGGCAGCTAGGTATCGTGCAGAGAGCTGAGAGGGCTAATAAGCCTTTCATTATTCTATTCATGATGCTTAGAGCTGTGTGGTTGTGATATGAGTGAGAAGTCGATGAGGGCATTTTCCCTATCAACAGACTGAGGGATGACTGTGACCTGATGTCCTGCGAGGAAGTACCGTCCGTCCATGGCGACCCACGCTTGCTTGCTGCGCTCGAAGTACCAGCGTGTGTCCTTCGGCAGCTGAGACACAGGGATGAGCCCCTTGAGCTGGAGTTCTGGTACTCGCACGAGTAAGCCCATCTCCCAGACCTGCTCGACAAGAGCGTCCCACTGGCGTGGTTCTTCTAACTCGGCTTGCTTGTAGAGGTAGCTGAGTAGTTTTCCTTTGCGTGCCTCGTTTTCCGCGCTTGCTGACAGGCGTTCTGTTTCCGAGATGTGGTCGGCTACGGATTGCATCTGAGCGGCATTTGGTAGTGCAGGGTAGCCCAGTTTCAGCAGAACGCGTAGTGAACGATGCACGATGAGATCCGCGTAGCGTCGAATGGGGCTGGTGAAGTGGCAGTAGTCGTCTTTCGCGAGTCCGTAGTGCCCGAGTGGCTTCGTACTATAACGTGCACGCATCATGGAGCGCAGCAGAGACTGCTTCAGCAGCATCTCGTCCTCATGCCCCTTGATCTGGTCGAGGCAGGACTGTAGTTCTTCACGCGAGGCTACATAGCCACACTTGATGCCATACTGCTTCAACAGGAAGGATAGTTCCTGTAGCTTTGCATCCATGGGAGGCTCATGTACGCGGTACAGGGTAGGGGTGAGGGATTCGCGCAGCTGCTGAGCCACGGCTTCATTCGCTGCCAGCATGAACTCTTCGATAAGCGCATGTGCTTCATCGCTCTCCTCCATCACGACATCAGTCACATCGCCAAACTCATTTGTCACGAGCTCCATCTGCGGAATGTCGAGTTCGAGCGCGCCCTGCGCGAAGCGACGCTTCCTCATGATGGAGGCGAGCTTCTGAGCCTCCATCATGAGCTGGGCTATCTCGCGATTCTCACATGTGGCGCGCCCTTCAAGGATGGCTAGAGCTTCCTCGTAGTTATAGCGGTGAGTCGAGCGTATGACGGCTAGAGCACACTTGGCTGCGTAGCAATGCCCTTCATGGTCTATCTGCATGAGGCAGAGGAAGGTGAGGCGATCTACCTGCGGTTTTAATGAGCAGATCTCGTCACAGAGACGTGGTGGCAGCATGGGCAGGACACGGTCGGGGAGATAGGTGGAGTTACCTCGCTTCTTTGCCTCGTCATCGAGCGCACTGCCCGTGTGTACATAATGACTCACGTCTGCTATATGTACTGCGAGTTCCCAGCCCTTCTCGTGGGCTCGTACGGAAATGGCGTCATCGAAGTCGCGTGCCGTTTCAGGATCTATGGTGATGACACAGCGTTCGCGCCAGTCCTGACGCTGCGCGATATCATCCGCTGTGATCTCAGCCGAGATACTCTGCGTCTCATCTATGACCGCCTTGGGGAATTCCTCTTGAAGGTTATAACGACGCATGATAGAGCGCATCTTCACGCCTTCATCCTCTGGCCATCCCAGCACTTCCATGATATGTCCCTGAGCCTGATCCCGATCTGATGGGAAACGACTTGGCTCGACGAGCACCTTCATGCCGACGAGTGTCTTCAGAGGTGCTGGTTTCGTGAGGGCTATATACTCAGGTGTATGTTTGCTCTGGCTGATAACGGCACCGTAGCGACCTCGATCTACATAGACACCTTCCCAGACGACCTTGCGGCGCTTGAGTATGTTTGAAATTTTGAATTCAGGTTCCATGTCATCGAGATGGCGTGGTGCCTTCTTGCGGCTGCGTCGTTGGTACTCCCGACGAGGTTTCAGCCTCATCTGCACTTCGACGAGATCGCCATCCTGTGCACCTGCGCGTCCATAGTCTCGTAACAGGAACTCCGAGTGCTGCTCGAGATGGGGTAGCTGCTCGCGTAAGAGTTCACGACTCTCATCATCCGCAATGAAAAGAAATTTCCCTGATTGAGTCAGACGTCTGATTCGACCGAGTAAGGTGGAGCCCTGTGTTTCTGGGCTCGCTGCAAGCGTGTAACGTGAGCGTCGGAGTAGCTTGACACGACCTTCCTTTTCCCAGCGACGCATGATATCGCGCAGTTTAGCGCGCTCCTTGGAGTGAATACCTAGGTCGCGTGCTATTTCTGCGACGAGACGGGGGCTTGATCGCTGCTTCTGAAGATAGTTCAGAAGGCGAGTTTCGAGATCGGAGTCTTTATCTGACATGAAAAATGCTCTATTTTACTCTATTAACGAACTGGATGAGTACCTGTGGTAGCTCCTTCGAGTCGTAATATTTTGCTGAGTGTAAGCGTGCCGCTTGTGCGCGTAGTTGATCATTGATCTGCTTAATAATAGGAAGATAGACCTGCTCGTACTGCTGCTGCTCTACGGCCGTGAGTGGCACGAGTGAGCTAAATCCCTGCCCCCATGTGATGAGGTCATTTTGTAGCTTTAGTATTTCAATAGCTGCCGCATCTGCGGCGCTTTTGTTATTAATCCCTTCCAGTGTTTTGTAAAGCTCATTGAGGGTGATTATTCCCTTTCTGATATGTTTTTCTGGTGCGGGGAGTTCCCTTTCCTGAGAGGATGACTCTGAGGCCTCTGGAGTCGGGGCTGGCTTGAGCTCGGCAAGGCAAGGGAGGGGGATAGCTAAGGCAATCAGTAGATTGAAATATGATATTTTCATTCGTTTAAAAGTTGGCAAAATACTTGAAATGCTTTAACGAAATCATTGCTCCCGTAAGATTGCTCTTTTTGGATACGGAAGATTTCGCTGTAGACCTTTCCCCATGACTGTCTTAATGGCATTTCATATCGGGTGAACAGTTCATCACGGCTCGCATCTGGAATGACGTCGAGCGCATTGAACTGCTTTCGAATTTCAGCAAAGCGCAGTGATAGTTTTTGTAGTTCGGGGGCTGAGCTATCAGCACTTTCTTTACTTTTTACCTTTTCAAGAAGTGCCGAACATTCATTTCCAAAATCTATGTAAGACTTGATATGATGGTCATACTGTGATAGCTCTGCTGCTCGTGCCTCCAAAGAAAGCACGAGCAGAGTGGGTACACAAAGAAGTGTGGATAGATTCATGTATTAGCGGTTTCTAGCTGCTGCTTCGCGCTTGAGACGCGCTTCTTCGCGAGCTTTTTTACGCTCTGCTGCGAGTTTTTCGCGTTCTGCTTGAATACGCTTCTGGCGTTCTTCGTTATCTTTCGCTCTTTGGAGTTCTCTGAAGATACCTTCAATGGCGGCTTCGCAACTCTTCGCCGAGCTTTCTAAGCCGCTGATCTGGCGTGTGAGCTTACTCTCCGATGAGCGTCTTTCACGCTGGCGACGCTGGATTTCCTTTTTCAGCTCTGAATACTGATCGACGATGGGTTTGCGATATTTTTCAGGGAAGACATAGCGATTCAGACGTAGAATCACGCGGTAGTTCTCATCACCATCGATCAATTCCATTGCCTCCGTGAGATTCCCCTTGCACATGAGGTCGCGGCCTTGATCAAGCATAGTCCAGTACTGAGTAAGCATATCTGCAAGGACGCCTACTTCCTCATTGGATTCACCTCTGTTTTGATTATCTTTATCACGGAGCTTTGCTTCAGCTCGTTTCATGATAGATACGGTCATAGGGAAGCTCTTTTTAATCGGAGCAATCCACTTCTTGGCCATAGCCGAACTCACAGGCTCGTCAAATTTCTCTTCCAGCGATTCGAGGAATTCATTCTCCTTTTCTAGGAGCTTCTCGCGACGCACGGCAGTCATACGCTCGCGCTTCTTTTCTTCTGATGTGACAGTCTTCTCCCAGCCCTTGATTAACTTTTCGAGCATTTCATAATAGAGCTCTTTTGCTTCTGGGTACTCGGCTATCCCGCGGAAGTTCTCATCGAGGTAGTCGAATTGATTCAGCGCTTCTACCTTGCGCTCAATACTGCTTTGCTTGAAGCCGTTCATCATAGCCTCATAGACAACTGTACCATCGGTGACATACTGCATACGCTGCTCGGGGGTGACGACACTAAACTGGAAGTCCGCAACCTGAGAGGCTTGGAATTCCTTTTCAGCTTGAGAGAGCGCTAGCGCTTCTGCGTCGAGTTCATCGAGATCTTCTGCTAATTTCTCCTTGCGTGCTTCAATGGTGGAGAGAAGCGTTGGAGATGGTTTTTCCAGCTTAGCTACTTCCTCTTCGATTTCGTTGAGGCGAGTGCGGATGCTAATTGTGATATTACTGGCTCCTGATATCTGTGAAGCCATCTCAGAGGTCGCTTCTACTACAGGCGTCACAGGCTCAGCGACTGTCACAGCTTCGGCTGGGGTTGCAGCCCCATCTTTAGTGGTTTCTGCGTTTGTGTTTTCATCAGCAGGTGCTGTTGCTTCTGCTGTAGGAGAGGGGGCAGCCTTCTTGTCTTCTGCTTGTGCGAAGCAGAAGTGAGGAGCTGACATCAGGGCAATGAGTATAAGAGAATGGAATTTCGGCATAGGCTTGTTTCTATTATGCTGTCATAATAACATGTGAAGGCAGTGTTGCCAACTCAAAAATGAATGTACAACACATTTTCAAATCAAATCACCTTTCAGTCGGTTAACTCTCATTCTCATCCATACTTCCAGAGCGGAAGCCTTGAAGATCGAGAGATATCTGCTTGTAGCCAAGATAACGGAGATGACGAGAAATCTCCTCTCGTCGCAAGAGCACATCTCCCATCGCACTAGCATCTATCTCTATACGAGCTAAGAGCTGGGGGAGGTGGACACGCAGGCGCATATTCACATCTGAGCCCAGTAAATCACGCAGGTAAGACTCGCCCGTCTCGGCACGACGGAGTTCCTCTGTGCTTAACTCTACATCGTAGTCGAATCGTGTCGCAAGACAGGGGGCAGAAGGTCTTGTGGCTGTTACTAGACCCAATGATGCAGCCATAGCGCGTACCTCCTGCTTACTTACATGAAACTGGGCGAGAGGGGACACAACTCCTAGCTCGCGTATAGCCTGTTTACCTGGTCTATATACGAGAAGATCATCTGCATTTGTCCCATCAAGTAGTGTCGCGCAGCTGGCCTCATGCGCAAGCTCAAGAAGTCGTGTAAAAATCGCCTTCTTACAGTGATAGCAGCGTGACTTCGCATTATAGCGCACCTCCTCTATGCGGAGGGGATCTGTGTGCTCTATATGGAGCGATACATCCCCTGCCTGAGCTTTCACAAAACTCAGATCACGGGAGGGGTGCATGTTAGAATGCACGTAAAGGGCTATCAGCTTGAAGGTTTTTCCTTGCTGGATATCCTTCAGAATATTAAGGAGCAAGGAGCTATCTACACCTCCGGAAAAAGCGATAGCGATACCACCTTCGCAGATGCCCTTAAGATAATCACGAAGTTGCTCTAGCTTCTCCATGTGCAATAGTAAAAGAGGTTAATCCTGAGACTCATCCTGCTGTGCCGCTATGAGCGATGCCTGCTGATAGAGTTCACGAAAGCGCTGGGGACTCTTGATCTTAGTGCAGAGCTGCTTGAGGCTTTCATACTCAGGGTAGTACTTGAGAATACCTGCAAAGCTACATTTCTTTACGAGCACTTCCCCTTCGGGCAGGCTTACCATGATGTGTTCTCTCTCCATCGTGCTACGCTCTACGGCGTACTTGCGAAGACCAATGGTGCTCGTGCACGAGAAGATGAGCTGTTCAAGTGCGGGCACCTCAGCTGCCATGCAGATGACGCGGAGGAGGTAGGCAGGCCTATTCTTCTTCATGAAGCAAGGTATGGCATGCACATCACGTGCACCCGCTGCAAGGATCTGCTCCATCGCGAAGCCTAATTCCTCACCAGTAGAATCGTCAATATTGCACTCCATCACCATGATCTGCTCGGCAGATCGAGAAGGGGTCTTATCCTGTAGAATCATAGCGCGTAGGCAGTTTGGACGACCGAAATCACGCTGACCTATACCAATACCTACCTTCTCAATACGGTAGGATTCAGGAAGCGTGTCACGAGTACGCAAGCAAGCCGCGAGAGCTATACCTGTAGGCGTGATCATCTCCCCACGTGCTGAACAGGGGCGCAGAGTGATACCTGAAATCTCGGCTATATTCACCACAGCAGGAACAGGTACTGGAAGTACTCCATGTGCACAACGCACCGTACCGCAACCTTCGGTAAGCTCAGTAACAATACATTCACCAATATCTAGGTCATCAATGAGGACAGCCACTGCTACTATGTCAACAATGGAATCAACTGCACCGACCTCATGGAAGTGTACTTCATTGATATCGCAGCCATGTGCCTTTGCCTCAGCAAGCGCGATGATGCGGAAGCAACTAGTAGCTATTTGCTTAGCACGGCTGCTCATCTCAGTGCCCTCAATCAAAGGGATAATCTCAGCTAAACCGCGATGTTCATGATGTCCATGATCATGAGAATGCTCGTGGTCGTGAGAATGCCCGTGATC
>CAYJLR010000108.1:0-7195 GCA_964370895.1 uncultured Akkermansia sp. | reverse complement strand
GGCTTCCAAGACCGTCGCGAAGGCGGTTTCCGTGAGCGTCGCGAGGGTGGCTTCCGTCCCCGCCATGATCGCGATGAAGTAAAGCGCGATGGAAATGGGAATTTCCAAGTTCGTGGGAACTTCTCCCCACGTGGTCGTTTTGACAAGAATTCTTCTCGACCTCAGCCGCGTCGTGCCTTTGTCGGTGGAGAAGCCCCAGAGGGTAGTGATCAATGGCTCAGTCCTTGGGTTCAGTTAAAATATTTCACTTATAATCCAGCCGTTTTCCCACGTATGCTGGGGGCTGTGAGCCGTGACGCCAAGGATGGCGAGCTCATTCACGTCTACGACAAGAATGGGGAACTCTTCGGTGGTGGCTTCTGGAATGCAAAGAGCCGCACCCCACTGCGCATGCTCACTCACAGCCGTGACCCTATCTCAGAGGACGATCTGATCGAGGCTCTGAAGAAGGCTGTACGCTGGCGTCGCGATGAGCTAAAGCTCGATGCGAAGACTTCTGCTTACCGTATCCTGCACGGTGACTCTGACGGTATAGGTGGCCTCATCATCGACCGCTACGCCGATGTTCTCAGTCTTGATGTAACAACACTCGGTGTGTGGAATCGCCTCGAAAAGTGGCTCCCTATTCTCCATGAACTCTGCGGCACAAAACGCCATGTGATCCATGTCGATGAGAGCATCGCACGCATGGAAGAGATAGACACAGAGAAAGGGCCTGTCAGTGACTCCATACGCCTCGTACGCGTCCAAGAACACGGTGTTTCCTATGAAGTCGACTTCGCGCAAGGGCACAAGACAGGATTCTTCTGTGACCAGCGTGATAACAGGGTAAAACTCGCCCAGTACGTCGAGGGGAAGACCATGCTCGACCTCTGCTGCTACTCAGGCGGCTTCTCCATCCAAGCAAAGCTCCATGGCGGCGCTAGTGAGGTGACAGCAGTCGACCTCGACGAGAAGGCCATCGCCATGGCAACGCGCAATGCGAATATCAACCACCCGCAGCATCGCATTAATTTCGTCCACGCAGACGCCTTCGTCTACGCGCGCCAGATGGTGCGCAATGGCACCCTCTTTGATGTCGTCTTACTCGACCCTCCGAAGTTCGTCCTCGGTCGCGATGAGGAGAAGGATGAGGGTATTAAAAAATACTATGATCTCAACATGCTGGGCATGCAGTGCGTACGTCCCGGAGGCCTCTTCGTGACCTGCTCCTGTTCTGGGCTACTCTCGGCCTATGAGTTCGAAAAGACAGTCATCAAGGCAGCTCAGCGACTCGGTCGTCGCCTCCAAATCATCGAAATGTCAGGCCCTGGCTGGGATCATCCTTACCTTTCTACTTACCCAGAAGGTCGTTACCTTAAGGTACTCTGGGCTCGCATGATGTCATGATAGCCACCCTATCCATCGGTCTCGCACTCGCGCTCGTTCTCGGCATCATCGCCCAGCGACTGCGACTCTCCCCTCTCGTGGGCTACCTGCTGGCAGGGATGCTCGCGTCGGGGCAGCTGTGGGGCATGCAGGTGGATAGTCATCTTGTAGCAGAGTTCTCTCATGTGGGGGTGATTCTGCTGCTCTTTGGGGTGGGCTTACAGTTTCATTTCAAAGACCTTCTCTCTGTCAGGAGAGTTGCGGTGCGTGGTGCCCTCACCTGTATCACGATCAGCGTGGCACTAGGTGCCCTCGTCTATCACTTATTCGGAGCAGGAGAGCCGTACGACTTCAGTCCCTACATGTACGGACTCTGTATATGCGTCTCCTCCACCGTGGTGCTGACACGCGTCCTTAGTGATAACCGCGTGCTCCAAACACCTGTGGGACATACAGCGCTCGGCTGGCTCGTGGTAGAAGACATCTTTACCATCATGCTGCTGGTGCTGCTACCTGTCATTGTCGATATCATCAGCGGTCAGCAAGGTGCAGGCGTCGGTGCTATCGCCTCAGCACTAGGCTGGATGCTTCTGAAGCTGACCCTTCTTGTTCTCAGCGTAGCCCTGCTGGGTCGACGTGTTATTCCTTATATCCTGAGCCATGTGGCAAGGAGCAGCTCCAGCGATCTCTTCACACTCGCGGTTCTCGTGCTGGCTCTTGGCGTGGCTGTGATTTCCTCCTATGTGTTTAATGCGTCGATGGAGCTCGGGGCATTCTTGTCAGGTATGGTCGTGGGACAGAGCCGATTCTCTGCTCGCGCAGCGAGCGAGGCGCTTCCCATGCGTGATGCCTTTGCTGTACTCTTCTTTGTCTCCATCGGCATGGGATTTAGCTGGACTGGACTTATCGACCACTGGCAGCTCGCTCTCGCAACCTTATGCCTCAGCCTTCTTGTCAAGCCACTCGTCGCTCTGGTCGTCATCCTCTTTCTGGGGAAAACGAGCCGCATGGCGGTTGGTGTCGCGGCATCTCTCTCCCAGATCGGGGAGTTCTCTTTCATTCTTGCATCCTTAGCAGCGGGCACCTATTTACTACTCCCCCCTGCAGCTTCTAATGTCATCACCGGTGTCGCCATCATCACCATCACGCTAAACTCTATCCTCTACCGCTTCACCCCAGCGATGATACAGAGTCTAGAAAAGCGTGGCATAGGACTACTCGGACAAAAGAACGCCGAGCTACCCGATCCACCAGATGAGGACAGGCATCGCATCATCGTCGTAGGCTACGGTCCATGCGGTCAGATCATGTCTCGCATCCTGCGCAGCTTCGACATGGATGTGCTTGTACTGGAGATGAATATAGATACGGTGAACAAGCTGGCAGTAGAAAAACACCCTGCCATTCTCGGTGATGCGCGACATCGCAGCATCCTCGAACTCGCAGGCATACGCGAAGCGCGCGCCATCATCATCACCGCAGCCGCAGCCCCCAGTCGAGAGATAGCTCAAGCCGCCCAATCACTCAATCCAAACATCCGAGTCATGGCACACACCAGCTACCTCAGCGATGCAGAAAAGCTACGAGAAGAGGGAGCTCAGCTCGTTTTCTCAGGTGAGGAAGAAGTAGCTCTCAGCATGACTAGCCAGCTTCTACGCGGGCTCGGTGCTACAGAGGAACAGATATCTCTGGAGCGTCGACGCGCACGACGCGAATTAGCACAGGGTGAAATCGAAGACTAATACCCGTGACAGTACGATGAGTCTTGCAAAGATAATGCTTGAAGATAACAGGAGTTTTTCTTAGAATAAGCACCCACCGCCCCTCCCTCCTCTTTTCCATGCTGTTTGAACAAATCAAGCTCACGGCTGAAAAATGCCACGCCATCATCTACCGCGTCTTCTTAAAAGCCGCGGTCAAGATAGATGCGACTCCCACGAACAGCGTCCCTATCCCCGTCTTAGAAGAGCACGGTACACTCGATCGTCGCGTCCGCTACCTCTGTGAAGCGCGTGCGCAGCAGCATAAGTTCAACCGCGAGCGCATGAAAGCCATACGAGCTGTTGAGCGTACACTCGACCAGCTGCCTAGCCTCATCGTCGAAGGTCTGAAAAAAACAGCGGAAGAAGACTGGCTTACCGTCTACAAAAACCTCATCAAGCTGCACGAGGATATCCTCACCGCCCGTCTCTGTGTGGAAGTGGAAGAATACGAAGCCCTCGTCCAGCAAATCATCCTACTGGCAGATGAAATATCCAAGGCATCCTGCGTCGAGGTGAACGCCTCTTCCATGTTCGCCTTGCTCTTGATGCAGGTTCATATAAAAAATGATGGGTCAAAAAAACCTGCCAAACCCAAGCGGATGCAGCGTAAGCGAAAAAAAAGCAGCCCACCGAAGCAGAAAAGCTAAGCTCTCTCTCTTCCCCTCACCTCTATACTCATGAGAAAAGAAACCGTCAAGACAGCGCAGAGTCTCCTCACGAAGAATATAAAGACCACGAGTCGCCCCTCGGAGCGCTCCTTCTGGACACTGCGTAACTCAGTAATGGTCATCATCGCGCTCATCTACGTCATATCTCCCTTCGATGCGCTCCCAGACTGGCTCATCTTCATAGGCTGGCTCGATGATCTCGGAGTCGTTACAGCCCTCCTCCTCTGGTGGAAAAATAGGCGCAAGGCGCTGAAAGCCGCCCCTCCTAGCGAGGAAAACGAGGATAATTAAACGATCTCCTTTAAGAAGAAAAGGCTTAGGCCAGAGTCACCGCTTTATATACTAGGTTCGCTATCTATAATCAAGCAGCGTGGCGCGACTAAAAACATAACACAATCTGGCTCTATATATTCCACATAATCCGCCACAGATTGACGATAATGACGAGGATCAATGATATGAATCTCTTCGAAAAGTAAGCACAAGAATGGTGCTATAACATTTGCAAAACTATCACGAACCAAGAGTAGGCGTTTGTCATTGATAGCCTTATTATTCTTAACTATAATAATAGAGTTATTCCCCAAATAGGTAGAATAGAGCTGTGTGTTAGGATGCTCATGCACTTCGAAAGCAGCATCAATAAAAAATACATCTTTAAAGTCTCCTTGCGCATACTCAGGGATTTGTGGACGCCAAAGCTCGAAGCTTGTCTTAAAACGGGGGTAAATAAGAGAAAAATCGTCTTTCCCCGCCAACCAAACTCCAACTCGCTCACCTGAAGAACCGACAAATGATTGTGAGTAAACATCTACAACATAATTATCTATATTAAGATATTCATCCGGTATCTTCAAATCCACTTTACTCTTATAGTAAGCCGCCACTTTTTGGAAAGCCCAAAACGCCCCTTCAGGAGTCCAGTGATGATCGGACTTAAATTGAAGCTCTGCGATTGGAATCCTCTCGTTGCTTGCTTCTTGAACTAAGTTAAGGCAGGACACATCTGGAGACAGCAGTTCAATAGATTTATCATACTCTTCATCGGTTTGAGTTAAATACGATTGCCACGCTGCAGATAAAAACAGAGCAGATGGTTTTTCTGGATAACGTACAACTAGCACATCCGCACTTCTCGTATCTTGCAAGGCTTTCACACCTCGAACAAGTCGATCATACTCAATATATTTCTGCCCTCGAGTATCAGGTAAATCCTTAAGCTCAATATGCGCAAGAGCTCCGTTTTCTTGCTTAATGATATAAAGTGCATCATCGCGTATCGCATCTATCTTCAATACATGATGCATGATTGTATTCAGCTCTAAAAATAGGGATTTCGTGATTGTATCTTTTTTAGCTAATAAGGATATAATCTTGTGATGACCTTCAATACTCAACTTCTCTGGAGGCCATATAAACGCAGATTTATTATGAGACATTCGCTCTTCTGACGCAGATTTAACTTCCTCTCGTAAATACTTAGGAGCAGGAGGGGTATCATCCATAATAGAGTCTATCTTAGCTCCGGCTTGTACCGAAGTGGAAGCGTTTCCTATAAAAACTTGTTTTACAAAAATAACGCAATTTGAAAACCAGATATAAGCCCCCCACGCAATGACAAGAATGAAGGCAACTGCCACGACTTTATTGGCAAGTATAGGATCTTTTGGGGATGAAGTACTCATTACAAAAACTTAAAAATTGGAATAAATGAATGGATTGTGACCACCTTTAAAAACGCAAGACAGTGCCATTAACATAATAATAATAAGCGATACGCCATAAGCAAAATTGTAAATTTTACAACCCCCAAACTTCCTTTGCAGGAATGGAATAAGTGGGAAACTAAATGCAATAGCACACACAAAAACACCTAAATAATTTCGCAGATAAAAGGGAGCCATGGAGGCTTGGACGTTATCCTGATTATATCCGAACATGATGGCAATATAATTACCAGCCTCTTGAATATTCGGTGCTCGGAAAACAACCCATCCAATCATGACGAAAAAGAAGGTTGTAAGATAGGATGCATAAGAAAGCCTCTTATCCAACTGTGTTAATTTCTCTAGCATTAACAACACAAAGTACAATAGACCCCATACGATGAAAGTCCAGTTCGCACCATGCCATATACCTGTAAGTAGCCACACGACAAATATATTAAATACAAGACGCGACTGGCTGTGAACACGATTACCACCTAAGGGTATATATACATAGTCACGAAACCACGTACCGAGAGAAATATGCCATCGACGCCAAAACTCTGTTATAGAACGAGAAATGTAGGGATAGTTGAAATTCTCTAAAAATTTAAAGCCAAACATACGGCCCAAGCCTATAGCCATATCAGAATAAGCAGAGAAATCAAAATAAATCTGAAAAGTATAAGCCAGCGCACCTACCCACGCCATTGAAGTACTGAGCCCTGTTTGACTCCCGAAAGCGGCATCTGCAACGATGGCCATATTGTTAGCAATGATCATCTTTTTAGCTAAGCCAATAATAAAGCGCGTACAGCCTGCGGAAAAATCATTCATGCTCTCCCTTCTATTACGAATCTGCTCACAGATCGTTTCATACCTCACGATAGGCCCTGCAATTAACTGTGGAAAAAAGGCGATATAAAGAGCTACATTCAGCGGATTACGCTGAACCTCGCCATGCTCTCTGTAAACATCTACTACATATGATATAGCCTGAAAGGTAAAAAACGAAATTCCTAAAGGCAGCATAATCTGCGGTACACCTATCTGAGAAGAGAACAAATCATTAACAGTATCCAGTGTAAAACTCAGGTACTTGAACAGCCCCAAGATAGATAAATTAATGAATATCATTAAAAAGAGAATCATCTTCACCTTGATCCTCTCTTTTCGAAACTTGTCGACCAGCAGAGCTAGCCCCCAATTAAAGAAAATGGATAGTATCATCACCATCACAAAGGCAGGCTCGCCCCAAGCATAGAAGAACAAGCTCGCCAGTGTTAAAAATATATTTTGTAGAGTTCGCGTTCTTCGTAATAAAACAAAATATATGAACAGAGTAGCAGGTAAAAATAAAAACAAAAACTCGTGACTAGAAAACAACATAGCTCAATTAAATCGCAGAAAATGTACAACAACTCTATTACTTGTTCAAGACTTATTTAAATGCTATTATTTCATTAGTATAAGTCAAAGAAGGGGAAGTTCTTGTGCTTATCCTGCGTAGGCATATCATAAACATCGCTCATCTTCATAGGCTGGCTCGATGACCTCGGAGTCGTTACAGCCCTCCTCCTCTGGTGGAAAAATAGGCGCAAGGCGCTGAAAGCCTCCCCGCCCAGCGAAGCGGATGAGACGGCAGTCATGCTCGCCCCAGCGCAGGTCATTAATATTATCAGCTGGGACA
>CAYJLR010000107.1:0-7241 GCA_964370895.1 uncultured Akkermansia sp. | reverse complement strand
ACAGTTACAGTGATCGACGGCTGTAAGGCCGTTAAGAGAAAGCTGTGCAGCAGCATTTGCCCGCAGGGCGAGTCTCCAATGGGGTGGGGACGAGTCAACTACCGCCACTACAATCCAACCAACAACCGCTGGATCAACCGCGACCGCATTGCCGAACAAGGTGGAGTAAACATGTACGCCTTTGTGGGGAATCAAATATGGCTATGGGATGAGTTGGAACGACAGGGCACTATCACAGTACCTGTCGGTATACAAAATGCGGAACGTCAAGCAATAGCGGAGCAGTATCCATTAGAAATATTTCCAACAGAGGAAATGATTATAGCAGGTATAAGCTCTAGAATAAGAAATCACAAATTACAAGAATGTCAGAAAAAATGCCCTAGTAAAAAAGTAAGAATAAATGATCAGGGCTGTTGTGAGTATCTTTCACAAACTACACCACCAACAAACTCTAATGGTTGTGGTGCAGAAGGTGCTTTGCTGACTTTAATCATACCGAATGATTTTCTATTTGGGCGATGCTATGATATAGCAAGAATTTACGCAAATGCTGTAAGGGGTGACTTGGGGAAAGAAGCTTTCGATTCTGCTCAAAAGGAACATTGTTCATGGGAAGGATGTAAGTAATGAAGTTTCTAATTATTGTGATTTGCGAATTATTGTTAATTGTATTCGCGCGTCATATTTCAAATAGTATCAATCTTTTGATATTATGCGGATTATATATTGAAGTGTTTTTAATACTAGGAATGCTCCCTTCAGCTATAATATCATGGAAAAATTTTGTTTTATTTCTTGAACGAAAGGATAAGGGCAATAATTGTAGGCAGCAGATTAACAAAGCCTACTCAAATATGATCTACTCTATATTAGCACTTTTGTCTATTGCAGGATCTTTTTTGGCTTTGAAAATGTTTCATGAGAACGTCATTAATGATTACTTATTGATGATTGGTATTATTTTAGCCTTTCAACTCCCTTTTGTTATGCTACCTTTATATGTTTTTAATAGACTAAGAAATGAATGATGCAGCTTCAAAAATAGGTACCCCGATTAAATTTGCAAGTGCAATGGTGAAAAACTAAGCTACGTGGCTATTTTTATTAGCGTTTTTTGGATAGATTAAGCTTCTTTTTGACCTTTTTGACCTGCGTTTTTCATTTCTTTGAGTAAATGGGCCCGCCTTTGGTAAAATACAGAGATCATTAAAAATAACGATATAAAGATTGTCATGTCAAACATAATCAAAAAAATTATAAATAAAGGGATGGATATGCAATATCAGGGTGTGGTTTTTCGATCTAAAGGAAAAAGTCGCGACTATATCGAGGCTGCTCAGAAAGGTGATGCTGAAAGCCAATTTCAACTCGCAATTTGTCTGAGTGAATCTATGCATAGTGAAGAAGATTTCTCAGAAGTCGAATATTGGTTGACTCAAGCATCTAAGCAGCATTATGTTGACGCCTATGTAGTATTAGGGAATTGCTATAGCAATATGGAGCGTCTACCAGAAGCCTTGAGCTGCTTTCATAGCGCAGCGCAGTTAGGTAGCAATGATGCGCTAATGGGTATTAGAGAAATTTTCCGTTCCAGCCCCAAGCATAGCGATATTCGCAAACAGATTATCTCTTTAGGGTATTTGCGAAAGGAGCTTAATGGTCGAGGAAATCTACGTTTTCCCCTTATGAAGAATTTAAAAGCTATCGCTATTGCTCTTCTTTCTCTATTATTGAGTTACTTTCTTATTGATTATTTCAGTTCTGGTTCAGGCCTGAGTTACGTTCTCCCGATTTTTATAGCGAGTTTCGTTTATGATTTGGCAAAAAGGATGATATCTACTTCAAAATAAAAGGAAAATTATGTTATTATGCTGGTCTAATCGTGGTGCAGCTCTTTTCCTGACACTCATAGCTTTATGTTTATTTCATTGACTATATTAGATAAATATGATAAGGGATTTGTGTCAAGTATTTCTTGTTATTATGAAAACACACCTTCCACTCGGACTTCGCAGAGCTATTCTTTCTGGCTATGCTCTTTTCTCCCCCTTCGTTACCACCCTTGCGACTAGCGCGTTGTGCGTGGGATCGTTCGGCTATATATTCCAACAAGAGCAGGCTCAAGCAGCGGCTGCGAATCTTTACTGGATTGGGGCGGGCAGTGACAATGCCTGGGACACCAGCGAGACGTTTGACTGGAAGGCTGATAGTAGCTCCGGAGTTGATACAGCCTTCACCCAGGGTGATCATGTTTTCTTTACAAACGCTGGCACGAAAACGACGATTCAGGTCAACACTCCTAACAATATTGAGGTCATGGATATGACTATTGATGGAGCGAACTATACCTTCACATCAGCCTCACCAGCGAGTATCGTCGTCATGGGAGATCTCTCTGTGATAGGCACAGGAGCTAGCCTCACCTCCGGCGTACAGATGGATCTAAGCGCAACCGATGTCACTATAGGTAGCAACAACACACTGAATCTGACTAACACAGGGGATATCTCAATCCAATCACTAAGCAACTCGGGCACATTCACCGCATCAAGTGATCTGAAAATTGAGGCGGTGAGGGAGGGAGGGATTCTCCGTACCACAGGCGATGTTGATTTGTCCTCGATGAAGGATACGGTTACCTTCACCGAGCTGGATGCAAATACTGTCACAGTTAATAAATTATCCATAGGGAATAAGAGCAGTATTACCAATCTCCATGAAACGACACAACTCACAACCACAGGCACTGTGTCTATCGATACGATCCAAAACAAGCTCGACAGCTTACACAATACGGGATCACTCGCTATAGACTCCTATCTCACGCTGGATAGCTTTTATAATGAGGGGAGCGTGACACTCACAACAACCGCACTAGGCACGCTGGATATTACAAATAACGTCACTGAAGGCGGCACAGTCAAAGCATATGACATGAAACTCAAGGGGACTGACTATACCTTTGACCAAATCACGCTAGACGGTACGATCTCCACACCCAAATCAGGTGCGAGTCTCTCGGTAGGTACGTCTGCTGGCACGGCAAGCTCTATAGAAGCCTTTAGCAATGCTGCGAACTCTCTGACCGTAGTAGAGAACTCATCTCTCACGACCACCTCCACAGAGGACATCAGCCTTGTACAGCTCTCTGGTAAAGGAAGCTTATCGACAGGTGGCAACCTCCTACTCACTGGAAATCAGACCAACACGGTAGGCTCATTGACGGTGAGCGGCAGCCTGACGACAAGCGGGATACTCGATGGTGGCGCACTCTCCATCACGGGTGCGCTCGTAGCATCCGAGGCAGTCACAGCCGCGAGTCTCAAGGCATCTAGTATCACGCTAGGTGACAATCTCACCGTGCTAGGTGATATTGACGCGAGTAGCCTCACCTCTATTTCAATAGACTATGATCATGCGGCTCAGCCCGCCATCAAGGCAAGCAAGATAGATTTTGGTAGCTCTACGCACCAGCTCTCATTTAATATCAGTAATGATGAGCTCCTAGACGCAGAGCTCAAAGATGGAGATAGCTACATCCTCGCTCAGCTCACTGATGCGAGCGGTATTGATGCAGGGGACTTCACCCTCAATAATATGAGCTCTGTTCAGATAGGTTCGGCGCAATTCACCATCGAGAAAGAGAGCAACAATATCACCATCTCCATGACGCGTGTGGGCAACGCTTGGAAGGTTGCCGATGGTAATGGCTCTTGGGCAGAGGCTTCTGAGTGGACGGACGGCTACTCTCCCAGCACACCAGGTAGTGCCTCTGCGGATGCTCTCCTCATCGGCACACTGAGCTCTGATATCCAGATCACTCTCGGGCCTGCGGCTACGGCTACGAGTATACTCGTGGAGACCCAGGATGGGAGCTCTGCCTACGTCCTCAAGGAGGGTGTCCTCACCACTAACTCCCTACAAGTGACACAAGGTACACTGAAACTCCAAAGTGCCGAAGTAGCACTCCAAAATAATGCCGAAGTCGTCATCGGGACAAAGGGGGTGCTAGACATCGATGCAAACTCGACGCTCGTGGCAAAGCAGTTGCAGCTCTCCACTAATGCCACGTTCAGCACTGCGGGTGAGGTAACCATAGACAGAGTGGATGCCCATAATGCCAGCATCACCAATACAGGCTCACTTACTCTCGGCAACTTCTCCGCAATAGACGCCTTATATGGCATTACTGGTAGATTAATTACACAAAGCTTCAGCTCGGTAAGCATTGGCACGATAGAGAACCAAATTCTCACACTCGCCGAGCGCTCCGTGCTCTATACATCCAATGATGTGACTCTTCAGGCCATGGAGGGGGAAGGCTCGCTCAATCTGACCCATGCAAACTCGCAGCTCACCATCGCAGATGGCTCTACTGGAGTTGTGTCGGGAAGCATCAGTGCAGAGAAGCTCAATCTCGGTGCTGGCTCGACTGCGGCATTCAACACGCTCTCGATCAACCACATCATCATCAATGGTGATCTAAGCACAGATAAAAGCATGCTAAAGGCGGACTCCCTCTTCCCCAAGGCGATAGGGGGACAGCCCTCACTCAGCATCAGTAGCGCCTCGCTCGCCAACGCAGTGGCTACAGCTCAGACCTCTGGCATGAGTCAGACCTACTACATCTACGAGCAGACCGATGCGAAGTGGAGCGTGTTTGACCTATCTCAAATGGCTGGTGATATCTATACCCATGTTGAGGCGGGGGTGGATGTGCTCCTCACCCAAGATGGCACGGACAAACTCACGCTGACGATACAGGAATCTACTGATCGTACGTGGAACACAGCAAACAATTTTGCCGCAACTCCGCAAGAGGACAACCAGCTGAGCATCCTGAGTCCCATCTTGAATGTAAGCGGCCGCATGGACAGTCTGGATGTCCTCGACACCGTGGATAAGGTCGTCGTCTCGCAGGATAGCACCATCGACATCAGCCACCTCGGTGCTGGTACGCTCACCCTTTCCAATCTCTGGGGCGAAGTGGGCACCACACTCGACCTCATCGGCAGTGGTGCTAATGAGATCAAGCTCAGTAACAGTGCCTATAGTGCCGCGCAAAGCGATATTCTAGCCAAGGATGTCACTCTCAAGGTAGAAAGCCTGACCCCCGATGCACAGCTCTTCACAGGTACACTCCAGCTTGACAACGCTACTCTCGACGCTACGGGAGCCGACATCACTGTCACAGGTCTAAGCAACACAGCCGCGGTGGGCTCTGTCGTCAAAGGAATCGTTAACATCAATGGCGCAGATGCCGCCTACACTGGCAGCTATGAAGATGCAACTATCAATATGCTCAGCGGTGGAGATCAGAGCCTCAAGGCAGGTACAGGACTTACCATAACTGGCGCGGCAGGTCGTGCTGTCATCACCCACGCGGCTAATGCCCAGATGTCCGCTATACGTACTAGTGGTGCGGATGTTGTCATCGATTTCCGCGATGCGGCATCAGACCAGAGCCTTACGCTGACTCAGACCTCGACGATGGATGGGGGAACACTGGGCATCTTGCTTAATGAGAACAATCTTGAAGCGGGCGAGACTCAGCAGATTTTCAGCGCTAGCAGTGAGCAGCTTACACTCAGCGCTGACACGAAGCTCATGCTTCAACTTGACAGTTCTGTTGAGTCATTAACGCTTTCATCTAGCAGCAACTATGATATCGAGCTTATCAAACTATCCACAAATCTCACCCTCTCGGACTCTCAACTCGGATTGGACGGGATACTGGGCAAGTACTTCACAGATCTGAGCTACGATTCCATTACAGGCATTATCTCGGCTAATATCAGACTGCCTCTCGCTAGCTATACTGAGATGAGCATCAGTGCTAATGGCTATGCTGGCGGAGTACTGCTCGATGTAGTCAGCCAGCAAGGTAGCGCGGCTGACACGGACTTAGCTTCGGTACTCGATTCGATCAATGGTATACTCGCACAAAGCAATTCTGCGACATCTGAGAGCGATCGTATTTTAGCAGGTCTTGCAGGTGCAGGTGTCACTAGCCTTGGCTCCGCTGCACTCAGTAACATCGAAGGTCAGCTCATGCGCATGCGCAACCGCACTGGAGGCTTCATGCCCGCTGGAGAAAGTAACTTCTGGATATCAGCTGAAGCAGGGCGCAATGAGCTAGAAAGCGAAGGCACAGCCGCAGGTCACAATATCGACAACTGGGGTGGCAGTGTGGGCGCAGACTGGGGGATTGCTGAAAATACCAGTCTAGGGTTTGCTCTCACCGCGCTCTATGGTGACCTAGACGCCAGCAGTGTAGACAGTGCCAGCGGAGATTTAGATAGCTACTACCTCAGCCTCGCTGCGCAGCACCAACGCGGCAACTGGCAGCACAAGGCCTTCATAAGTTGGGGGCTCATGGATGCCAGCCTGAATCGCCATGTCAGCCACGCAAATGGCAGCTACTCGACATCGGGAGATACCGATGGCTACAGCTTCGGTGTCATGTATGAGCTGGGCTATGACATCAAGCTGAGCGAAAGCAGCACACTCATCCCTGTCTTCAGCGCAGCCCTTGTCCACAGCTATCTTGATAGCTATACCGAGTCAGGCAGCGACGCTGCCCTGCACGTAGGTGAGCAAGAGAACACCATCGCCACCTTCGGTGTCGGTACCCGCTTCGAAAGCAGGTTCGACTTCGGTATGCAAATCGGAGCCCGAGCCCTGCTCAAAGTCGACGCAGGCGATCGTGCCCAAGAGGCAGATGTAAGTCTCACTAATGTAGCAGGAAGCCATGCGCGTATTAAAGGCGCAGAGGCAGGTCCTGTGGGAGTAGAGCTAGGCTTGGGCGCTAGCATGCCTGTCAGTGAAAAATCCTCACTCTTCTTTGATGCATCAGTTGATTTGCGAGATGATCAGCAGAACTGCAGTGCGAGCGCAGGCTATCGCCTGAGCTTCTAAAAGTACGTTTCAGTCATATCATTCAGGCCTCGCTCCTCACCGCAAGAGCGAGGCCTGCTTGTTTTCAATTCAGGAGTCGGCAACAGATTCGATTTTTCGTGGGGAGCTCTCGCAGTATAACACAATGAAATTATGGTGCTAACAGTTGATGAGAAACGCTACATTTTATTGATAGACGCGATAGATAGAAGAGGGTTCGAAAGCCGATCTTAGTATCTTAGAAGAAAAGGGGCAAGTGAATGTTGCACCTCGGTGTCTTTAGGGGAGTTCTCGCAATTCGTTTTCTGCCAAGGTGGATGTAGAAAATGAAGTAAACAGCG
>CAYJLR010000106.1:0-7301 GCA_964370895.1 uncultured Akkermansia sp. | reverse complement strand
GTTTAAGGGCAGTGGCCCTTAAAAATCCTTTTAACGCTAGCGCGCAGGGAGTCGGCTTTTTATACGCCTTCGTAGTCGGCGATGAGTTCAATAAAGGCGGCAAGGTGGTTTTCTCTAATCCACGGTCCTATGCCTTTCAGCTCCGCTGCTCCCTCCACGGTGACTGGTTTCAGTCTCGCAAGTGCTTGCAGGGTTTTCGTGTTCATCACGCGGTATACTGGCAGGTTGTACTCGTCCGCAATGTTCTGCCGTAGTTCTGATAGATGCTCGTAGAGTTCCTTGTCCATGCGCATCGCCATGGCTTTGTCAAAGATTTCTTGCGCTCGCAGGGCTTTCCCTGTTTTAATGCGGGGCGGTCGTTCGCCTTTCAGCCAGTTCATGTCGAGCTTTGCAGCTGTGTTTCCCAGCATGACGGCTTGTCCACTGGCACTGAGGGTAACGAGCGGCATGTCGCCTCCCGTGCTGATGATGTAGCCTGCGTCCATCATGGCGCGGAAGAGGGCTTTTATCTGCGGGTCAGTGAGGTGTTCTAAGATGCCATAGGTGCTCAGGCCTGTGAGTCCCGCATGCATGTTTGCTTTTTTCGAGCCACGTAGCATGTCCATGATCTTGCTGCGTCCGTAGATGGCTTGCCAGTTTCCGTCGACGTCGCGTCGCGAGGCGCGTGCTACTCCTGCGAGTGCTTTGCGTATGGTGTCGATGTGTTCGGCTGTGACTTCTTCGCGTTTTCCTCCTGATGAGCCATTACAGCGGTCACAGTGCCCACAGCTGCTGCTGTCGTCTTCTCCGAAGTAGTCGAGTATCCACTTGTGGCGACATTCTTGCGAGTAGGCGAAGCGTGTGATGGATTCTATCTTGAGGTGGTCGCGTCGCGATTTTTCTTCGAGGCGTTCTTCGTCTATGGGGAGCATCGCGGCTCCGAGATTCGGGTTTACGACGCGTGTGCCGCGCAGTAGTCTACCAGGGATGTCATAGCGCGCGATGGCATCGCAGTGGTTCAGGATGGAGAGGGCGGAGCCGACTGCCATGGGGTTCACATCTGAGCCCATCTGGTTGCTCATTTCATCGACGGTCATTTCCAGCTGGTGGGTTTCAGGGTCGGCTTGGCTTCGGATGAAGTTGTATAGCGAGCGTATGAGCTGGGGGGAGGGGTTGCTGCCTTCAAAGAAGAATTCCTGTGTGCGTAGGTCAGCGTGGTTGAAGAGGAGTTCACAGGCGGATTGCTTTCCGTCTCGCCCTGCGCGGCCTGCTTCTTGGTAGTAGGCTTCGACGCTGCCAGGGATTTCAAAGTGGGCGACGAAGCGGACGTCCGCTCGATCGATGCCCATGCCAAAGGCGTTTGTCGCGACGACGATGTCGGCGCGCCCTGAGATGAAGGCTTCTTGCGAGTATTCGCGTTCGTCGTCTGTCATGCCTGCGTGGTAGGCGACGATGTTCGGGACTTCCTTGCGCAGTTGCTCAAAGACGAGCATGACGTTCTTGCGCGTGGAGCAGTAGATGATGCCGGTCTTCCATTGCTTCGCGAGTTCTTGCAGACGGTCGAACTTTGCTTGCCTCTTGTCGCAGTGACGTATGGCAAAGTCGAGGTTCTCGCGTCCGAAGCCGCTGATGACGACGGCTGGGTCTGCAAGCTGGAGTGTGCCGAGCACGTCTTGTCTCACTTGCTCGGTCGCGGTGGCGGTGAGGGCGATGGTCTGCGGGTAGCCGAGCTGTTCTCTCACGCGTCCTAGACGCAGGTAGTCGGGGCGGAAGTCATGCCCCCACTGGCTGAGGCAGTGGGCTTCGTCGATGGCGAGTAGGGAGATGTTCTGCTCGCGCAGTGTCTGCATGAAGTGCTCTTGCCCGAAGCGTTCGGGGGCGACGTAGAGTATCTTCAGTTCTTGTCGGTAGAAGCTCTGGGTGACTTGCCTGTATTCGTCACTGGAGAGCCCAGAGTGGATGGCGGCCGCGGGGATATGTCTCGCCTGCAGCGCATCGACTTGGTCTTTCATCAGGGCGATGAGGGGACTCACGACGATGACGATGCCGTCGCGACAGAGGGCAGGGAGCTGGTAGCACAGGGACTTGCCTCCGCCTGTAGGCATGATGGCGAGTGTGTCGCGTCCTTCCATGACGGCATGGACGACTTCATCTTGTCCAGAGCGTAGCTGGTCGAAGCCGAAGTTCTCTTTGAGAATGGCTTGTACCTGCTCTTTGTTGTATCCCTGCGCCATAGTTTGCCCTATTCTACCAGAAGGTGTCGGGCGCTGCAAGTCTGGAGAGTCTGCTTAACTTTCCGTGTCGCCATCAAGGATGATGGTCTGCTGCGCTTCGGGGATGAAGATGCGTGTCTGTGGGAGTACCTCGCTGAGGCTTTCCTTCATGGATTCCAGTGCGATGGGGTCTCCGTGCACGAGGACGATGCTCTCTGGCTTCAGCTTGATTGCATAGTCGATGAGGGATTGGCGTGAGGCGTGTCCCGAGAAGTCAAATTGCTCGGTGCGGCAGAGGAGGGGGTAGGTCTGCTTGCTCTTTGCGCGTGTGGCGACGCCTTCTCCGTACTGGGCTGCTTTTACTGCTCCTGCTGGGGTCTCTGGGTCACTGTAGCCGACGAAGAGGATGGCGTCGTTCTTACGTGGTAACACTTGCTCTGCTAGCTTGTGCGAGATGGTGTGCTCGCTCATCATGCCGCTGGAGACGAGGTAGATGTTCCCAGGGGAGGCGTTGATGGTTCCTTTCCCCTTGCGAGGGAAGGATTGCGTCTTGATAGACTCGCGCAGACGGTAGCCAGGGAGCTGGCGTGGGGTGCTGTCGCTGAGCTTGTCGTAGATGAGGGTGAGCTTCGTACTGAGTCCTCCGAAGTAGATGGGGACATCTGGGATGAGGCCTTGCTCGCGGAATTGGTTGATCTCGTAGAGGAGTTCTTGGCTCTTGCCTAGCGCGAATACGGGGATGAGGACGGCTCCATTGTCTTCAAGTGTCTCACGTATAGCGGTGGCGAGGCGTGCCAGTTCCTTGTCGCGTCGGTACTCGGGGGAGCGGTGCGTGTTCCCATGGGTGCATTCCATCACGAGGATGTCTACGCCTGATTCTGGGAAGTCGGCACCCTTGATGAGGCTCTGGGAGTCGAACTGTACGTCGCCTGTGTAGAGGAGGGTTTTTCCATCTTCTCCTTCGAGCATGACGCCGCATGAGCCGAGGATGTGTCCTGCGTCATGGAGTGTCGCGAGCATAGAGTTATCATAACCGACGCGGAAGGACTGATCGTATGGGTGCGCCGTCCAGTGGCGTGTCGCCTGATCTAGCTCACCATGTGTGTAGAAAGGGTAAGCTGTGATGCCCTCTTGGGTGCGCTTCGCTGTCATGACGTTGACTGAGTTATGCAGCATAGCATCCGTGATGACGGAGGTCGCAGGTGTCATGAAGACTTCCATGTCGGGGAACTTCGCCTGTACTACTGGGAGTGTGCCGATGTGGTCGAGATGTGAATGCGTTATGAAAATGGCGTCAGGGCTGTCTTCACCGATGAGATCGTAGTTTGGTATGGCGTCAAGTCCTTCTTTCTTTGGGTGCATCCCTGCATCAAGTACGATGCGAGATCTTCCCCAGCGAAGAAGATATGAGTTCGATCCTATGTCCGTGCTTTCGGAAAGGTTGGTAAAGCTAATCATGTGCCATGGAGTGTGCCTCAAGACTGACCTTTTGTCAATGCGTATTTATTAAGATAGTTAGATTTATTCTTATCATGTTTTGTCATGTAGTTTCTAAAATATGTTTGTTAGGGTGTATATTGTGTGTAGAAAATAAAATTCAGTAGAAAAAATTGATATGATCTAAAATTAAGCTCGTTGAGAAGTGTGTGAATTTTTATTAAAAAAATATATTTTACAAACATAAATCAAAATAAGTGCAAAAATAGCAAAAAAATGTATTTTATTTTGAACGATATATGGTAGGATTACGTCTACCATATATCGCCACAATCGCTTTGTAATAATAAACACAAAAAAGTGAAGAGTCAGGTATGAACGAAGATGAATTAAAGAACCTGCTAGCAAGCCTATATAAGGAGCCTACCAAGGATGAGCACTTTGAAGAGAGATTTCTATCAAATTTCCATGAAAGAGTAGTCCAGAGTGCGGTTTCTCCACCGGCTAGCCGTCGTATCTGGGATGATGTATGTCATTTCTTTAGCAATATGACGATGCCTAAGCTCGCTATTAGCAGTGTGGCTGTGATGTCCCTCTTTGCAGGCTTCTTCGCTCTAAGTTTATTTTCCACTGGTGGCCCAGGAGCCGCTGTAGCACGTAAGAATCACCCTAATTTAAATACCCTCCGTGCATCATTGAATGAGGTTTTAGGATCTGATGTTTCCCGCCCCGTATCATACACTCAGCACACAAGCGCGAAAATCCCCGAACATTTTGAAATCAGATGCGCTCCGAAGAGACAGCGTCATGCGAATTACACAGGTAGTAATGTGTTCTCCCATGAGCATCGCCCAGTAATCGTTGATGGTGTGACTGTCTATGTAGAGCAGACCTATCCTGATACGACTCTCAACATCAAGCTAGTTGAGACTCCATAATTTTTTTCATGTAGTTTGTTAAATGTGTTTGATAGCGTGGCTTTTTGCCACGCTATCATTGTTTAGTGATTTCGCGCAAGAACTGTATGATTGACAATTGATGGTGATGTGTTAGAGTGTTCCTTACATTATGGCAGTTTTTACTACGACAGCGACTATAGCGAATCGCCTGACTTGCTCCCTCCTTTCTATTCTCACTGTTGGTTTACATAGTAGCCTGCAAGCAGCAGGGGAAGACCGCTACTCAACCGCAGGATTCTATGCCCAAGAAGGTACAGGTCGTGATGTGGTGAGTATGAATCCAGCGTGGAGACTAAAGCTCGACCCGAAGAATGAACTCAGCGATGCTACAGCAGAGCTGAATTTCGATGACGCAGACTGGGCAGTTGTGAATCTCCCCGATGGGCTGCAAGCGCTCCCCGTGGAAGCCTCCGGCGGTGTGAACTACCAGGGCAGTGCGTGGTACAGGAAGCACTTCACCCCGACGGCAGCGCAGCTTGAGAAGCGACAGCTTCTCTATTTTGAAGCTATCATGGGGAAGTCTAAGATCTGGGTGAATGGCAAGCTTGTGAAGGAGCACTTCGGTGGCTATCTCCCCATTGGTGTGGATATCGCCCCTTACTTAAAGGCTGGTGAGGATAATGTCATCACCGTGTGGTGTGATAATTCTGATGACCCGAACTATGCACCAGGTAAGCCACAAGAGTCTCTCGATTTCTGCTACTTCGGTGGTATCTACCGCGACTGCTGGCTCATTAGCACCGACAAGGATACTTACATCACGGATGAAAATATGGCGGACAAGGTAGCAGGCGGTGGCTGCTTCATCAGCTATCCACTCGTCAGCGAAGCTGAATCCCATGTTTCAGTAAAGACAGACCTGCATGGAAAGGGGCGCATCAGCTACGAACTCGTCGATGCGGATAATACAGTAGTCGCGAAAGCAGAAGGAGCAGAGGCGACTCTGAAGGTGAAAGATGCACAGCTATGGTCACCTCGTAGCCCCTATCTCTACAAGCTTCAAGTCCGTGTTTACAATGATAAGAACGAGCTCGTCGATGGCTACATGAAGAAGCTCGGTATCCGCAGCATAGACTTCAGCCATGAGAAGGGGCTCATCTTGAACGGTAAGCCTTACAATGATAAACTCATCGGTGCGAACCGTCACCAAGACTTCGCTCTCATCGGTAATGCTCTGAGTAATAACCTCCACTGGCGCGATGCTATGAAGTTGAAGGCTTCTGGTCTCGAACTCATTCGTAACGCTCACTACCCCCAAGATCCTGCCTTCATGGATGCCTGTGATGAGCTCGGCCTCTTTGTCATCGTGAACACCCCCGGTTGGCAGTTCTGGAATAATGCTCCGCACTTCGCTCAGCGCGTCTATGCGGACATCACCGAGATGGTGCGTCGTGACCGTAACCGCCCTTCCGCCTTCCTCTGGGAGCCTATTCTGAATGAAACGCATTATCCAGCTGACTTTGCCAAGAATGTGAGCGATATTGTGAAGTCTGAGCTCCCCGGATCATGGACTGCGAGTGATCTCATTGCGCGTGGTAGTGAGCATTTCGATGTCATCTTCACCCACCCAGATAATGGCGGGAAAGATGGCATACGTCAGGAGCAGGTCAAGAATAATAAGGTATACTTCACGCGCGAATTCGGCGATAACGTCGATAGCTGGTTTTCGCATAACTCTCCCTCGCGCGTCGCGAGGCAGTGGGGGGAGATGCCACAGCTCATACAGGCCTTTCACTACACGAAGCCTAGCTATCCTGTGACTTCTATCGATGTGTTGAAGAAGGCTGCACCCTACCACTTCGGTGGTTCTCTCTGGCATAGCTTCGATCACCAGCGTGGCTACCACCCAGATCCATTCTACGGTGGTATCATGGATGCTTTCCGTCTTCCGAAGACCTCCTTCTACATGTTCCAAGGTCAGGCTGATCACCTGAAGCCCATGGTGTACATCGCGCATCAGATGACTCCCTTCTCACCGAAGGATGTCACTGTCATCAGCAATGCTCCTAGCGTGCGTCTCACGAGCTTTGTGGACGGAAAAGCACGCGTGATGGAGAAGAAGGACACGCGCTGGTTCACCTTTGACAAGGCATTCGACTTCCAAGTCGCGAAGGCACAGACACGCGAAGGTTCGAAGACTCATCAGGTCAGCATCATGGCAGAAGCCCTCAATGACAAGGGCGAAGTCATCGCCACGCATAAGGTATCCATGCCACAGCGACCAGCACGCCTCCAGCTCCTCGTCGATGATCAAGGCATCGCGACGGAAGCAAATGGCGGCGATCAGGTCGTCGTCGTCGCGCAGATCGTCGATAGCTTCGGCGTCGTGCGCCGCCTGAATAATGGGCAGGTGCAGTTCGACATCGAAGGCGACGCTAGCCTCTTCGGCAGCACGGAAGGGGGCTTGAAGCCTGTGCCTTTACTCTGGGGGGATGCTCCAGTCATCGTGCAAGCAGGTTTACAGCCTGGTATAGTCACGGTGAGGGCTCGCATGCAGCATGAGGGTGTACACGTCCCACTGCGCGGCGAGGTTGAGATTCAGATACAGCCTAGCAAGCAGGGACTTCTTTACGATAAGGATGAAGCAAAAGCTAAGTCTACGACAAAGTCCGTAGTCGATGCGTCAACAGTCGTCAGCGATGCCGAGCGCGCAAAAGCCAGCCAGAGCCTCAAGGAAGTAGGTGAAGACCAAGAAACCTTCTCCAAGAGCAAC
>CAYJLR010000105.1:0-7317 GCA_964370895.1 uncultured Akkermansia sp. | reverse complement strand
AAGATTAATCTTCTTTCTTTTCTGACTTGGCTCCGAGATATTCCTCGAAGAAGCCGAGCATGTAATTAGGGTTCAGAAGCTCGGCCGTGATGGCTGGGGCTTCGCCCTTCTGATAGAGCACATTCACAGGGATGGATGTGCGCTTCAGTTTCTGGAGCTCAGCGTCGATAGCAGCATTCGGACGAGTCTTGTCAGCGCGCATGAGCACGACACCATATTCCTTCATCTTCGCGTAGACAGCATCATTATAGCCGGCCTTCTTGTTGTACTGGCAGGTAGCACACCACTTCGCGGTGTAGTCGACGAAGACGGGCTTACCTTCTGCGAGAGCAGCATCCATTGCTTCAGGTGACCACTCTTCCCATTGAGGGCGTGCAGCGAGTTCTTCAGCTGTAGGCTCATCACGAGGAATACTCATCATCACACCACCTGCAAGGATGGCGAGAGCGCATACTCCACCGATGAGGCGTGTCTGCATCGTGCGGTACATGGGGCACCAGCGACCATAGACCCAGAAGGCCGCGGAGATGACGACAAAGCCAATCATGATGTAGGTGCTGTCGTCAGCGTAGACTTCAGGAAGGAACTCTAAGTACACAACGATCAGCCAAGCAACCGCGGCAAAGAGGAGGAAGGAGAGACCCTGCTTCAGGGACTCCATCCATGCACCAGGACGTGGCAAGAAGCGCACGAGTGATGGGAATGCACCGATGACGATATAAGGGAAGGACAGACCGATAGCCATGAAGCTCATCGCGACAAGCATCCACATCGCAGGCATGGACATAGCTGCAGGGAGTGCACTTCCGAGGAAGGGTGCGCTGCAGGGAGTCGCCACGACGGTGGCGAGCAGACCGGAGAAGAAAGAACCGGCGACACCGTCTTTCTGCTGGAGTTTCTGACCTGCACCTGTGGCTGATACACCGAACTCAAAGAGACCGTACATGCTCAGACCGAGCACGAGAAGAAGAAGCACGAGGACGTAAACGATCCATGGGTTTTGCATCCATACAGCCCATGTACGAGTGGATGAGCCTGCATCACCGAAGATGACGGAAAGCCACTGTGTCCAAGAAGTCTGTGCGAGCACGTCGCTCTTCGATAGGATAATGAGGATGAAGGAGAGCACCCAGAAGCAGACTAGTACGCCTGCGACGAATGCGCCCGAGTGCATGAGCACCTTGCGACGTGAACCACCAGAGAGCTCAACGAAGCTCATGATCTTCAGACCGATCACGGGGAATACGCAGGGCATGAGGTTCAGGATAAGACCACCGAGGAAGAGTGAGCCGATGACGATCCAGAGATCCTTAGGAATGCCACCCGGACTCACAGCAGCAGTGCTGGCTTCTTCTGCACCTACCTTGACATCCACCTTCATGTGCTTGTCATCATAGACGAGTATGCCCTTCAGCTCCGTGACGGGTGAGCCGACAGCAGGAGTCTCAGGTGCAGGGTACATGCCGTCCTCATTGTCATTGCGCGGAAGGACGAGGGTATTTGTATTCCCTGTACGTGTCCATGTCTGGGCGAACTGAGGGGCGATGACGTTATCATCAGAGAAGAAGTAAGCGTACTTCAGGGGCTCAGCTGTATCAAAGGAGAATAAGAGCGTGTTTGCGTCCTTCTCTGTGACGGAGATCTCTACTGGGGTGTCACCGAGGATTTCTACGGTTTTTTCGACATTGTTCCACTTAGGATTAGCGGTAGCCGTACCTGCACTCAGGCTGAGCTCTGCTGTTTCTTCGAGTGGAGGAGAGCAGCCCTCATCGTTACAAGCTTGGTTTTCGGACTTACCCTTGAATACGGCTGTGTCAGGGGCATCAGCGGATGGTGTCACCTTCCACACATAGTCCATGGAGGCGTAGCCGAAGAATACCCCGATGACACCTTCTTCACGCTTCGGGACTTGCCAGTATGGACCTTCGGCGGTGAAGCCTTCGGGGATTTCCATCTCAATGAGAGGGACGAGACCCACGGTACCGGGGTTTCTGTAGTAGAGATGCCATGGCTTGATGGCAGAAACGCGATAGGAGAGATAGAAGGGTTTTCCTTTTTCATAGCTGCTCACACTACTATTCATGCTCGCAGAGATGAGGGATTCTTCTTTTTTCTCTCCACCTAGACTAGCACCGAATGATAGTCCACCCAGCTGGGCTGTGGCTGTACTTGCCGTTATAAGACCGCAGGCAAGGACGATTGTATTTAAGAGGGATCTCATGTGGGTCAGATTAGCAAAATTTGATTGGTTTGACAAGCATCAGTCTCAGCATCATTGTCTTTTTTGTGTCTTATCTAAAAAATATACAAAATATGCCTACTTACACGCTTCACTCTAGACAGATAAGATTTGTACTGATAGTATCCGAGTATTACGCACTCTTATTATGTTCATCCTTTTCATCCCCGCGGCTATCTATATTACGATTTCCCTGATATTCCCGATGCGTATGCCGCTGTGGCTGAAGATAACTCTCTCAGCCGCCTTCCTACTCGGAGCCTGTCGTGCTCAGTGGCTGAATCTCTTCTGGGCGACGAGTGACCCCCAGCTACCAGAGGGACCTCACAGTGCTATGCTCATAGCCTCGACGCTGTTCTCAGCCGTTCTGATTTTTTCGCAGTTAACAGCCCTACGCGATATCCTATGCTGGCCATTAGCTATCTTCCGATGGCTTTTCTGCTCGAAGAAGTTCTACCTCCCCTTCCATCAGACAGGCCTGCTCATCCTCTTACTCGGAAGTCTAGCGACAGGCTTCACCATGTGGCAGTCTCTGCGAGTCCCCGAGATGAAGGAAGTAAACATGAGTTTCCCCGCATTACCTGAGGATATAAAAGAACTTCGCGTCATTGTCATCGCTGACACCCACCTTTCTCCCCTCCACGATGAGGCATTCGCACAGGCGGTAGCAAAAAAAGTGAATGCTCAGAATCCCGACCTTATCCTCTTCGTCGGTGATATCATGGATGGTCCACTAAAAAAGCGCCAGAAGGCTCTCGATGCGCTAGGCACCATGAAGGCTCGCTACGGTGTCTTCGTCTCCCCCGGTAATCACGAGTACTACACGAATTATAAGAAGGCAATGGATGCCTACCGAGCCCTAGGCTGGATCACCCTGGAGAATGAGAATACTGAACCTATCAAGGGTCTTAGCCTCATTGGTGTCGGAGATTATGTAGGCACACCTCTACACCACCGCGACTATGCTAAGGCACCGGGAGTGGAGGTCGGGCACGCTCGTCGCGGTGTCCCGTCAGGAAACGCGACTATCCTACTGGGTCACAATCCAGCCATCGCCGGAAATGAAAACATCGCTGGCATAGATCTCCTCCTTTCTGGCCACTCACATGGTGGCATGATGCCCGGCCCTATCACGTGGTACACGGACTACGTCTCTGACGGCTATACACGTGGTTACTACAAGGCTCAGGACACTTCCGTCTATGTCACAGCAGGCGCGGGCACATGGCCAGGAGCTACGCTCCGCTTCCATGTCGCACCAGAAATCATCTTGCTAAAGCTCACACGCTAACCGAGCCCATACAAGCTACGGTAGCTCTGCTGAGCATAAGAATCAGTCATGCCTGCGATGTAATCGCGCATGAAGAAGAAGCGCTCCTGCGCCTGCTCTTTACTATCCATATTTTCAGGAGCATGCATGAGGAGGGCTAGTTTTTTACCTAAGCCACTGCTGGGGGCATCCACCCAGTTCATGAAGAGATCATGAAGCTTGGAGATGATTTCATAGCCTGTCACTTCGACACGGATCACGCTCTCATGCTGGTAAATCTTCTTGAAGGAGAACTTCGCCACTTGCTTATGTATATCCTTTAAATAGCCTAGATCGACGAGCGAGCTCTCAATCAAGCCATCGCGTAGCTCAGGGAGTCGCGCTTCCATCACCTCTTTCACTGCCTGCATGCTGTTTCCCACCGCCATGGCGCGTAAGAAGCGTATAGCACCTCGCCTCCCTTCTTTTTCTTCAACTTCAGCGAGTTTACGCGGCTCTCCAGCGAGCATATTGAGACTCGACCGTGCATCATCATAACTGATGATGCCTGATACATAAGCATCTTCTACATCGGCAATGATATAGCTGATATCATCAGCCGCCTCCATGAGATAGCTGAGTGGGTGGCGACGCCATGCTCCATCAAAAAGTGGGGCTAAACCGCAGACGGACGCTACTGCTTCGAATCGATCGCAGTCGACATCATATACGCCATATTTTTTCATCCCAATATAGGGAGATACTCTCTTCCACGCGGGCGTGCAGGGGTACTTACTAAAAGCACCGAGTGTAGCCACCGTGAGATTCAGACCACAGCCGTACATGGAATCACATGTACGCGAGAGAAGTCGAAAGCCCTGAGCATTCCCCTCGAAAGGTTCTTCTTCAAACGGAGTTCCCTTGCATGCTTTCTCTAATGCCGTCTCACCACTATGTCCGAACGGAGGATTCCCCATATCATGGGCAAGGCAGGCTGTCGCCACCATATCACCCACCTGCTCTACAAGCTGAGGCATAGCCTCCACTTCATCGGCATGATGCTCTTGCAAGAGGTGGGCGAGTGATTGCCCGAGTGAGCGGCCTACGTTTGCCACTTCGAGGCTATGTGTCAGGCGCGTGCGTACATAATCATTACGCCCGAGTGGGAAGACCTGAGTCTTATCCTGCAAGCGACGAAAGGCACTGGAATAAAGCACGCGACCATAATCTTGATTAAAAGCACTACGATCGGAACTCGAGGCTAAGAACTCTCGGTTTTCCAGCGCTTCGCGTAAACGTAAAGGGGAAAGTAAGCGCGACCATTGACACGTTGAATCACTCATTATGGATGGATGATAACATCTCCATGACGAGCATGCAAATAATATTGCCCAGTACAATCGTGACATCAGAGCTATACGGGCTACTATACACTTGACCTCATCAGTAGCTAGATCTATGATGTGCCAATGAATAAATCCCTCACAGCTCCCATCCTCTGTGCCCTTTTGCTTGGCAATATAGCCCTCAGGGCTCAAGAGGCGGACTATGTGGTAGAGGCACGGAAGTATACCGTTGCGGATAGCTCTATGAGCCCGCTCGAGCGAGTATCAGCATTCACAAAGTTACGTGAGCAAGCCGACGCAGGTGACGCTGAAGCACAGTGCATCCTCGGGCATGTCATGCTGGATATGGGTGTGGGAAGAGAAGCCTTTCATTACATTTCCCTTGCCGCGAAACAGGGACATATCCCATCAGAGGCCACTCTCGGAACACTATACCTATATGGAATAGGAACAGAGCCTCAGAAAGAGACCGCAGTAACCTTACTCAACAAGACCGCGAATCAGAACGACCCTAAAGCCATCTCTGTGCTAGGAATCAATTACCTAAAGGGCAATATCATCCCTAGAAACATCTCGCTAGCCGCGGAATATATATCCAAAGCTGCCTCTATGGAGGATACAGATGCGCAATCGAATCTCGGCATCATGAGCATGTACGGTGACGGAGTCCCTCAGGATAGTAAGAAAGCCTTCACCCTTTTTGAAAAAGCGGCGAAGAAGGGGCACGCGCGCGCTACTTTCCAACTAGGTATGTGCTATCTTGAAGGAAAGGCTGCTCCATTAAATAATAAAAAAGCCATTGAACTCATCACAAAGGCTGTCGAACTAGGCTCAGGTCGAGCAGCGCACCAGTTAGCCATCTGCTATCAGACTGGTAAGGGCGTGAAGCGCGATAGGGCGAAGGCGGTCGATCTCTTGAAAGAGGCCGTACGGCTAGAATACACAGATGCTATCAATACGCTAGCCCTATGCTACCTCCACGGAATAGGTACAGAGAAGAACACGCATGAAGCGCTCATTCTCTTTTCTCAACAAGCGCAGAAGGGAGACGCTACCGCCCTCTATCATCTCGGCATGATCTACAACACAGGTGCAGGCATACAGCCCGACCCGAAAATAGCGTACAACCTCCTTGAACTTGCCGCGGAGCGCGGACATACAGACGCAATGCTAGAGTTAGGTTTCATGTTTCTCGGAGGCAGAGGCGTGGAGAAAAACCCAGCAAAAGCTGTCAGCTATTTCGCCAGATCTGCACAGGCGGGGAACGTCATAGGCATGCGCAATCTAGGGATATGCTACCTGCGCGGCATAGGCATTACGCCAAACCTCAATGAAGCAATCAAGTTCTTCAAACAAGCCGTCACGCTGGGCGACAAGGAAACTGAAGACTTGCTCAAGCAAGCCGCCGATCGAGGTGACAAGGACGCAAAAGCCATTCTCAAAGAAATTCATCGCAAGTGATGGATGCCCCACCACGACTCTCATGCCTAAGGGGAGTTCTCGTAATTCGCAGCGCGAAATCACGAAGGGATTTTTCAGCTTATTTTTCTCATTTTCGACGGAGCATAATGGCTTATTCGACGAGAAAAGGGTAAAAATACGCGAAAAAGACCGAGTGAGGCGCGCTGTTTACTTCATTTTCTACATCCACCTTTGCGGAAAACGAATTGCGAGAACTTCCCCTAAGGGGAGTTGAGAGAACCTTGACAGAATAGCGACGCTCCGCTATCATGCAGGCATGAGAAACATTCAGCTTGTAGTAACCGACATCGATGGAACCATCATGCCAGAAGGGACGCGAGACCTGCATCCCCAGTACTTCGAGCTTATCCCTCAGCTAAAGCAAGCTGGCATTCAGGTCGTCATCGCCAGCGGAAGGCAGACAGAGAGCATAGAACGTCTCTTTGAACCCGTCCTTGAGCACATATCACTCATCGGCAATGGTGGACTCTGCATGAAGACCCCCAAGGGCAGCCGCATTTTGCAATCCATCCCCCGCGAATGGGTACTAGAACTAGAGCACGATATCGCGCAGCTCGACTCGGTGCACAGCCTCTTCTGCGGATTAGAAATGTCCTACGCTCATGATGCCACATGCGAGATGGTCAGAAGGCTCGTCGATGAGTACAGGGTGAATATGACTATCACAGGTGCCGTGGGGTATCTCCCTGATGTACCCCTAGGTAAGATATCACTCTTCCGCGAGCACGCGCTGGAGGAACAAGTGATGCAGAGCTTCTTCCCGAAGTGGACAGAGAGACTCAGCCTCACCATGGCTGGCGACTACTGGCTCGACTGCGTGATGCCGGGTGTGAACAAGGCACAGGCATTACAAATTATTCTCGATGAATTAGGCATCCCGGCCTCATCTGCCCTCGCCTCTGGTGACCAGATGAATGACATGGAGATGCTCAGGCTTGCTGGTCACTCCATCGCAGTGTCAAACGCGCGCCCCGAGCTACAGGCGATCGCAACAGAAGTAC
>CAYJLR010000104.1:0-7431 GCA_964370895.1 uncultured Akkermansia sp. | reverse complement strand
TTTTCGCGAATTCGGGGCGGGGCTTGCTGAGACTGCCTGTGATGACGAAGCTGAGTCCTGCAAGGGCTGCGCCTTCGGGGATGGCGTTCTTGTCTTCGACGTAGTTGTCGGACTGGGGGTTGATTCCTAGTTCTTCGATGCGGGCGCGGAGCTGCTGGCCGGCTTCGGAGCTGAAGTAGCGATGGACTTCGGCGGAGACGACGGGGCCTAGATCATTGCGTAGAGCAAGTTTGCTCTTCGTGGTTGTGCCGCTGGGCTTGCATTCGAGGTAGCCGCGCGCTTGCCACGGGGCTGCGAGGCTGTAGATTTCTTCGCGTAGTGTCTCGCCTTCTTCGTAGCGTGTGGCTGTGGGCAGTGCATTGTAGCTGCTGACGAGCTGGGCGATCTGTCCGTAGTCTCGCAGGTAGTTAGAGTCCATGAGGCTGAGGAGGTCAGCATGCATGCTCGCGAGTTCGCGTGCGGTGGTGACGCCTACTTGGGCGATGCCGAGTGCGACGATCCAGCGTGCAAGGGGGAGGGTTTTCGCGGTTTCTAGGGCGGCGATGGCTTTTGTCGCATTTTTCTCTCCCCAGCGACGCGGGTCGTCTTCTGTGCCGAGGTTAAGTGGTGCGAGTTGCTCAAGTGTGAGGGTGAAGAGGTCTAGCGGGCTGTGGATGTAGTCCTGCGCGACGAGGCTTTCAACGACGCTGATGGCCATGCTTTCGATGTCGAGCGCATCGCGTCGGCAGAAGTAGACGCTGCGCATGACGGCTTGTGCGGGGCAGGTGAGGTTCGTGCATCGCCAGGCGACTTGGCCGTCTTGCTGGCTGATGGGGGCATGACAGCTGGGGCAGATGCCACCGAGGGCTTCATCCAGGCGGTAGGCGGGGGTGTCGGCCGTGCGCTTGTCGAGGTTTACTTTCACGATGGAGGGGATGATTTCGCCTGCTTTTTCGACGAGGACGGTGTCTCCGATGCGTATGTCTTTGCGCGTGATTTCGTCTTGGTTGTGCAGGGTGGCACGTGAGACGGTAGAGCCTGAGATGAGTACGGGGGCGAGCTCAGCGACGGGGGTGAGTACGCCTGTGCGTCCTACTTGGATGGTGATGGCGCGGAGGGTGGTTTCGCGTTGCTCGGGGAGGAACTTGTACGCGGCTGCCCAGCGGGGAGCGCGTGCAGTGGAACCGAGGTCGTCACGTAGGGTGAAGTTGTCTAGCTTGATGACGGCTCCATCGGTGCCATAGCCGAGCTCATGGCGTATCTGAGCGATGTGGGCGACGGCTGTTTGTAGTTCTTCTAGTCCGACGGTATAGAGCATGGGGCTGTTGTGCGGGATGCCCATGCGCTGGAGCATCTGCTGGAAGGCTTGCGTGTCGGGGATGGGGTCGCCTTCGTAGAGACCTAGTCCGTGGCCGAGGAAGTCGAGGCGACGTTTTGCGGTTTCGCTGCTGTCGAGGAGTTTCAGGCTGCCTGCGGCGGCGTTGCGCGGGTTTGCAAAGGGGGCTTGTCCTTCTTCTTCGCGCTGGGCATTCATGGCTTCGAATTCTGCCCATCGGATGAAGACTTCTCCGCGTACTTCTAAGATGCTGGGAGCGCCTGCTGGGAGTGTCTGAGGGATGCTAGGAATGGTGAGGATGTTTGCCGTGATGTCGTCGCCCTGCTCGCCGTCTCCGCGGGTGGCGGCGTAGGCGAGTTTCCCATCTCTGTACATGAGGGTGACGGCACATCCGTCTATCTTCGGCTCGACACTGAGGCGCTCACTGCTGGCTATGGACTTCAGAAGGCGGGTATAGAAGCCGACGAGTTCGACGTCGCTCACACCTTCTTCTCCATCTTTCTGCTCGAAGATGTCGTCTATACTCTGCATGCGCAGTGCATGGCGGACGCGCTTGAAGCCTTCGCTGTGGTCGTTACCGACGCGCTGGGTCGGGGAGTCATCTCGTAACCACTCGGGGTGGGTGCGTTCGATGTCTTCGAGTTCGCGGTAGAGTGCGTCGTATTCAGCATCGCTGATCTCGGGGGTGGCCTGTGCGTAGTACAGGGCGTTGTGATGAGCGATGGTGTCGATGAGTTCTGCGTAGCGTTCCTGCTGACTCTGCTGCTCATCTTGCGCCTGTTTATCAGAAAATTCGAAGAGATCCATATCGGTTATTTTTAAGCGAGAAGAGTGAGGAATCGTCCACCGTGCGCGGTCTCAGCGGGGATCTGGCGCAGTGTGCCTGTGGGGCTGAGCTCGGTGAGTAGCGCGAGTGCTCTGTCCCAGTCGCGCGAGACTTGCTCGGGGTGGTGGGCATCGGAGTTGATACACAGGGGGATGCCGCGCTTCATGAGGGCGCGTAGGAGGGTGTCGCTCGGGTATTGCTCCGCGCAGCGCTTGTACCAGCCTGCGGCGTTCAGCTCGACGGCTGTGCCCTGCCCTGCGAGGGCATCGAGGAGGGGGGCGTAGTCTAGGGAGAGGTCACGGTCGGCAGGGACGCGTCCCCAGATTTTCATGATGTCGATGTGTCCGTAGAGGTCGAAGAGTCCGCTCTGCACCATGGTGAGGGCGTTCTGCCAGTAGATTTCCCAGTCTTTCTCTACTGAGCCTGTCGTGCAGCGGTCGGCGTAGACGGGGTCGTCGAGGGCAGCTCCGATGGCGAGGTAATGGACAGAGCCGATGAGGTAGTCCCAGTCGTAGAGTCCTCGCAGGTGCTTTATCCAGTCTTCTTTTCCTATGATCCAGTCGCATTCTAAGGCGACACGTATCGTGAGGTCTGTGCCGGCAGCTGCGGCTTTCGCACGCTCAACCCAGTCCCAGTAGAGGGGGAGCTCGTCGTAGCGCATGCGCCAGTTATCAAAGGGCTCCATGTCGGGGAGCGCAGGGGCGTGGTCGGCTATGCCGTACTCGGTTAGCCCCAGCTCAAGGGCGCGCTGGACAAAGGCTTCAGGTTCACCTTCTGCATGAAGGCAAAGCGGGGTATGCGTATGGTAGTCTGTGCGAAGAATCATCGTATCAGAGCTATCATAGCACAGGGCTAGTCTCTAGGCAAGCGGTGTATCAAGGATGACGCTTAGTTTGGCGTGCTGCTTTTCTCCTGCTCAATGGCCTTCTCGCGTATGAGCTGACTCATTTTTCTCGTGTGCTGGATGAGAAACTTCACGGGGTCGTCGAGATAGGCTTCTTGATTATCCATGAAGGCCTGATTCATCTGTGCTTCTATGCCGGTCTCTACCAGGAGGTTCTTAAACTCATTATCCTTGCTCGTCAGTGTCGCGTGGGCACGTGGGTACTGGGTGGAGAGCTCTTCGAGTTTTTTCTCATAGGCGGTGAGGACGATTTCTGAGCCTTCGCTTTTCGCCTTTTCCATGAGAGGTGGGAGTTCCTCCGTCAGCCATGCTGTCATGGCATCGAGGTAGGCGACGTACTGGCTAGGCAGTCCTGTGCGGCTCACGCGGCTGTAGGAGTCCTTCATCTTTTTTAAGAAGGCGAGCTCAGGTGCGATCTTGCCTTGCTCCGTCGCTGTGCCGCTACTATTTTTCTCGACTTCATCGGCCATCGCGTCCATCCCATCGGCTATCATTTCGAGCACCATGCGTCGCACGGCAGGATGTTGAGGAACGACAAGATTAGAACTAAGCTGTACACCGGAGGGAGCAGTTTGAGAAGTTTCTTCCGCGTGAGCTTGAGGGAGAATAGCAACGAGGGCAAGGAAAGCCGAGGTGATTTTCATAACTGTGAATGGGGGAGGCTAATCAGAATGCATACTCAGCTCCGACGCAAAGGGCGGAGAGACGCTCAGCGGCAGCTCGCAGCTGCTTCACCTCTTCGAGAGAGGGCTTGCGCGACTGCATGATCTGCTCTATCTTCAATAGTTCGACGAGCATGCTATCGGCAGCGATGCTTTCTGCAGTCTGAGGATTAAGACCTTGCAATACTTCCGCAAAATACTCTGGAGCATCAGGGTAAAAGATAGGAAGCGCTTTTTCCGCATTAAACTCGGCCTCTAATGCCGCACAGGATGAGGTCAGCGCACGCACCCAGCCACCGAGGGCGATGAGGTGTGAGAGGTCAGGATCGCGCAGAGAGCGTAGCTCTTCATTCACATCGAGCTGCGTGGCTGTGAGGGTATCTTTAAACTGGCGCTGCAGTCCCTTCTCTGCCTGTTCAAGGAGGCTTGCGGAGTGCTTGTCCATACGCTCGCCTACTCCCAGTGCTTTTCCATAGCGGGAAAGGTCAAGTGCGATGGGCTTGATGTCATTCATGCGTCCACTGCGCACGGCAATGAAGCCATCAGCCAGAAGGAAGCCCAGTTCCATCGAAAGCTTGCCCGCGATGGTAGGTAACTGCTCAGGACGCTTACGAAGAACGTAATCATCAGGTATAGAAGGGAGCCCATCAAGCTGATCAAAAATCTTACTAATCGCAGGAGCGGTGTAAACGTTAATCCCCAGCTCTTGATTCGCGTGAGAATCATCCAAGTAAGCATCATCGCGGAACATGCTAGGCACGGCACCCTCAGGGCGATCCTCTTCCTCGGGCATTTCAATGGCGATTTCGGGGATACCATCCGTTGCTTCGATGACCTCCATCGTTGGCTCCTGATTCTCAGCTAAGGTGAGAGACGGAATAGCGATTAAGGCGCTGAGTGCACCAGCTTTGCCAAATTTAGAATAGAAGGAGGACATAGTAAAAAATTTAATATTATTAGTATTTTTATGGCTTGACTTTAGTGCTACTCTACCCTAATATGACGCACGCGTCAAGGTAATACATTCGAGAGGGGGAGAAAAAGTGCATAACGCAGCCCATTCGCACCCATTTAGATGCAATACCTAAGATAATGACAGGTATCATTATTCTCATAATCTGATGACGCGTTCATTAGCGTAGCGCACCTCAATTACACAAAAAAGCATATGGAATGGTTTAACTTCTTCTGGCTTGTCTCCTATTTTCTCGTCCTTCTCGGCATGTCCGGTTACGGCTTTCACCGCTTAATGCTGGTTTTTCTCTATTTCATCTACCGCAAGGACGTACCAAAGCCACTTAAAAAGTGGGATGAGCTCCCACTCGTGACGATTCAGCTCCCTATGTTCAACGAGAAGTTCGTCGTCGAGGGTCTCCTGAAGTCTGTCATGGCTATCGAGTATCCAAAGGACAAGCTCCAAGTCCAGCTCCTCGATGACTCCACCGATGATACCACGGAAATCTGCGAAAAGTGGGCTGCCCACTACCGCGCCGAAGGCTTCGATATCACCTGCATTCACCGCACAGACCGCACAGGCTTCAAGGCAGGCGCTCTCGAAGAAGCAACCCCTCACGCAAAGGGCGAGTTCCTCCTCATCCTCGACGCTGACTTCCGCCCTGAAGCGGATATCCTCCTTGCATGCATGGACTACTTCACGGATCCCAAGGTCGCACTCGTGCAGACACGCTGGGGTCACATCAACCGCAATAAGAACATGCTCACACGCCTCCAGAGCATCTTCCTCGACGGTCACTTCGCCCTCGAACAAACCGTCCGCAACCGATCCGGTCGCTACTTCACCTTCAATGGTACAGCTGGCATCTGGAGAAAGTGCGCCATCGTCGACGGCGGTGGCTGGGAACATGACACAATCACTGAGGACATGGACCTTTCCTACCGTGTGCAGATGAAGGGCTGGAACTTCGTCTACCTGAACGACTACGTCACCCCCGCCGAGCTCCCAGAAGACATGGATGGCTTCAAGGCACAGCAACACCGCTGGACAAAGGGCTGCATTCAGGTATGCCAGAAGATGCTTCTCGATATCTGGCGCTCCAAGGCCCCTCTCAAGGCGAAGATGGAAGCGACCACTCACCTCACCTGCAACTATTCCTACCTTGCACTCATCCTTCTCTGCTTCCTCGTGATGCCTATCTCGACGAATCTCGTCGCACCGACTGGCTCATGGGACTGGCAGTCATGGCAGATGATGCTGGTGACATTCTCCCTCTTCTTCTTTGCGACATTCTCTGTGTGCCTCTTCTACATCACAGCGGAATTCATCGTACGCCCTCGTCGCTGGGGTATGGTCTTCCTTTACCTCATCCCCTTGCTTGCGCTGGGTGTAGGTATGGCAGTGAATAACGCAAAGGCAGTAATCGAAGCCGTCTTCGGCAAGCCTAGTGAGTTCGTACGCACACCGAAGTTCGGTGAATCGGCACAGGGCGAACTCGCCATCGAGAAGCGCGCACAGGGCTATAAGGCGATCAAGTCCGTCATCGTCCCTGTCTTAGAACTAGGTTTCGCCTTCTTCTTCGCAGGTATCGAAGTATCGAAGCTTGTCTCTGGTGACTACCTCGGCTTCATCCTCATGCTCCCCTTCCTCGGCTTCTTCTACACAGGCATCTGCTCCTTGCGTCGCCTCATGGACACGGTATCCCTCAGCAAGAAAAGCAAGGCCACAAGCTAAAAAAGCAAGCAGCTCACACCAGTTTACATGAAAACGCGCGGATTAAACACCCGCGCGCGTTCAAATTTAAAACCCCAACAGTTATTATGAGATCAAGCACAGGATTATTCACCATTCTGCTCCTGATTGGCTCTCTGATGCTGCTCAACTCATGCAGCCAGCCGTCCTTCATATCAGGGCCTGACACACCGCCACGAGCTCTGGTGGATAATGGTGTCGCCATCACACTGCGCGACCAGAAGCTCACCTACATCAAGGACGGAAAAAAGGTACGCGAGTACCCTATCAGCTCTTCGAAGTATGGTATCAGTGGCAAGAACAACAGCTACCATACACCCTATGGCTTACACACCGTCAGATCCAAGGTCGGAGAAGGTCACCCCATCGGAGCAGTATTCAAGGGGGGGCGCCCCACAGGTGAAGTCGTCCCAGTGAACGCAAAAGGCCGCGACCCCATCGTCACTCGCGTCATCTTCCTCGACGGACACGAAAGCGACAACAGCAACTCTAAGAACCGCCGCATCTACATACACGGCACACCTGAAGAGCGCAAGATAGGCAGCCCTGCCTCTTACGGATGCATACGCATGCGCAGCCGCGACATCATCGACCTCTACCGCATCGTACGACCTGGCACACCTGTACTCATCGATACCTGTTCGCAGAAGTCCTTCATACGCGCGCTAGCGCATAAGAAACGCAGAGCGAGCAACATCCCACTCGTGGGCAGCTCGCATATCAATCGCAACGCTAGCTAAATCAGAATCTCGAGAGCCTCTTCTTCACCCGAAGGGGCTCTTTTTTATATAGCCAGTCTCGTGACTGAGGTCATGACCTAGAACCTTACTGTTCTTTTCTGAGCTAGTCAGTGTAAAGCAAACAGGTATGAGGCTTCTAGCAAGCATCCCTCAGAAGACACAGAATAACAACTCTATAATAATCTTATTTTACTTGACTTAAAGCACACTGCTGCTAAGATAACCACACTATGAATACAGCATCATGCCCCTTTAAGTTCGTTGTCGGCGAAGACAC
>CAYJLR010000103.1:0-7445 GCA_964370895.1 uncultured Akkermansia sp. | reverse complement strand
CGATACGTCCTTTTCGGACGAGCTGATTGATGGTCGGCATGTTTCCTTCTTGTTTGTTGTTTGTCAGGCGCTTTAGAAGATTTTAAGTAGTTCGTTTTTAAGCGATTCTAGCTCATCTTCGGGAGCAACCCGATAAAAATCATCTGGGTACTATGCGGCTTAGCATAGTGAGATGGGTGGACATTCTACATGAATCTCTACGATTATCAAGACTTTTCTATAGAAAATATCATTTTTTTTCACAGCCTGAATTATATCGTCCAAATACCCTTATTTTCAATTGCTTTGTAAAGTGATTTTATCACAAGTTCTGGACTGATGCCCGCTTCACGTAATGATGTTAGTGAGCGTGCTCCGTCACGCTTGGCTAACCTCTTACCATTTTCATCACAGATGAGCCCGTGATGACGGTACAGAGGAGTCGGGAGCTGGAGCAGAGCCTGAATGACACGATGCAGGTGTGTCGAGGAAAAGAGATCCAGACCTCGGGTCACATGCGTGATGCGCTGGTAGGCGTCATCGACTACGACGCAGAGATGATAGCTCGCGGGGAACTCTTTTCGTGCGAGCACCGGATCCCCCCACTCTCTCGCGATGACCAGCTGCTCACCATGCAGCATATCATGCCAGCTGAGATCACCGAGCATTTCATAGGACTGAGCCATATTGAGCCGCCAGGCATGTGAATCACCACGGGACAGTCTTTCCTCTACTAGATCTGCGGGTAGATTCTTACACTGTCCCTCGTATTGGAAGCCTAGCTCTGCGTGTGGAGCTCTACCGCTCTCACGCATCTGCTCCTTGATCTCGGCACGCGTGCAGAAGCAGGGATAGAGCACCCCCAGCCTCTTTAATATATCTAGCGCCTCTTCATAGCGGGAGAAGCAGAGGCTCTGCCTAAGGCTCTCGCCATGGAATTCTAGCCCCAGCCACGCCATATCCTCCCACATGAGGTCGACCCACTCTTGCTTACAGCGGCTATCTATATCTTCTAATCGAAGCACACACTCCCCACCTAATTCTCGAGCCAGCTTGAGAGACTCCAGTGCCGCGAGCACATGCCCCACGTGCAGTGGGCCACTCGGTGAGGGAGCGAATCGTGTACGAATAATAGACATAGTAAATGAAAAAACCACTTCTTGCTGACACGTGTCGCAAGAAGTGGCTAAAAGTTCAAGTACTCATTAATACTGCGCCTGAAGGATCATCTCAGCGATACGGTCTGCACCCGCGCGAGCCAGCTTCGAGTTCGGGTATACAGAAAGAGCACGGTAATAACAGGAGAGTGCTGAACCTATCTCATCGCGCTTCTCACAGTCCTCTGCATCCTTTAATGCCTGCACGAACTGGTGTGCATCATTCGTATAGCGGTTCAATGCCGCCATGAAGACCTCATCCTTTTCGTAGCGAGGCTCATCCTTCAAACTAGAAACGAGTGTCTCATACGCAGCGCAGGGACCTATACGTCTATCCTGCTGCGCTACTCGGTCGAGCTGGCGCAGCATCTCATCGATAGTACCGACCATAGTCAGCGCATCCTTATACTGCACCTTCAGCTCAGCATCGAGAGCTACGACTTCGAAGCGATCTTGCTCATTATAGATAGTGCGATATTCCTCACGAGCGAAGAGGCGAGAAAACTCAGCCTTCTCTGGATCCTTATTATCGAGCTCCATCAGCTTCGCTTCGCCTTCATCGAGTCGAGGATTACGCGGCCAGATCACACCAGCTTGGTAGATTTCCTTGTTAAATGTATCATCATCGCCAGCCTGTAAAGCCTTCATCGCATTGCGCAGATGCAGATTACTCTGCCTCTTCTTACCAGAGCAGTAGCTCATCAGCATGGAATCATCGAAGTCCACATCGAGATCCTTCATCTCAGTCGCGATGATTTCGGCAGCACCATAATCGCGAGCATTCAGAGCACTGAGACCACGCTTACGCAGCGACCAGTAGTGAGAGATACGCATACGACTCTCCGCGGGGAAGGTAGCGACACTCTGCATATACTCACCGATGGCAACAGCATTAATCAAATGCGCAGTAGCGTCAGCCATTTTATTCTGAGCGAGAAGATTATGAACAGCCTGTATACTCTGATCCACTTCGCGACGCGCATTGCTTGCGAGCGAATCCATCGTATTCACCGTAGGTGGCATACCTGAGACGTCTTGGAACATCTTGTTCGCGTCTGAGTTCTTATTCAGCTTCAGACGCGTATCACCATCGTTAAAGAGGTGGCGGTAGATGCGAGCCGCGATCACTACGTGGTCGAAGCGGCGCTGCATCAGCATACCGAGCATCACGCTCTGGTAATTAATCTTTGCGGCTGCCAGCTGGGCTATGTTCTCAGCCTTATTCGTAGCCTGCTCTGCCCCACTGGCGACGATATCCTTCTGATTGTAGGCTATCTTGGACGTATTCATCGGAGCCTTAGGCTTCGCATCCTTACCGGCGGAGTTCTGCTTACGCACGTTATCATTAAAGAGAGTATTCGTCTCCTTCTGAAGTTTTGCGATTTCTTCATCCAGCTTCTTATTGCGCTGATTTCTTTTATAGTTTGCCTGTTGAGCATCTATACTACTGACAATAGCACTCGCGAGAGTGAGGCACTGCTCACCATCTGCCTCGTACTTCCCTGTCTCGTAAAGCTCACGTCCCAGCTTAATGAGAACATCACTGCCGACGACATACTTGCGATCCTTACGCTTTTCCTGAGTTGTATCGAGTAGGCGCTGTATACTCCTGCGGTAGCGCTTTGACTCGTCACTATCATCAGGAATCTGGTGCAGGAACTTTTCAAAGCGAGCTCGCACGACAGCATTGTTACCGACATCGAACTTCGCCCCATTATAAGACATGGTATCAGATGAAGGATCTAGGAGAGGTACCTCCATCCCAAATAACTGTGGATTCGCAGGCTCACCTGATGCCTGAGTTCCGTCTCCTGTGTTCCCATCTTTTGTAACTGAGCGCCCTGACGCGTCAAAGCTTGTAGGCATCTGCGCATGGCAGAGCGAAACACTGAGTATAAGAGCTGATATTAAAGAAATTTTCATACAACGGCTATTTTGTTAATAATGAATATGCCCTTTACGAGATCTCCGTTCGCATCGCGCCCAGAGCGGCATTCGACCTGAAAGATAAAGCGATCATACAGCGTGACATTCACATCGTTATCCACTGACTGAGGGAGGAAGAGGGGCAGCCTCTCATCCTGATTACCTTCCATTGAGATCATGATGATACGTCCAGTTTGCCCTTCCTTGATATCCTCTACGCGGCCTTCGAAGACATAGCTATTCCCCGCTGACGCGTAGCGTGAAGCCCCGTCTCTGTATTTAGCTATGCTAAATCCCTTCGTCGGCTCACCTAGCTCAGTAGTGCCGCTACCCTTGAATAGCTTGTTGAGGAAAAAGAGTGCTGCCACGACGGCGAGCGCGATGAGTATATAATTGGCGATAGGGGTCTTCTTACCACCCTTCTTTGCTGAACTACGTCTTCTAGCCATAATGTTTTTAAATTTATTTGTGTAATATTAATGATCAGTCCCAGCAGCGGCGACGTACGCCTATATAGCTCAAGCCTAGACCTACTGCTATATGTAACAATAGCACCGCTGTGCACAGGTCAGCAGAACTGAAGTCAGTCTGCACAATACTCTTCACAGCCTTGAGCACCTCAGGCTGAATCCCGCCTTCAATACTTCCACTCCACGCCCAATACGCAGAGATGAAAGGCTGCGTGAACATCGACACCATGGAAGGAAGAGCCAAGACCGCACCAGATAAGGGCAGCTGGAAACCGACAAGATAAATACTCAGCAAGGAGCTCTGCTCCGGTGTGCGTGCATTCGCAGATATACCTAAGCACATGCACGTCATCGCGGCATTCGCAAGGATAAGGAAGAAGAGGTGATTCATACCATCACCACGTAGCGGCCAGAAATGCTGTACAAAAGCGTACATCCACACACTCTGCACGAGTACGAGTACACCGAGGTAAATCACCTTAGAGCCAAGGTAGGCGAAAGGACTCGCCCCTGCGAACTTCTCCTTCTCCATGATGAGGCGCTCTGCCGCGATTTCACGGGACGCATTATTCGAGCCCATGAGTCCCAGCAGGATTACTTGGAACATGATAATACCTGACACGGCTGAGCCGACTCGCGCACGCACCTCGGCTTGCTCCTGCTGCTGCTCCACAGATGCGATCAAGTCACCTCCTGATGAGTTCGATATCACGAGCAGAGCATCACCTCCCTTACTAGAGAACAGAGCCACGAGAATGGGGAAGACCACTATCATCGCAATCTGAAGAATCAATTGTGAGCGATCGCGGAATAGGATAGTAAAGCGACGCTGCAGCATCTGTATCATCTGGGAGATGACATTCGGCAGCTCATACTGACCATTTTCTGACTCACCTTCTTCTTGAGATCTCTGAGGCTCAGTCTTAGACTGCGAGATTTCGCTCTGCACCTGCCCATTGAGTTGCTTAGACTCGAAGAGAGCCCACCTATCATCCACGGACTGGGCGCTACTTTGTTCTGCCTTTGGTTTATTATGGCGAGCTCGATGCTCGCTTTCCAGTGCGAGGTAGTATGCTTTTCTGTGCTTCAGCCAGCTCTGCTTCCAGCCCTCAGGCTCGCGGAGATAGAGAACAGGGTAAACCTCTTCAAACCCCGTCACCCCGAAGTAATGATTCATCGAGCTAGGCACACCATGATAAGCGAGAGCACCAGCATAAAGCACCATCAAGCTATCATACATCTCCATCTGCGCCAGACTGTGCGTCACAGAAATCACGATACGCCCATCACGACGGCTCAGCTCATGCAGCAGCTCGACGATCTCGCGCTCAGAATTAGGATCGAGTCCACTCGTCACCTCATCACAGAGCAAGAGTCGGGGACTTGATACGAGCTCCATCGCCAGTGCGAGACGACGACGCTGACCACCAGAGAGAAGCTTCACAGGTCGATCAGCTATCTCTACGAGTCCTGTCTCTTCGAGCACATCATCGATGATTTTGTTAATCGTATCCGTGTCGGCATTCACGCGCAAGTGAGCAGCACTTTCTATATTCTCATCTACAGTGAGCTCTTCATATGCGATACTGAACTGGGGAACATAACCCACCTCACCAGCATTAAAATCTTCTTCATCCAGATTACGCCCCATCCATGAGAAGCCACCATCGGTCGCATCTTTTATACCAGCGATAGTCTTGAGCAATGTCGATTTACCACAGCCAGATGGTCCCACGATGGCCATAAAGTGCCCCTGTGGTATACAAAAGTTGACATCTCGAAGAAGGAAGAGGGATTCCTCTTCTTCGCCTTGGGGGATTTCTAAGCTAATATGGCGCGCTTCAAGCATAATAGGGCGTAAATGTACGAATTTATGTTAACTTATCAAAATACTCTTACCATATCAAGCATAGAAGCAGATTCTAAACATTTTTTCTCGTATCAATGTGATTTTCTAATATTACACTTAAAATCATTGACAGTAGAGTTAGCCTTTGCTAAATTTACAACAATTCACCATGTCACAGCTTTCGGCGAAAAACATTTTACTAGCACTCCTACTCCTCCCTTCACTACTGATGGCTGGTCTCGCTGGTATGTGTCGCAGTCATGAGCTTAGCTGTGAGTTAGGCGCTCCCTCATGCTGCCCCGCCATCGAGGAGGCAGAGCAGGGAGATGTGAGCCAGCATCAGCATTCCCCTAGAGAGAATAATGAGCAAGGCTCACAGGAGCATAGCCATAGCTCCCCGCATCGCTGTGATCATAAGAATGATCCCCTCACCAGCGAGGCACCAGATCGAGCACTATATTTGCTCAGTGCACTACAAGCTCTCTGTGAGCTTATGACCGTACTAGACTGGAACTCAGGGCAGACTGAGCTAGCACCACTTGATACAGAGCCTCCACTAGCACGAGCGGAGATACTATCTTCTTACCGACCCCTATTGATTTGATTTTCGGTTCGCACTCATTACAACGACATTTGTCGCTGTAGTGTGTACTCTCACGCTATGGCATCATAGCGTACTACAACGAACCCTTTATTAATTTTCAAATCAATATTCTATTATGATACCCACACAGCATTGGGTGCTTGGCGTACTTGGTCTCGGTCTTGGACTCGGATTGAGCTCATGCAGCACCTACACCCCTGCCCCAGTTGATCTGGCGCGCGACACACAGGAATGGCTCGACCTGAGCCAGAAACTCACCAGCTCTTCACGCAGTCTGAAGAAAAAAGACATGCAACAAGTTGGACTACTACTCAACCCAGAGCTCAATGCCCAGCGACTCAGCTATGCAAAAAGCACCAGTATTGCGAAGTTCGCAGGTCTCTGGGAAGATCCCAGCCTCGGCACAGAACTCGTCCGCAACCTCACGGAAAACGTGACAAACTACGGCATCGCCCCTAGTATCAGTATCCCTGTTACAGGAGTCCCCAGCATCGCGAAGGACATCGCCGAGCAATACAAGGAGGCTGACTACTGGAAGATGAGAGCTACTGAGCGCAACTTCCTCGCCCTCGTGGAGAACAACTCTATCGACCTCCTCCTCTCTCAGCGTAAGGAAAGGCTCATCAACCAGCGCATCCGTGCCCTTCGTACCGAGAGTGCTCAGATAGATAAGCTCGCAGATCTCGGGGAAGTCACACTAGCCGAGAAGCAAATAGCGAAGCAACGTCTCAGCGATCTCATCACCGAGCAGCAGAGCGCAGAGGACAGCGTCCTCACCGCACGCCTCGCCCTCGCTCGCGAACTCGGACTCCATCCCAGTCTCGCCACAAAACTCCGCATCATCGACTATCTCCCAAAGGGGACACCTGCCACGATCGGAGCACCGCGACCAGATGCATTACTCGATTCACCTGACTTGAAAGCAGCCGCGGCTGACTTCCAGTCGAGCGAACTAGAGTTAAAGATGGAAATACGCAAGCAGTACCCCGAGCTCTCCCTCTCACCCTCCTTCGGAGAAGACGACGGTGAGCACGAAGTAGGACTAGGCATCGAGTTCAACATCCCTCTATGGAATAGAAACAGAGAAGCCATCGCCAGCTCAGACGGAGAACGCGCTATCAAGTCGCATAGCTACGTCACCGCATGGAGAAAGCTCCTCACTGATGCCACAGCTTTCGCAGCACAGGAGAGACTATCGATCCGTCACTGCCGCTCCGAATCCGAGCGCATTACCCAGCTAGATAAGCATCTCGCAGCTCAGGAAGAACTGCACCGTCTCGGTGAACTATCTATTTCCGAACTCTCTGAAATGCGCCACGAAAACTTCCAGCGCAAACTCAACTACCTAGAGTACCTCCAAGCATTACTCAAAACACAGGTATCTCTTAAGCAACTCAACCCACACCACACATTTTAATTCATATGTCCCCTCATTCCTCCCTCATCGCCCTAGCTTACTT
>CAYJLR010000102.1:0-7606 GCA_964370895.1 uncultured Akkermansia sp. | reverse complement strand
TTTTTTATACTCCGACGGAATTTGCTAACACTCTCTTTATGCCTAGAACCGCAATTATTAGTGACATCCATGCTAATATGCATGCCCTCTCGGCAGTCATTGAGGATGTACAACAGCAGCTATGCACTGATGTAGCCTGTCTCGGCGACATCGTAGGTTATAACGCTTATCCCGCTGAATGTCTCGACTATATCCGTAGTCTGAACTGCCCAGTTGTCAAGGGAAATCACGATGAAGAAGTGGTACGCGAATCATACCTCAATATGAACCCCATGGCGATGCAAGCCATGCAGTGGACTCGCTCACGTCTGAATGAGGAGCAGCTCACGTGGTTAGCCAGACTGCCATTCAAGAGCTTCGTGCGCTCCGCTTTCTCGCTAGTTCACGCTACTTCAGATCAGCCTCAGAAGTGGAACTACATTCTCAATGCAAGTGATGCGTCTTCGAACTTTAGCAAGCAGTTCTCCCCTGTATGCTTCCATGGCCATACTCATGTGCCAAAGATTTTCTACTACGATGGTCAGACGGCTCATGATGATACTGAGACCCTCAGCTCACTGAATGAAGTCGGAGAAGCTAGCTTCTCACCTGTCCAAGGGATAAAGTACTTTATCAATGCTGGCTCTGTCGGGCAGCCTCGCGATGGAGACCCTCGCTCTTGCTACGTCATTTACGACACTGATCAGAACATCATCACTTTCCGCCGCGTCGCCTATGATATCGCTGGTGCACAAGAAGCAGTTCGCGCTGTAGGCTTACCAGAATACCTTGCCGAGCGCCTGGGTCGTGGCGTCTAATAAGGGGATGTAAGCGCACCATGATGAATAGCATCAGTTCTATGATCCGAGGCTCTCTACCGAACCTATTCTTTCTTATTCTCGGTGGGATAGCCGCTTATTTTCTCGTTCCTTATGAGCTAGAGCAGATGAAGTGGGAACTCCCAGGCATGCCTGAGAGCTACCCTATCGAGCAGAAGCTACGCCCTATCCTCCTGCTGGTGCTCTGCTTCATACCCTTGCTAGGATCTATTATCTATAGGTTTCTCGGCACGATGGACCGCTACATGACGCGGCAGTTCATCATTCACTTTCTCCTCTGCACACTCATCCTTATCGTCATTTACGTCATCGCTGATAGTACGGATAATATGGAGCGTTTTAGCAGTCGCTTTGATGATCCTCTGCGTCAGTCGCTGATTTTCTATGCGACGCAGATGCCAATGTTCCTCTATCAGATCCTTCCGTATACGCTGCTCATGGGTGCGTTATGGACACTCAGCCGTCTGTCAGGCTTCTGCGAATTGACAGGGATGCTTCAGTCGGGGCGATCGCTCTTGCGCGTGTGCATGCCTATCTTCATCTTTGGCTCACTTGTGGCACTCGTCTACGGTATATTTGGTTTTCACTGGGCTCCTAGTGGCTCACTCTACCGCGACCTCGTCTTAAAGAGAGATATACGCGCAGACGGTAGTGCAGCATCTTTAATCTACAAGCACGAGCGTAGCTCTCGCATCTGGTACATCAATAAGCCAGCGACTATTGAGAGCCCTGGCGACCCTATGGTGGGCGTGGAGATCAAGCAGTTCGACCCGAAGATCGCTGGCCGCGTACTCCACCAGCTCCGCGCTGAGAGCGCTCAGTGGGACAAGCCGACATCACGCTGGAACTTTAGCAATGTCTACATCCGCAAGGTGATGAACAGCGATAGCACTCGTCCCGAAGATGATGAGTTCTACCCCATACTGTCACTAGATTTTGAAGAGAAGCCTTACCAGATCCTCAGTCCTAGTCAGAACAGGGGGAATGACTCACTGAGCACATCAGCCCTCTATGATCTCATCTCCTCAGGTGCTGGCACGAAGGAGGAACGCGCCCGTAAGCGCACAGAATGGCACGTGCGAATCGCGCGTATCTTCACCTGCATAGTCCTTCTTTTCCTAGCTATCCCAAGTGCTGTGACCTTCCAGAGACGCGGTGCAATGAAGGGGATAGGTATTGCCATCATCCTCGCTGCGCTCATGCTTTTCTTCTACCGCGTTTTCCCGACACTGGGTGAGTCACGTATCATTCAGGCATGGCTCAGTGCGTGGATTCCTAATATCATCTACATTTTCATCACCTGCTGGCTCTTCCGTAAGAATCTCGCTCATCGCAGTTTCAAAGAATGGTTACTTTCTATTCGCAAGCAACCCTCCTCCACCACCACCTCCTCCTCGCATGACACAAGCAAATCTTAAGCAGATCCGCGGCATCATCTTCGACTTCGATGGCGTCCTCGTCGATACAGAATGGGCTATTTATCAATCATGGGTAAGACTCTTCGCGCGCGAAGGACAAGAAATTAGCATAGAGACCTACGCCCCTTGCCTCGGTGCAGGCTACACCCACTGGGATCCTGCGAAGCATCTAGAATCACTCACAGGAAAAGCGTACGACTGGGATACAGAGACTGACGCGAGACAGGCAGAAATCGAAGCCGAGCTACAGCAGAGCGGTCTCATGGCTGGTGCTCTAGAGCTCTTCGACTGGTGTGCTGAGCAGGGAATAGAGCTAACGGTAGCATCCTCCTCGTCACGTCGGTGGGTCGCAGGATGGCTTGAAAAGCTCGGTATCACCGACAGATTTAAGGCAGTATTCACCCGCACTGATGGTTATCCCGTCAAGCCTAATCCAGCTCTCTTCCACGCGGCTCAAGAAGCCCTAGGCTTAGCAGCAGAGGAATGCCTCATCATCGAAGACTCAGAAAATGGCACACGCGCCGCGCAGAATGCAGGCATCCCCTGCGCAGCTATCGCGAACCGTATGACCTGTCATAGCGATCTGAGCCGTGCCGCGTGGAGCTTCCCTGATCTCGTCGCATTACTCGATGAGTTGAAAAGCGCGCACTCGAGTTAGAGGCGGACACAGAAATCCAGCTTGATTTGAGAGCGCTTAAGGTGTATGATGGAAGTATAAATATTCTCTCCATCATGAATTCTCCTTTTCTTATTGAAGTCTGCGCGAACTCTGCTTACAGCGCGCTCGCAGCACAAGAAGGCGGCGCAAAGCGCGTCGAACTATGCTCTGCCCTACCTGAGGGAGGCTTGACTCCGTCCTACGGTGAAATAGCCACTGCGCAAAAGAATCTGAGTATAGATCTCAATGTCATCATACGCCCTCGCTCTGGTGACTTCCACTACAGCGAGCTCGAAATAGCCAGCATGATAGAAGACATCTGCCTCTGTCAGAAGCTAGGTGTCCACGGAGTCGTCTTCGGAGTATTAACCCCTCAGGGCGAGGTCGATATTCCCCTATGTAAAAGGCTCTTGAGTCACTGCGAGGGCTTATCAGTCACCTTTCATCGCGCCTTTGATGTCTGCCGAGATCCTTTTGATGCTCTTGAGACAATCATAGAATTAGGCTTCGATCGTATTCTTAGCTCTGGTCAAGCAGCGACAGCACTAGCGGGTAAAGAAGTCCTAGCACAGTTAGTGAAGCAAGCTAATGGGCGCATCAGCATCATGGCAGGCTGCGGAGTTAATGAGCATAATATCGCTGAAATCTGCCAGGCTACACAGGCGCATGAGTACCATTTCTCTGCAAAAGATACCCTCCCCTCCCAGATGCAATACCGCAAAGAAGGCGTCCCCATGGGAGGTACAGTTGATATAGATGAGTTTGCCATCTATATTAGCTCATCAGAAAAAGTCCGCAATGCACTCCATGCACTAAACAACATTTAAACAATGAAACTCACCACACTCCTCTCTATTCCTGCTATGATACTCCCCTGCTCTGCTGAAGTTACTACCGTTCGGACCGATTTCCCCTGGACTCAGAATCTCCCACAGGATATTCGCGATCAGTACCTAACCCCCACGCAAGTCATCGATGAGATACCCTGTGATGCGCGTGCGCAGCTACAGCAACTCTTCCTCCCTCATATCAAGAACTGCAAGACAGCGAAGGATGTAGCCCTCACTGTCGCCCCTCTGATGAACAAGGTCACAGGAGTGTACTACACCATCGAACGCCGCAAGGCCTGCATGAACGCAAGCGAGTGTCTCGCGGAGAAAAAAGCCTCGTGCTCTGGCCTCAGTATCATACTCGTGAGCACCATGCGCGCGCTCGGTGTACCAGCTCGCATCGTGGGTGTCTCCACATGGAATCATGTGCGTGGTAATCATAACTGGACAGAAGTCTGGGTGGATGGTGAGTGGCGTATGCTTGAGTTTGGGCAGAGTGACTTCGATACAGAATGGGTACTAGAAGCTGCGGGCATGCTAGATTCCAGCGAATTTCATCAGCGAGTTCTCGCTGTGAATGGGAAACCAGCCACAGGTGATGACGATTACTTTATCCTCGCATGGGATCAGGATAATAAGACACTCGGAGCTGATGACGTGAGTGCGCGTTACCACGAGCTCGCCGATGCTTGGTATCAAGCCACCGCGAAGCCTGAGCACGCGAACACTCAACTACTCATGGTAGATCTCCAGCCCCGCCATGAGAATCCCAGCAGCATCGCTCTCGTCGAAAAGTCCACAAACAAGATCCTAGGCGAAGGTCACTTACCGAAGCCCAGCGACGACGTACGAGAAATGGTACGATTCCGCCTCCCGAAGAACTCAGAGCAGAACTACGAGCTCCTTCTTGAATCAGGAAAGCGACTCCCTGTCAGCGCCACCAGCGACCGCGTTCAAGTCATCCGCCTCAGCCCTGAGCAGTTATAAGGCACCCACTCGATACACAGCCATGGAAATCCCCCATTATCAGTTAGGTCAGGAGAGGACCGACGCTAGTTACCCTAGCTTTGCTATGCAGCCGCTTGATGAGACGATGCGTCAGTCGCTGGCTCAGTTGCATACGAATGGATATTTTAAGATTGTCACAGTGCGCGAAGGTAAGGGCACTTACTTTATCGGGCTGAATAAGTATGAAGTGCAAGCACCCTTCATCGCCTTCATCTTCCCTCGCCAGATATGCAGCTTGCAGCTGGAGGAGGATGCGGCGGGTGATATCATCATGTTCGATGAGAGCATCTTCTGCGCAGCCATCCTCGCAAATGAGCTCAAGGCCTACAATGTGGATCTACACCAGAAAGTGAATCATGTCGCCTATCATGACAAGCCCAATCTATTCACTGAGATAGAGGATATACTCGAGCATATTAAGAAACTAGAACGCCCGCTGAATAATATACGTCAGATTGAGCTGAAGTTCTTCACAAAGATCATTATTCTGAAAATCATCGACTCTGCATCACCGCATGATTTTGCAGGGAAGCAGAATCAAGATCTCGATGATTATATCACATTCAGAACGCTCATCGAGGAGCACTATAAAGAGGATAGAAAGGTCGAATGCTACTGCAAGAGAATGGCTATCACAGCGAAAAAGCTCAATCACCTCTGTAAAAAATACGCCCAAGCTGGAGCTCTGGAACTCATCCATGAGAAATTAAGCTTCGAAATCAAGAAACGCCTCATTTTTGAAGAAGTCATGCTGAAGGAACTTGCCTATGATCTCGGCTTTGATTCACAATCTGCGCTGAATAAATTCATCATTAGCAAGTTTGGATGCTCTCCTACGCAGCTGAAAGAGAAGCTGCGACAAGAGAACACACCGCTAACAAGCAATACGCAAGCAAGCTAAAGCTAACAAAATAAACACCCTAAAATAACAACTTTTAGGCGCAAATTAACAAGCGTAATAGCTATGATTTCTCGCTAGCAGCTGCTATAGTGACGACATGGCTAAACTATATCAAACACAAGATCTCTATCATGGCTTAGGTTCAATCGAAGAACTTAAAAACATCTCTGGCAAGAAGGCAATCATCGTCATCGGTGGTAAGTCTGTCAAAGAAAATGGCTCCCTCGCAAAGGTGCAGAGCATCCTTGAGGAAATCGGCATGGAGCACGCGCTCTTTGAAGGCGTCGAAGCAGACCCATCCATCGATACCGTCCGTCGCGGTGCTGAGGCATTCATCGCCTTCCAGCCAGACTGGATCATCGGTTTGGGCGGTTGCTCCGCTATTGATGCAGCTAAGGCCATGTGGGCTATCTACGAGCACCCAGAATTAAGCTTCGAGCAGATGAAGCAGATCTGCGGTATCCCTGCCCTCCGCGAGAAGGCTCGCTTCGTCGCCATCCCATCCACCAGCGGCACAGGCACAGAAATCACAGCTCTCGCCGTTATCACGGACAAGGAAAAGGGTGTGAAGTACCCTATCGTTTCTCACGAGCTTCTTCCTGATCTCGCCATCGTTGACGGTGAACTCTGCAAGAGCATGCCAGCTGACGTGACTGCTAATACAGGCATGGATGCCCTCACTCACTGCATCGAAGCTTATGTTTCTAACATCGATGACAATTACGCTGACGTACTCGCTAAGGGTGGTACAGAAATGATCTTCGCTAACCTTAGCACAGCTTACAATGAGCCAGAAAATGGTGCAGCTCGACAGAACATGCACGACGCATCCTGCATGGGTGGCTACGCCTTCACAAACGTATGGCTCGGTATCGCTCACTCACTCGCACACCAGATCGGCGGACGCTTCGGCATCGCTCATGGCTGCGCGAACGCTATCGTTCTTCCAAACGTGATTCGCTACAACAGCAAGAGCACAGAGAAGTACACCCCACTTGCAAAGTGCATCGATAAGGCAAACGCTGAAGAACTAGCGCAGGCAGTAGAAGAACTACGCTCCAGCGTGAACATCGTCGGCTCTATCCAAGCTTGCGGTGTATCCGAAGAAAGCTGGAAATCTCAGGTCAAGGAAATGGCAGAACATGCCATGGCTGACCCATGCACGAGCTTCAACCCACGCGTCCTCACCCTCGAAGACATGGAGCAGATCTTCATGTGCTGCTACTACGGTGAGAAGGTAAATTTCTAAGCCTATCTTCATAGCTTCATAGAATAATACAATCTGCGGGACGGAGGTTTCACCTTCGTCCCTCATTTTTGTGCTCTTTTTATAGGATTTTTTGCTGACTTAAGTATGACAATATTGGACTGTCGCGCACAAGACTTGCAATTCAGTAGAAAATAGTGTTTCATAGAGTTGTGCAGCAGCAAGGACAGAAATCATATAGCCCCATGATAAGGAGTATACTCCTCTCTGTCCTCTTGCATATTATCGCTATTATCGCCCTGCTTTACTGGGCAAGTCAGATAGAGTTCGGCACGACTGAGCATGCTAACCATGCTGAGAAAAGCCGCGACATCTTACTCAAAGTCAGTAAAATAGATAAAAGCAAGGAATCTGTAGCCCCAGAAAGACCTGAGGAAGAGAAAGAAGAAGAGCCTCAAGATGAGGAGAAAAAAGATCCTGAAGGCTTTGTCAAGACGAGCTCCGATCAAGAGGAAAAACTCCCAGATGAGCCTGATTACATCGCTCAGCGAGACACCACTGTCAGCGGTGATAGCTCACAGCCTGATAAGGAAGAGGGTGAAGACGCACCTGACATAGAGGGTGAGGAGGAAGGTGATCGTACCGTCTTCGAACAAGATTATCAAGACGGCGACCTCGAAAGCGACGGAAAAATAGAAAAGAACCAAGCCCAAGAGCCTAGTCCTGAAGTCCCTCTTCCTCCAGTCGAGCCAGTCGAGCCAGTCGA
>CAYJLR010000101.1:0-7623 GCA_964370895.1 uncultured Akkermansia sp. | reverse complement strand
GACTCTCGCTCGTTCAGTTGCTCCCGTAGTGGGGGTGGGCAGAGTATACATAAAACTCGGTGTAGGGTCAAGCATGTTTTGCATATTTTTTTATTTTTTTCTCAGATATAACACAGACGCCTCATAAAAGAATAATATTGAGTAAAATAATCAGAATCCACTTTTTCTCAAATCGGAGTTTCTACTTTACAAAGCTACTAATCTTCTCTATATTCTCTCGCATGAGCGAAATGAATGTCTCTTATAATGTCGATGAATTAGTATCACTCGCCCTTGCGGAGGACTTTGGAACAGGTGATGTAACTTCACTTTACTTTGTAGATGGATCTCTTAATGCCTGCGCGCTCATGCGCTCGCGTAGCGCAGGTGTGGTCTCTGGTGTAGATGTTGCTGAAGCTGTTTTCAAGGCTGTCGATGCTGAGCTCACCATCACGGTAGAAAAACCTAATGGCTCCCCCGTAGCCGCTGGAGACGTAGTCATGCGCATCGAGGGTGCGGCTCGTTCTATACTAGGAGCAGAGCGTACAGCTCTGAACTTCATCCAGCGTCTTTCTGGTGTAGCCTCCATGACGGCTCACTATATGCAACGCATCGCGCACACTAAATGTCAGCTTCTGGACACACGTAAGACTACCCCAGGTTATCGTCTACTTGAAAAGGCTGCCGTGCGTCACGGTGGTGGTAGCAATCATCGCCTCGGTCTCTACGATCGCGCCATGGTCAAGGACAATCACCTCATGACTGCGAACAGTCTTCAGCAGATGCAAGACGGCATTGATCGCCTCAAGGCTGATAGACCAACAGTAGAAGTCGAACTAGAAGCCGACACACTCGAGCAGGTGGCTGAGTTCTTAACTCTACGTGGTGTAGACTATATCCTTCTTGATAACATGACGAATGACGAGATGCGTGAAGCCGTCCACATGCGTGGAGATAATGAAAAGCCCTATTTCGAAGCATCGGGAGGACTCAGCTACGATACAGCTGCTGCTGCTGCAGAGACAGGAGTGGACTTCATGAGCTTTGGCTGTCTCACTCATTCAGTTCCTTCGCTTGATCTTGGGCTCGATTTCATCGTGCAACCTTCATGAGTCTCACACCACAGGAGGCACTCTTAGTGCTAAACCTCATTCCTGGCATAGGATCAATGAGGACACGAGCCTTACTTGATTACTTCGGTTCGGCTGAGTTAGCGCTAGAGGCACCTGTTTCCATGCTGGAATGTGTTCCACGCATTGGAAGGAAAATAGCCAGCTCTATCACTCAGTGGCAGAGCTGCACTAACCTATCCCAAGAACTCGAAGCCGCAGAACGCCATGGCGTGCGCATCATCAGTTTTCTGGATGAGGAATACCCTCCTAACCTGCGACACATGCAGGACGCGCCTATCATACTTTATGTAAAAGGCGCATGGATAGGTAAAAAACTTGACCGCGCTGTCTCCATCGTAGGATCACGCAACTGCTCAGCCTACGGCATGCAAGCTGCGCAGCAACTCGCCCGCGAGCTCGCTGACGCAGGCTGTAGTGTCATCTCTGGACTGGCACTAGGCATCGATGCCGCAGCACACCGAGGAGCTCTAGATGCTGGTGGACATACGATTGGCGTGCTCGGCTCAGGGCATGGCTGCTTCTTCCCTGAGAAGAACATCGATCTTGCAATCAGAATGCTTGAATCGGGTGGCAGCGTCGTCAGCGAGTACCCTATTTATATGCGCCCCAGCCATACGAGTTTCCCACAGCGCAATCGCATCGTCGCGGCATGGAGTCAAGCAACTGTAGTCGTCGAAGCTCCCGAACGAAGCGGGGCTCTGCACACGGCTCGCCTCGCAGCAGATGAGTATGGTCGGGATGTTTTCGCTGTCCCTGGCTCGATCTACGGCACTTACTCCAGAGGTAGTCATGATCTCATACGAGATGGCGCTATACTCTGCGCCCATTCCCAGCACTTGCTCTCTGACATGGGATGGCTGAACAGCCACCAACAACAAGAGATATTCCAGCATGACTTACAAGCAAAGATAGCCACAGAGAAGAGGCCAGTCTCAAAGTCTAGTGAACTCGAGCCCTGCAGTCGTGCTATCTATGAAGCTATAGCCGCAGGGAATAGCAATCTAGATCAGCTCTGCTCAGCGACAGGCATGGGAGCCCACGAGCTCACGCCGCAGCTCATGCGTCTACAAATTTCAGGTCACATCATTGCACTTGCTGGTGCTCAGTTTTCAATCAAGAAATAAATTATCCCTCATCACTATGAAACCCTTCATTCTTTCATTCGCTTCCCTTTTTGTTATCTTGGGAACGGCATGCTCCACGGGACAACAGCGTCAATCTAAACTTGTTCCTACCTCAAAAAAGCAAGCCACGCCACTCAGCTACAACATCCCCCTCGTCCCTCCCAGTACAGCTGCGCCCAAGCCTGAAGCCGCAGCCATAGCTGTCATCGACCCAAAGACCGGAAAGCTCCTCTACGGCTACCGTGCACACGAGCGTCGTCAGGTAGCTAGCACGCAAAAAATCGTCACCGCGCTCTGCGTCCTTGATACCGGTAATCTCCACCGCATGGTCACCATCACGAGTTCTGATTTAAAGACACCTCGCATCCGAATGGACCTCAAGGCAGGCGATAGCTACTCACGTGGAGATCTTCTCCGCGCGCTACTGACAGCGAGTTATAATGATGTCGCAGTCGCCCTTGCGCGTGACACAGACGGCAGCGTTAGCGCTTTCGTTAACAGGATGAACGATCGCGCAGCACGCATGGGCATGAAGAATACACATTTTGCGAATCCTCACGGACTCCCTGGGGCGCAGTATTCTACAGCTTATGACATGGCCTTGGCCGCATGCTGGGCGTACAACAACCCCTTCATTCGCCGTGTCACCGACGTGGCGGAGTATCAGTTCTTACTTGCAAATGGTAAGACAAAACGCGTGCGCAACACAAACAAGCTACTCCCTAAGCACTACTGGGTAAACGGCATGAAAACGGGCTACACAAATGCAGCAGGACGCTGCCTCATCTCCAGCGGGACGCTGAATGGTGAATCCGTCATCGTCGTCGTACTCGGGAGTACTCCTTCTAAAATATGGGGTGAATCACTTAAGTACCTCAAGTGGGCACTTAAGATACAGTAAGAATTATTATACCCCCTTAGCGCGCTGCATCACCCACTGCACGCGACATAGGCGCATCAGCTCCATGCGAGCATGAGCGAGGACTGGTTCATCACGTAGAGTGATGAGCCATTTTTCTGCCAGTTCACGTGTCTCTGCATCTGCATCAGGGAAGCGGATCAAGAAGTCAGAACCACCCAGATTTTTAAAGCGTGATTGCAACTTAAAATTATCTTCTACCCTTACTTTCACGCCACGATCTCGGAAGCATTTCTCTACCCAAGGACGCGACTTCTCGAGGCTGATCTCCAGCTTCTGCTCTGTCGTCAAGGCCGCAGCTATAAGAAATGCTGCGTCTGACTCGCTAAGCGAAGATGGGACGCGAAGGAGAAGCGTCGTGTAGTAATAGCGTCTATACATGCTAGCACCATCATGGCAGGGGAACTCAGTCACCGCCCCATACACCGTATTCCACCAGTAAGCTATGGAGTCGCAGAGCGTATGTAGGTGCATCTTTGCAGTATTAGATAGTTTCAAACCGCTCATTTCCCATGGCTTGAATGTCACTTGCCCCATTTTTCCCTTACTAGAAGGAGCTCCCGTCGACTCCCAGCGCGCAAGAGCTGGGAGGTAATCACCCATGTACTGATGATCCAGATAGAGATGCTCACCCGATTGGTTGAAGGATTCAACAAAACCGAGACGAGGAATGGTGTTAACAAAGAGGCGTGCAAGCTTCATCTCAAACTTCCAGTCAGTTATAAAACGAGCATTAGAAGAATAGAGGCTAGCGAGCTCATCTCCTGCGACGCAGCGCTGCACGCGCATCGCTTGCTCCGCAGACTCGGCTGACATCACAAGAAGCTGTGGATACTCAAGACTAGCCTCTTCTTGGAGAAGTGGTGAATCCTCGCGCAGCCCGATACGAACGACAGGAGTATACACGGGGCTCTTCGGCACTTCTCCTTGTGGAGCTACGAGCCATGATTCGCCTTCTCGAAGCTTCAGTTCCGCACTCAATTCAGCATCTGTGAGCAGACCGCTCTGAGGGGATAGGTCAGAGGGCAAGAGAGATGAAAACTTGTTTTTCAGAGCCGATTGGAATTCAGGATTCTCGTAAAGTGCTGCATCTACAATGAGTATACGAGGGCTCACATTCGTCTGCGCCATGCGTAGAATAAAGGACTCATAAATATCCGAAAGCGCCTGTCGCCATTGCGCATCAGCACGCAGATAGAGTGCATGCTTCGAACGCTTCGTCTGATGCAGATATCTAGATCGTACGTAGGGGCGATCTTTACCTAGAATATCTAAGGGAGCGTAGCAGAATACGGCTGACACATCAGCGTGATTGAAGAGAGTCTCTGCTATTTGGTTATCCATGCACTGGGCAAGGAAGAAACTCTTGAATCGCTTAAAGCCCTTCCCAGCTGATTGCTCAAGTGACTCAAGTAATCCCATCAGCACTTCAGCGAAGCGGAAAGTCGTATTCGCGGCCTTATAAATAACGGTATAACCTAGCAGATGAGCTGAAGCTATCCCCTCGATTGCATCGACCAAGGGACGCTTTACACCAGCATTCACGACAGCGATACCGCCAGACTTCATGCGCATGCCCTCAGCCCAGTGATTCTGCCCCATCTCTTCGATAAGAGCAGCTAGCAGTGCGAGAGAGGCTGCTACTTCAGCATCAGCGTCAGCGAGTCTATACCCCGCGTCGCGTACTAGCACCGCGATAAGTTCACTTCTCTTTTCTTGGAGTAGCAGGGAGAAAGCCTTCCACACCGCTAAGCGATGCGACAGGGATTTCTGCGCGTTCATGGTCTGCTTGACATAGGCGAGCAGTTCATCCACTTGCTCGTAGTTCAGACTACTGACTCGGTAATCAATCTTGCTATAGTCATAAGGAACGCGCGATGTAACAGAGAACTGAGAATCTAGCTTCTTCTTACCTATAGTGAGCTCGTAGCAATCTCTCTTCTGCTCATGCTCATGTATGCAGCTGACCTGCAATTTTTGGAGACAGGTCGGATTCTGGACATGGAGGAGATAGCCATCAGCTCTAGCCGCTGACTGTTCTTCGCGGATCTGCACAGCCATATTCCAGCTCAAGAGATACTGCTGCTGGAAATCGAGCCAAGCCTGATCATCTACTTTCAAGATAGGTGACAATGAGAAAGGAGATGAGGGCTCATACACCTTCTCAAGTAATATGGTGCGCTGCTTTATGCCTTCATCTTTGGCAGATTTCTCATAATGATAAGAATGACTATAGACGACGCCACCGCATTCCAATAAGTTCCAAGCCGTAGAATCTCCAAGACCTGCGTAGAGAGTAAAGGACGGTATATCTTTGCGCTCAGATTTTTTCCATAATGCGCAAGCATAGGCTATATCGAACACATCATGCGACGCGAGATCTAAGTGTAATTGGCGGGAAGTCACCATCTGATCCATGAGATCGCGAAGACGTAGCGAGAGCTCACGCTTATTCGTGATGAGTCGAGCTCCATGGATAGTATAAGCTGGCTGAGATGCACGCTGTGACAAGGACTCTCCAGGGCATAGGCGTACCGTGAGAGCTCTCCCCTCAGCTAATAATGACCAGCTCACCAGCTCACTGACGACATCTACACTCGCATCAAGACAAGCAGCGATCTCTAAACCAAAATCTAGATTTTTAAATTCTTTTTCTGCGCGTAACTCACGACAGGCACGAGCTAATATAGGAAGCCTATCTTCATCGATACGGCTGAATATGATACGGTGTGGCTGCGCCATCTGAGCATTCGCCGCGAGAAGAGGACGCACTCGTTGAAGGAACAGATCCAGCATCTCATTGATACTATACACGTCCACACGAGGTAACAGGCGCATCACATCAAGATCAATACTGGCAGGGCTTAGCGTACTCATGAATGCCAGCATATGGTCACAGTACTGGGAGATGGTCTCATCGCCGAATCCCGCTCCTGTCAGTAACTGAGCGGACAGCTTCGTTCCTATTTTCCCGACTAGCTCCTGCTGCTTCTTCATCGTGGGAGCCTGAGCATCCATCACAAATGTGCTCAGGCCATCGCCGAGGAGTGATTCGAGAAGCTTAAGCTCATCCATGAAGCAGCAGCTCGCGAGACGCAACTTCCATGAATCAATGAAGCCGAAAGCCTTGAGAATCTCTTTTCTGTGCAGCGCATAATATTGCTTTAAGTTCTCTTGCGACTGCGCGTCAGGGGAATTCTGCCCCTCTTGATACAGCTGGAAAAATCCCTTTACGGCTTCGCTTTTTGCGATAGCACTCAGCATGAATCGCATTCGGCGATTCTTTGATGTCAGCGACTTTTGGGATGCAGAAAAAATAACCCCAGCAAGATCCGTTACTTTGGAAGAAATTTCCCGTGTTGTCAACTCACGAGGCTGAGAGTTATTTAACCATTCCTGAATTTTACCAAGCTGCTTCATTTTCCCCTAGTGTATAGCCAAAGGCAGCTCTTGACAAGCGTAAAGTACGTTGTCTTAAACGGAACTTGACTTAAGATTCCATTAATCTAAAATACCATAATGAAAATCACCAGTAAACAGCTGCGCCTCATTTTCTGCATCATCGTTGCCCTACTCTGCCTCGCCCCTATCCCCAAGCTCTACAATTTAGCTCAGGAGACACAGCGCGATGAAGCCAACACCCACTACTGGAAATACGATACATGGATGGGGATGATACACTCCGATATAGGGGCAGATATTTCAGAAGAACTCAAACAGAATCTCACAACAGACTTCGACCACGTCATGCGCATCTTTGCCGCGCCACGACTCGTCGATGCGAATAGACACAATCTCCAGCTAGAAGAGACAGCCCCCGATGACATCGACAAGGCTCTGATACGAGAAGCCCTCAGCTACGGTCAACAGCAGAGACACGAACGCGCGGATGTATACCAGCGATTAGAAGACTACACCTTCTATCGCAGCCCCATCGCGTGGCAATTCTACGGAAAAAACAAGTCAGACCAGCTCATTCACTCCATCCCCTCTATCCCAGTTTTAGCCTATGATGAGGAACGACGAATACTCTACCTCTACATGAGAAAGAATGTCGAGAATCTTCCCGAGCAGCAAGCTAACCCCCTGAATCATTATTTTACATGGAGCGATACAATATGCTATTATGCCTATCCATTTTACCCCATCATCCTCGCGCTGGGAGTCGCGGTCATTTTGGGCATCTTAGGAATAGCACGAGTACTTCCGGTATATGCCTGCGTCCTCATCTGCTTCCCCTATATCTACGTCACAGGTCCCCCCTTAGCGCATGATGCATTGAGCAGTCTGTACTATTTCTTCGGAACGATCTTTACAGTAGTAGGCTGCATCGTCGTCGCAGAGCTATACCGCGTCTATCTGATATTCTTCTTAAAAAATAATAAGCTAAGCACCTCTACAGAAGAACCATCCGTATGAAATACTTCATCACCTACACACTATGCTTACTCACCTTTCTAGGCTGCTA
>CAYJLR010000100.1:0-7624 GCA_964370895.1 uncultured Akkermansia sp. | reverse complement strand
ACTGCTCCATATGTGGCAGGCTCTCTTCGATGATGCCCATGACGCGGTCAGAGAAGTCCCCGTAGAGACTGAAGTTTCCCGAGCAGACGATCGCATTCAGTTCCTCGATGCGAGCCTTACATTTGAAGTAAGGTTCACCCATAAGGAAGCCCGCTTTCTTCGCCTCAGCACTACGAGCGACGATGCAGCCGTCGTTGTTCGATAAGACAAGAAGAGGTCTTGCGCGCCAGTCGGGGCGCAAGACCTGTTCGCAGCTTGCAAAGAAATTATTACAATCAAAGAGGAGGTACATGGTATACCCTCAGGCTGGACTTAGAGCCCGAGCTTTGCCGTGATGATCTCGGTGACGATCTTCGGATTAGGCTTAGGATTACTCGCCTTCATGACTTGCCCTGTGAGGAAGTTCAGCAGCTTCGTGTTCCCGCCCTTGATTTCGTCTACCTGCTTTGGATTCGCAGCGATCACTTCGTCGACGAGTCCATCGAGAGCGCCCGTGTCGGTCTTCTTGTAGCCGAGTGAGGCGGCAGCCGCTTCAGCCGCGAGTTCGGGGTTCTCCCAGAGCAGTTCCTGCACTTCCATGGCTTGGTTCGCAGAGACGATGCCTTCTTCCATGATGGCGATGAGCTCGGCGAGCTTTGCTGGGGTGATGGGGCAGTCGCTGATGCGGCAGGACTTTTCGTTCAGCGCGGAGCTGAGCTTGTTAATGATCCAGCTTGCAGCCTTGCGTGGGGCAGGGCAGAGTGGGGCGATAGTCTCGAAGTACTGGCAGGTTGCGCTGTCGATGAGTAGGGCATTCGCCTCTGCTTCAGGCAGGGAGTACTGGGAAATGAGTCGCTGCTGTAGAGCGTCAGGAAGCTCGGGAAGCATGTCCTTCACGCGCTCAAGAATGGGCGCAGGACGTACAGGGATGAGGTCAGGGCAGGTGTGGTAGCGGTAGTCATGGGCGTTTTCCTTCGTACGCATGACGATGCTCTCTCCGCGCTCGTCGTCCCAGCGGCGTGTGGACTGTACCTGTGCGATGCCGCGATCGAGTTCATCGGCTTGGCGTGAGATTTCGAAGAGGATGGAGCGGCGCGCAGCGGAGACGGAGTTGATATTCTTCATCTCTATCTTTTCACCCAGCTGTACCTGCCCCTTCGGACGCAGGGAAATGTTCACGTCACAGCGCATCTGCCCCTTTTCCATATCGGCATCGGAGATACCGCCCGCGATGAGGATCTGCTGGAGACTCTTCAGGTAGGCGTAGCATTCATCCGCGCTCGTGATGTCAGGAGCAGAGACGATTTCCATGAGAGGAGTTCCGCCGCGGTTGTAGTCCACGAGGGAGTATGTGGGATAGTGGGTGAGCTTCGCCGCATCTTCTTCGAGATGGATGTGATCGAGTGTGACGTAGCGCACGACAGGACCATCGGATTGGACCTTTGCGCTCTTGGGGAAGTTCCATGAGTACAGAGGCACGCGACCACCGAGGCAGAGTGGGAGGTCAAGCTGGCTCGTCTGGTAGTTCTTTGGCATGTCGGCATAGAAGTAGTTCTTACGATCCCACTTCGAGATCTCAGGATTCCCGCAGTCGAGCATGAGACCCGTGAGGACGGTGCGTTCGATGGCGAACTCATTGAGAACTGGGAGTGCGCCGGGCATGCCGAGGCAGGTAGGGCAGACGTTCGCATTCGGTTCATATCCGAAGCCTGCTTGGCAGGAGCAGAACATTTTCGTATTGGTCTTAATTTGGCAATGTACTTCGAGGCCTATGGTGACGAGATAATCAGAGATGGGCATGAGTGTGTCTGTGTGTTGTATTAAAGTATAGAAAAGCAGTAGGCTCAGTTTGTAGACTGGCGGATGAACTCGAGCTCGCTCTCGCGAAAGGCTTCATCCATGTCGAGGATGAAGGAGTTGTCAAAGACGAGGCTGAACCAGTAATGGTGCGTAACTTCGAGGCTGAAGTAGAGCTCATCAAGCGTGTGGGCAAGAAGCTCGTGTGAGTCCTCTACGGGGTCGAGAGGGATCGCTGCTATGCGCACGTATTCGGTACGCATGCTCCAGAGTAGATCTTGGAGACTGCGCTGCGTCTCGCGGAAGTCTTTCTTCGCAGTGTTCTTAAAGTCGCGGTAGAGGTACTTGTTGTCTGCCTGTAGAGTATTGAGCTTTTTCAGATGCGGAAGCATTGCTTGGCAATGTTTGCCCGCGCTCTTTGAGTCCTCTATCTGCATGAGATGGTGGAGGATAGCGGTATCAGGGGTGATGAGCTTCTTCAAGCGGGTTAGCTCGATTTTTTCTTCTGCTTCATCGAGCTTCGGCAGCACAGGATGATTCGGGGGAAGCATCGTTGTGTCAAAGAAGTTACTCCCTATAGCCTCTTCAAATGCCTGATACAGAGGACCCGAACCAAAGCATCGCACGCGGTAAAGGCTACCGAACTCCGTATCAATATTGCGATAAGACTCGATGATATTGCGGTTCAGTTCTGTGTGCAGAGCCTCGGGGGCTTGGTTTTCGAGGGCACTGAGCTTTAAGTCAAGCTCGATGAGCTCGTTTGTAAGCTTGCGAAAGGCTGCGGCTGAGGCATCGGCCTTTTTCTTATCATTGATCTTGCTGAGCAAGAGCCAGAGCGTCTGACTGCTCAGGAGGATATCTCGGCTGACTTGATTGAGCTCTTCTTTTAGTTTTGTGAGTTCTGGGCTCTCATTCTGCGTAGCCTCATTTGACTCCGCTAGCACGGTGGGTGCGAGGAGGGAAAAGCTGAGGAGCAGAGCGAGAACGTAGGACTTCATCCGCTGTCTATTATAGCGCGTGTGCGTGAAGTTGCAAGGCGTGATTCTACAGCAATGAAAAATAATCAATTCTACTGTCATTCGGGGCGGAGGCGACAGAGGTCTAATAACTCATCCTGAGTGAGATGTAGTAAGAGATGCTCCAGTCCTTCCTGTAGGAGATCATCCGCCATTTTTTTCTTCTCTTGGAGCATACGATGGATGTTCTCCTCTATCGTGCCACGGCAGATGAGAGGATGGACGACGACGGCGCGCTTCTGCCCGAGGCGGTGTGCGCGGTCGCTGGCTTGATTCTCAACGGCTGGATTCCACCAGCGGTCGAAGTGAATAACATGGCGCGCGCGCGTCAGCGTCAACCCTGTGCCAGCCGCCTTCAGAGAAAGAATCATAAAGGGTGGGCCGCCCTGCTTCTGGAACTGGCGTACGAGCTTCTGGCGCTCTGAGATGGGCGTGCCACCATGGAGGCTGAGCCCAGCGGCACCGTAAATTTCCTTGCCCATCTCCATGAGAGCCTCGACCATGCTGCGGTACTGGGTGAAGATGAGAGCCGGCTCTCCCTGCTCGGCAAGCTGGCGTAGCAGCTCTGCGAGCCTCTGCATCTTCCCACTGCGCTCTATGGCAAAATGCGGCTCACCAAGGTACTGGGCTGGGTGATTGCAGATCTGCTTGAATCGCGTGAGAAGGGGGAGGATGAGTGCAAGGCGCGTACGCGGATCAGGCTCATGGATCAGAGCCTGCATCTGCTCGACCTCACGCGCGTATAGGCGTGCCTGCTCAGGGCTGAGACGGCAGTAGGCTGGTTTTTCACTACGTGGGGGTAGGTCAGGAAGCAGCTTTGGATCGCTCTTCAAACGACGTAGGATGAAGGGGCGGATTAGGCGGCGCAGTGGCGTGAAGTCTGCGCCCATCTCGCGCAGCATCTTGCGGAAGCTCGCCTCCGTGCCCAAGAGACCAGGATTCAGAAACTCAAACAGGCTGTGCAAGTCCTGTAAGGAATTCTCCACAGGTGTGCCACTGAGTGCGACGCGACGCTGTGCGCTGAGGCGTAGAATAGACTGTGAGCGCTGTGACTGCGCATTCTTGATCGCCTGTGCCTCGTCGAGGATGAGGGCGGGGAGTTTTAAATCGGCTAAGAGACTGAGACGCGTCGCCATGCCGTAGCTTGTCAGTGCGACATGCGCGCGCTTGAGCATGTCCTCGGGCTTGCGCTGGAGGAGTTTCATCTCCTGAGTAGAAAGCTGATCGGGGTGTAGGATGATACAGCTGAGCTCAGGGGCAAATTTCTTTAATTCCTCACGCCAGTTATCCAGCAGAGATGCTGGAGCGACGAGTAACGCTGCTCCATGATCAAGATTCCCCGCACGCATCAGGTGACTGAGCCATGCCACGACCTGAATACTCTTCCCTAGTCCCATATCATCTGCGAGGCAGGCGCCTAGCCCCGCCTCCGAAAGATGGAGCAAGAACTGCACACCCTCCAGCTGATAAGGTCTCAGAGTCGCGCGCATCTCTGGGCGGATGAGTAATTCTATATCCTGCTGCTGTAGTGACTCCAGGGCCTGCATGAGACCATCACCAGCCTCGACACGCACGAGAGGATCGGGGTCGGGGAGGTAAGCGAGAGCGTCGCTGCGCTTACCGAGCAGGTATCGTAGCCCCACCATGAGGGGGATGCCTGCGTGCTGCATACGTATAGCCTGTCGCCAGCCGTCCAAGAGGCTTTTTAACTTCGCCGCATCCATGAGAATCCACTCGCCACGGAAGCGGATGAGTCCTTCCTCGCTCGCCATGAGCTCCGCTATCTCCTCCTCATTAAGCTGCTGCATGCCCAGTGCGAGCTGGGCGGAAAACTGTAAGAGCGAGTGCATGCGAATCCCCCCGCCCGATGACTTACTCTGCGAGCTATCCTCATCAAGATTGAGCTTCACCTCCAGCTCCACGCGTCGCGGCTGCGTCTTCCAGAGATTCACCACACGTGTCTCTATGCCAGCCTTCTGCAGTGCTGGTAAGCAGAGAAGGAAGGTATGACACTCACGAGCTGACCAGGCACAGGGCTGGTAAATCTGCTGACTGCGCACCAGTTCATGAATGAAGGCTCCCTCCGATCCACCCTCTGCTGCTATAGTCTGTGCCGCTAGCTGGAGAGGGCGTATCAGCGCGAGTAGCGCATCCTTGTCGTCGGCATAATGCCGCAGAGCAAGCCCGAGAGGCATATGACGAGGCTTATCATCTGTACCGACGCGGTGGACAAAGGTCGCGAGGAAGGCAAAGGGCTTTTCCTCCCCCTGCTCGCCAGCATTCTCCGCGAGGTGGAGGCAGAGACGACCGAGCTGAGACCATCCTTCACCTAGCTGAGAGAGGTAGGCTTCGGGAGACTTTCCTGCGCTTGCGGCTGCGTCTAGCCAAGACTTTTCTAAGGAAGTAAACCAAGCTTGCAAGAGTGAAACAGATAAACTAGCCCCCTCGCAGGGAGGCATGGCTGCGAGCATCTGAGCGGTCTGCATCGCATCGGGCGTGAGACTAGTCTCGTCCTTTCCTTGCCTTAGTTGTCGTAGAGCGCGCTGGAGAGCCTCCTTCGCGAGCTCATGTAAGTTTAGTAAAATAGCGGCATCGCGTGTCTGATCGACACCATGCACGACGAGATCCAGCATGCCGGCACCAGCCGAGCGTGCGAAAGCCCTCTCTCGGCGCGGCTGCTTCTCCTGAGTATAGAGCTGCACACTACCATCCGCATGCAGAAAGAGCTGCTGCTTCGCCTGCGTTTCGCTTCTGGAGGTGGCTTCACTCATCAGCCTTACTCACCCCCGCGCTCGGGGTAGCCCGTGATGCGCTTCTTCGCACGTTCGCGCTTTGCAATAGCCTTCTTGCTAAAATATTCTGGATGCGTCTCCACCCATGCCTTGTACAGGTCGGGTCTGTTCTCCTGCGTGCGCTGGAGAGCCATCTCTAGCTTCCACTGGGCGATGGCCTGATGGTTCCCCGACAGGAATACCGCTGGGACTGGCATGTCGCGGAAGGTGTTTGGCTTCGTGTAAGCTGGAGCTTCTAGCAGCCCCTGTGCGAAGGATTCTTCCTCGCTGCTGCGCGCATCACCGAGAGCGCCGGGGAGGAGTCTCGCGACGGCATCAATGAGGATGACCGCGGCAATAGCCCCATTAGTCAAGATATAATCGCCTATGGAGATCTCCTCATCGACGAGGCTGTCGACGACACGCTGATCCACCCCTTCATAATGTCCGCAGAGGATGATGAAGTGAGCATCCTCACCTGCGACGCAGGGCGCGGCGAGCTCCTCGACGATCTCCTGCTTCAGTGGTCGCCCCTGTGGGGTCATGAGGATGACGCGCGTGTGCTCACGGCGCAGCTCCTCTATCGCGGCAAAGATAGGCTCGCACTTCAGCAGCATACCCTGACCACCTCCGCAGAGGTAGTCATCGGTACGGCGATGCTTGTCCTGCGTCCAGTCGCGCAGCTGATGTGAGCGTATCTGGATGATGCCCTCATCGGAGGCACGACCCATGATGCTCTGGCTGAGAGGCTGAGAGACGATTTCAGGGAAGAGGGAGAGGACATCTATTTCCAGCATACGGAGATATAATGTATGTAGAGTTTAAGCTTGAGCACCGTGGCGCAGCATGCCCTCGATGTAGGCATCGATGTTTCCATCCATGACATCGTGTATATTCCCCGATTCTACACCTGTGCGCAGATCCTTCACCATCTGGTAAGGCTGGAATACATAGGAGCGAATCTGGTTACCCCAGCCGATCTCACCCTTTTCGGAGTACTGGCGGTCAGCTTCCGCGCGCTTGCGGTCTTCTTCCAGCTGGATGAGCTTCGCCTTGAGCATGCGCATCGCTTCTTCGCGATTTCTCAGCTGAGAACGCTGGGTCTGGCAGGCGACAATAAGCCCAGTAGGGATGTGCGTGAGTCGTACGGCAGTTTCCACCTTGTTCACATTCTGACCACCCTTACCACCAGCGCGGTAGGTGTCCATCTTCACATCGGCATCCGTGACCTCGATATCGACATCATCGGAGATGTCAGGAGTAGCATCCAAGGAGCAGAAGGACGTGTGACGCTTCCCTGCGGAGTCGAAGGGGCTCATGCGCACGAGGCGATGAATGCCGCGCTCGTTCTTCAGGTAGCCAAAGGCGTACTCTCCGTCTATCTTGATCGTGACGGAGCGAATACCCGCTTCATCACCATCGGTGCTTTCCATGATTTCTGTCGTGAATCCCTGACGCTCGCAGTAGCGCATGTACATACGCATGAGCATGCTCGCCCAGTCACAGGCCTCTGTGCCACCTGCACCCGCATGTATCGTGATGTAGCAGCCAGCATTATCATGAGCTCCGTTCAGCAGAGTGAGCAGTTCGAAGCTACGCAGCTTCGCCGCCCAAGCATCGTACTCAGACTTCGCCTCAGCCGCCATATCCAGATCATTATCCTCCGCTGCCATCTCGATGGCTACTTCCACATCATCGATAGAGTTCTCCAAGCGACGGAACTCCTCGAGGCGGCGCTTCAGAGGGTTCACCTCATTCATGAGCGCGCGGGCTGTGTTCGGATTATCCCAGAAGTCAGGAGCGGACATGCGCTCGTCGAGTTCTGCTACTTTTTGTTCAAGACTGGAGAGGTCAAAGATAGCTCCCGAGCTCGGAAAGACGGCTGCGCATAGCTGCCGTGTCGAGCGCCGAGAGATCAATATTGGTACTAGGCTTTTCCATAAGGCGAGAGTATACGTGATTCCCGCTAAAAGTCAAGGGTGAGTTCTCGCAATTCGCTTTGGCGTTTACTGGCGCGACGTATTTCTCCTACGCTGGCGCTCGTTCTTCTTCTTGATATTA
>CAYJLR010000099.1:0-7645 GCA_964370895.1 uncultured Akkermansia sp. | reverse complement strand
AGAGCCAGACGGCAGATTCCTTCACCCACATAGGCATCCATCCCTGCTCGGGATCTGCCTGCATGACACCGAGAATGACTTCACCATCCCAGACGAGATCGATCTGGAAGAGGCTAGCTAGCCATGGTTGTACAGTCTCAGACATGAAAGGCACAACGATGAACAAGCCCCATATACCGTAAATAACGGAAGGAATAGCGGCGAGCAAATCAACGCCCTGAGACAGAGGTCGAGAGAGCCAATCGGGGGTCTCTGTAATGAAGAGTGCAGAAACGAAGGCTAACGGAATGGCGATAAGCAGAGCGATGGCCGTGCACATCAGCGTACCTACTATATTAGGCCACGCGCCATAAACATCCTTCGCGGGATCCCATTCGCTCGACCAGAGGAAGTCGAGCCCGAAGGTACTCCACGCATCAGCGGATTGTACGCTGAGCTGAATGAAGATGCCGAGCACAAGTATGCCCACAATGGAGGCACAGGACATGCAGACGGCTTTAAAGATTTTATCAGTACTTTGCATAGTATTAAAACGGTATTACCGAGTGAAACAGGGTAATGGTAAGCTAGGGGGAGCTTTAAAAGAGAGGGCTTGGACTAGCCAAGCCCTCCGTGAGGTTTCTTGTACGAGTGAGATTAGATCTTAGGTTCGATCTGCTCTACTACGTTCTTTGGAAGGGGGACATAGTGAAGCTTGTTCGCTGTGTCAGCACCCTTGTCAAAGCACCACATGAAGTACTTCTTCATAGCAGCGCGCTTTTCAGCTGGTGTATCCTTGCGGATGAGGACGTAGGTCACACCTGTGATAGGCCAGGACTTAGCACCAGGGATGTTGGTGAGTTCCATGACGAAGCCTTCAGCCTTGCTCCAGTCAGCGGATGCTGCGGATGCGGAGAAGCTTTCAGGGGTAGGAGCGAGATAGACACCATCTGCATTTTCGAGCTGTGCGCAAGCGATGTTACCTTCTACGGCATAGGTGAACTCGGTGTAACCGATAGCACCCTTGTTCTGTGCAACGATGTTGCAAACACCGGGGTTCTTCTGACCGCCGAGACCTACTGGCCATGCGACGCTAGGACCCTGACCTACCTTTTCCTTCCACTCTGGGGAGATCTTGGAGAGGTAGTTTGTGAAGATGAAAGATGTACCGCTGGAGTCGGAACGACGTGCTACAGTAATCTTGATAGGAGGAAGACGGAGACCAGGGTTGATGCTGGTGATAGCCTTATCATTCCACTTGGTGATCTTGCCAAGGTAGATGTCAGCGAGTACCTGCTTGCTGAGCTTGAGCTGACCGTCCTTCACGCCTGGAACGTTCACGATGATAACGACACCACCTGTGAGCATAGGGAACTGAATGAGGGCTGCTTCTTCCTGCTCCTTAGCTGAAAGAGGATTGTCAGAACCTGCGAAGTCTACAGTACCTTCCTTGATCTGGCGTATGCCAGCACCGGAGCCTTGGCTCTGGTAGGTGACCTTGCTGCCAGATTCTGCAGAGTAGTCAAATGTCCACTTCTGGTATACTGGGTTAGGGAAGGAGGCGCCTGCGCCTGTGATGTTGACATCGGCTTGAGCGGAGGCAGCTACTGCTACCAGGGCTACGAGCATTTTCTTGAACATAGTATTATGTTATTGGTTGTTGTTTTTGTTTTAATCCTATAGATAGATCCAATGGATTAGAAATTGACGCGGAATGCGGTGGTGAATGCCCAGCCTGTGTAGGCCTTCTCACCTGCGCTGTCTGTTCCGTGGGAGTTAATGTACTCAGCACCTACCATCACACGCATGTGATCTACATTCTTCGGATCGACGTAGTAGTTCATACCGAAGTAGAAGCCCTGAATGAGGTCAGCGTATGTTTCGTATGTGGAGTTGTAGTCGTAGTAGCGCTTGTAGGTCTTAGCAGCGTTAGAGCCTGCGGAGAGCTGGTAGCGGAATACTGCTTCAAAGTGAGGGCTGATGCGATAGGTAGGAAGGATAACGAGACCGAATACGTTCTCAGCACCTGCGTCTGCACCGATGACATTGAAGCCAGCCATAGCGTCAGCAAGGAAGGTCATCTTGTCGTACTTACCCTGCCAGCTGAGTGTGACTACGTCCTTAGCACCTGGACCATTGTAGTCAACATCTGTACCTGTTGCAACATCACCGCTTGCGTCGAGTTCAGCAAAGCTGTGCATGTAACCGAGTGTGAGGCGACCCATTTCACCTGTAGCCATGCTGAGCTTAGCACCGACCATGTAGGAGGAATCGTCATTGAGATCTGGGTTTGCCCAGTGATTATCACGAGCGCTGTTTGCCCATGCACCGAGCTGCCAGCCGAACTTAGCCTTCTTGTCGCTGTTCTTAATAGAAACACCGTAGAGCTTGTCTGCTGTAAGCTGGTTTGTGATGAAGGAACGCTCGATTGTGTTAATCTTGGAGCTAGAAGTGGAGTATTCTGCAGTGTATGCAGCCTTGAACTTACCTACTTCGATGGAAACAGGATCAAATGTGCCTGTGATAGAGAGAGAGTCGATCTGACCTGTAGTCTGACCAGCATCCCAGTCGTTGTTCTTGAATGAGGAAGCCTTCTGAACACCACCGATGTTCCAGATACCTTCAACCTTAAAATGATTCAGCACCTTTGCCTTCGCGCCGAGGCGGAAGCGACGCCATTCGCTGTTGTAGCTTTCTGGGCGACCATCGGAGTTACCCTTGAGACGATCATCACCACCTGAAGGATCGAGCCAGTTCATCTGCCACTGAGCACGGAAAGCGAGGTCGAGTTCTTGGATGTAGGGATTTTCAGCATTGTCACGCTTAGCGTCGAACCAAGCGAAGCGCTCAGGAAGCCACTTGTTAAAATTGAAATCTGCAGCAGCTTCTTCTTGACCGAGGCTGAGACCTGTAGTTCCCAGAGCAAGGGCGAGCGTGATGAGTGTCTTGTGATTCATATGTCTTAATATATGTTGGGGTATCTGTTCTTTCAAAGCAGTGCTTCGATGCACACAGTAAAACGCAAAACACATTTTTTGACAAGATTCCTATGGTGAATCAATCGTCACGAAACACGCATTTTATGTGTCATTTTCGACACATAAAATGCAAATCGCTCATAAACATACATTTACAATATTATCAAAACAAAACAATCCCTCGTATTTCCTAAGAAAAACGAGGGATTATTCTGGAGATTTTTTTTATTTAACAGCGCGCTAAACGCGAAAAAAATGCATTAAAGCGGTGAAAATGCCCAGTGAGACAGGCTGGAACTTTCGCCATTCTTATAAGCGAGATAAGCATCTGCGTAATCGAGTGATACCTCGATAACATGATGCATATCAAAGTAGCGGTAGCAGCCGAGTCGACCGATGAAGGACACGCCCTCTTGCTGATCACCCAGCGCGATGTATTTTTTCAACACTTCGATATCTTCATCTGTGCGCTTCGGGTAGAAGCGATCATCTTCTCGCGTCGCCTCACGGCTGTACTCATAGAGCACGACACTCTTTTCATGACTTTCCCATGGTGAGAAATACTTATGCTCGTGCGCGCGCGTGAATGGCTCAGACATGTCCGTGTAGTTCAGACAGCCGCAGCCCTGCATATCACCCTCACCTCGCTCATAGCGGAAGTCAACTGTGCGGTAGCTAAGCTCGCCCTCACTGTAGTCGAAGTACTCATCCAGCGGTCCAGAGAAGAAGACGTGATCGAAGTCCGCATTCATCTCCTGACTATATTCCACCCCGAGCTGTACCTCGATGAGCTCATGCTCCAGCATGCGTGCTATCCACTGGGTGTAGCCACTCATAGGGAAGCCCTGATACTTGTCGAAGTAATAGTTGTCATCATAATTGAAGCGTACAGGGATGCGCTTGATAATATCCGCGCTCAGCTCGCGAGGGTGCAGCCCCCACTGCTTGATCGTGTAATCGCGGAAGAAGGTCTCATATACCTCAGTGCCGACAAAGCGCAGCAGCTGCTCTTCGGCATTCGCAGGCTCCACGATCGTCTTATCCTGCTTACCTTCGATGTAGGTCTTCGCCTCGCTAGGAGTAAGGCTCTCATTAAAAAGCTGATTAATCGTGTGAAGATTAATAGGCATGGAGAACACACCCTTCGCATTCTTAGCCTTCACGCGGTTAATAAAGGGACACCACTGGTCAAATCGCTGGACAAAGTCCCAGACACGCTCATTGCTCGTGTGGAAAATATGCGGTCCAAATCGATGTACATCCACGCCAGTCTCTTCATCGCGAGAGCTATAGCACATACCAGCTACATGCTCACGCTTATCTATAACGAGAGACGCGACACCTGCGTCAGCTAGATTTCTCGCTATAGTACTACCTGCCAAACCGGCTCCTATTATAAGTACGCGCTTCATATTGATCACTATTCTATCAAGCTCTCGCTATATCGTCAAGCTTATTGAGCCTATCAAACAAGGCGTATCACACACGCATCAAACTAAAAGTTAAAGAACAACTCATTTTCACGTCATACATCGTGAAAGCTTATTCAAATCTTTTTATCGATAAAATAGAAAAAACGGATTTTGATACTTGCATCTCTGAGGGCTTTGTGATATATATGGTAGTACATTAATCGCCATTTTTCATGAAAGCATTACAGTCCATCCGCCGTCAGAAAAAAGCATTCACTCTCGTGGAGCTTATCGTTGTTATTGGTATCCTCGCCGTTCTTGGTTCAATCGGCTATCCGCTCGTGATGAGTCAGCGTAATGCTGGTGACCGAGCTAAAGCTCAGGAAAACCTCAAGCAAGTAGGCTCCATGCTCAAGACATTCCGTGATGACAATTCAAGCTACCCTTGCGACGAGACAGCAGATACTCTCCTCGACGAAAAGCCTGAGTTCGATTTCGGTGACCTCAAGGGCAATAACTCCAATGCGTACTTCCGCCAACTCTTCTACAACTCTGCAAACACAAGCGAAAAGGTCTTCTTCGCGAAGATCGAAGTCGATGGCAAGCAGACAAAGGAAGGTGATGACAAGATCGCTAAGGGTCAGGCTCTCGTAGCAGGTGAAAACGGCATGTCCTACATCATGCAGAAGAACACTGAAGACCCAGCTATGAAGAACGGTATCTCCGGTAACCGCCCTGTCCCCCTTGTCGTAACATCCCTCTTCCCATCTAAGGATCCATACGTAGCAGACGACATCAAGGTCGACTACGCATCATTCCTCGGTAACTTCCTCGTCTTCAACACAGACAACTCCATCACCAACCCTAAGGATGACCTCAAGGAATCCGAAGAAAGCGATGAAGTGGGACGTTTCGCAGAAGGCAAGTCACTCTACCCAGAAGATCGTCGCGGACGCAGCACAGCTGATAAGTACATGATCCTCACTCCTGAGTTCTAAGATTTTCACCTATAATTAACCTAATCTCTCTCCCTCTTAATACGCGCTTCCGATGAACTTCGGGAGCGCGTATTGCTTTATACAGGACTCACACCGCATTCTCGCGCGAAAAGACCATCTAACGCACCCTAGATGCAGACGCAAGCACAATAAGGGCTAGCCCAGCTGAGAAAAGGCTTGCTACTAGCCTGTGAGCTAGGTAAAGTAAGCGTATGGATACACGCCTTGTCATTTCCCTTGAAGACTTCCCCCCAGCGGGCTTACAGATCAAAGGCGAACTAGACGCTAGCCTCTTCGGTCTCGACGACTCAGAAGTGAAGAGCATAGGGTCACTGCGCTATGATTTACACGTACAGCTCTTCGACAGCGAGCTGCTAGCACACGGGCATATTGAAGCCGATTTTCGCTTCACATGCGTGCGCTGCCTTCAGCCTGTAGACTACTGCATCGCGCTTGATAGCTTCGCGATGAGTGAAGATGTTACGCAAAAGTTAAGTATCGACCTCACCGATGAAATGCGCGAAGAGCTCCTTTTAGAGCTGCCACATTACCCAAAATGCGAACTAAATGGGGATGAATGCAAAATAAATACTGAAATTCTTGATTTTAGTCTGGACAAAGACCCCGAAATAGGTGTAGAATCCGCGACCGCAAGTCGAGAAAGTGTCTGGGATGCTTTAGATGAGCTGCCGAAAGGTGATTGAAGGATGCGAATCCCCCATCACGACAGGTAGATGATAAGCAAATCAGCTCGCGGCGTACAATAATCACACTCCAATAGCAATAACTCTTTAACTATATCATATTATGGCAGCTCCAAAACGCAGAACATCAAAGATGAAGCAGCGCTCCCGCCTCGCCGCTCAGGCTTGGAAGGCACCTAAACTCGGCAAATGCCCTAAGTGCGAAGCCGCAGTTCCTGGTCACACCGCATGCGCTACATGTGGAACATACACGAACCACAAGGGTATTGAGATCGTCGTCAAGCTCGTTGACTAATCTCTACTCCGCTTCAATAAATATTTTTTACGGCCGCTCAGTTCATACTGAGCGGTTTTTTTGTATCCCTCTACCGCAGCCTCTCTAGCAGGCATAAAAAAAAGAGTAAGTCGCTTGGCAACTTACTCTTTTTTAGCAATAAACTTAGGCCTTTGGCTTTGGTTCAGCAGGTTTTGCTGGCGTAAGCGGCTTTGCAGGCTTCTCCTCTGGTTTTACAGAAGGCGCAGGTTTTACTGGCTTTTCAGGCTTCTCTGGTTTTACCTCTGGCTTCGTGGGCTTCGTAGGCTTTGTAGGTTGCACAGGTTTGATCTGCTCTTGACGCTCTCTCGCTTGACGTTCCTTCTCTTTCCTACGCTCTTCACGCTCGCGCTTGCGGCGCTCGCGCTCTTCCATATGGCGTATTCTGTCGGCAAGATCGTAGCTAGCTCTACGCGCTTGATAGTTACCCTCACGTCCAGCGCGCTCAAGCCAGTAGAGCGCGTCGCGATAATCTGATATGCTGTAGGCCGTTTGTAGCAGTAGGAAGCCTGCTGTAGCCCCAGCATCTGTATCGCCATTTCTAGCCGCACGTTTGTACCAGTAAATAGCCTCCGAGTATGAATAGGACACACCAGGTCTGCCGAAGTGATACACATTCGCAAGAATCTGCTGTGCGGGGAAGACGCCATTATGCCCTGCGCGTTCGTACCAGCGCACGGCTTCGTACCAGTTAGGAGCGACATAACGACCGTCACTGTAGACCTGCCCCAGTGCGAACTGCGCCTCTGGAAGGTAGAGGTCAGCGGCATTGTGCAGGTGCGGGAGGAATTCCTCAGCCTTCGCATTTGATTTACTCATTTGCGCGACAGCGAGTGCATACTCACTCTGTCGGAATGCGAGCTGCTCAGGGGTGAGCTGCACGCAGGAGTGAAGAGCCAGTGATGCTAAAAAAGTGGTAAGAAGATGACGTATTTTCATGACTAATATACTTAACGATAGTAATCAAATAAGTTAGAACTGTCAATATCATATTCTCTAATAAGATTTACCAGAAAGAAAGGTCCTATCCTTCTATGCAGAAAGCCACCCTCTCACAAGGAGAGGGTGGCTTTCCAAAAAAGCTATAAAAGCTATTAGCTAAGGAGTTCAGCTACGTCTGCGCGCTCAGCGAGGAGCTCGTCGCAGGTGGCAGCGATCTTTTCCTTGGAGAACTCGTCGATAGGAAGACCTTCGACGATGGTGTATGTACCATCAGCGTTCATGCGTGTAGGCTGGGAGCAGATGATGCCAGCTGGGAGGT
>CAYJLR010000098.1:0-7663 GCA_964370895.1 uncultured Akkermansia sp. | reverse complement strand
CGCTCGACTCAAAATCGAGTTCTTCGGAGTGTGGGTTCGAGTCCCACAACTGGTATCGTAAAGCCTCAGTTAATCCTAACTGAGGCTTTTCTCTTGTATAACTACAGGATCTTTCCTGTCATTTGCGAAATAGATCTTGACCCCTGAGCGAATAGGCTTAAAATACAAAGAGAAGCGAATGATCGCTTTTATATTTTTTTATACCATGCAAGCATCTGTTACAATGAATAATGGTCTGAGCATTCCCTCACTTGGTTTTGGGACATGGCAGGCACCCGAAGGTGAAACCGCTACAAATAGCGTCATCGCAGCCCTTGAAGCGGGTTATCGTCACATTGATACCGCGGCCATCTATGGCAATGAGCGCAGTGTCGGTCAGGCTCTCCAGCAGTCTAGCGTCCCTCGTGAAGAGATCTTCGTCACGACAAAGGTGTGGAACACAATGCGTGGTAAGGAGAAGACTCTCCTCGCCTTTGAAGAGAGTATGGAGAAGCTGCAGCTTGATTATCTCGACCTCTATCTCGTCCACTGGCCTGCGAATGCCGAGCATTACCCAGAGGACTGGAAGGCCGTGAATGCATCGACTTGGGAGGCGATGGAGGAGATTCTCGCCTCAGGCCGTGTGCGCGCTATTGGCGTAAGTAACTTCATGCCTGAGCATCTGACTGCTCTCATGGAGACGGCGAAGGTCACTCCTTGTATCAATCAGATTGAGTACCACCCTGGCTATATGCAGCAGGAGACAGTAGATCTCTGTCAGCAGCTGGGTATCGCAGTTGAGGCATGGTCGCCACTGGGCTGTGGGGGTCTTATCACGAATCCCCTTCTGCTGAGCATCGCTGAGAAGTACGGCAAGTCCGTCGCTCAGATCTGCATCCGCTGGTGCTTACAGAACAAGACCATCCCTCTTCCCAAGTCAGCGACTCCTTCCCGTATCACTGAGAATGCTCAGGTCTGGGACTTCGAGCTGAGTGAAGAAGATATGCGCACGCTCAATGAGATGCCTACGACGGCATTCTCGGGCTCTGACCCTCGCGTGGTTAATTTCATGTAAGTATCACCCATCTCTAATCTTTTCATACGCTGATGAATAACCAACGCCTCTCCATCCCTGAGTATGCTATGGCACTCGCCCATGTCGCAGCCCTGCGCTCCGAAGACCCCTTCCGCAAGGTAGGAGCTGCTGCTCTCGATAAGGATAATCGTGTGATCGGTACGGCCTATAATGGGCTATACCCCGGATTCGTCGCTCCTGATGATTTCTGGGCATCCCGCGATGAGAGGCAGAAGTACATGCTGCATGCAGAGATTAACCTATGCAGCCTCTTCAAGCGTGGTGAAGCTTATTGCGTAGCCTGCACGACCATGCCTTGTACTGCCTGCATGCAGGCACTATGCGCGCATGGCGTGAAGGTGATCTACTACGGGGAAAGCTACAAGAAATCTGAAGCACCAGAAATCGCGCAGAAGTATGGCGTCGAGCTCATCGAGGTGAAGCAGTACCCACTAGTCGAGCACTTCCCTCTTGTTTTTTAATTCAATGATAAAAGCGTGGGAGACGAGGGCCTAGTCCTGTAAAGATCTCCCATGCTATCGTCCCTGCCAGCTCGGCGACTCGTGTCACGGGCTGCTCGGGACAGATGAGATCCACGACACTGCCCGACACCACGTCGGGCATGTCTGTTACATCCACCATGATCTGATCCATGGTGACGCGCCCGAGCATCGGGCAGAGTTTCCCATCTATACTGACGCAGACGCCACTTCCTGAGAGACGCCTATTCCAGCCATCGGCATAGCCTATCCCCACGGTGGCAACGCGTGTTTTCGAAGACAGCTGCACCGTACGTCCATAAGACACGCCATGACCAGCATCTAATTCACGTACGAGACAAACGCGTGAGCGAAGGCGCAGTGTAGGTCGCAGGACTCCATCATAGATGGATGCCATGGGAGCGACACCGTAAAGCAAGAGTCCTGGTCGCGCGAGGTTTGCCTCGGGGATTTCATAAGCAAGCTGACCTGCACTCGCAGCTAGATGACAGTAAGGAAGATTTATATGTGCGCGTAACTCTCGCACCCAAGCACTAAACTGGTCTATCTGTGACTGCGTGTAAGGCACATCTTCGTCAGCTGAGGGGCAGTGCGACATCACGCCATCTATATTTAGATGTTCCAGTGAGCGCAGGTAATCGACGAATCCGCCGAGATCTTCTTGCTTCGGGTAGAGAAAGCCCTCGCGCCCCATACCGCTATCGAGTGCGAGATGTACACGAAGCTTTTTCCCATAGAGAGCTGCTAATTTATTAAAATGATCGGCTTCCTCACATGAGGAAATAGTGCAGCACCACTGATGCTGGACGATCTCCTCACGTTCAGCCGGAAAACTAGGGCCAAGAATAAAAGAGGGGGTGCGCACACCTGCCTGCTGGAGTCGGCGAGCCTCACCTACATTCGCCACACCGAAGAAACTAATGCCATCTCTGTCCAAGCGTCGCGCGACAGGCTCCAAGCCATGCCCATACGCTCCTGCCTTGACTACAGGCATTAGCAGAGAGGAATGGGGGAGAGCTTGGCGAGCAATATCGAGATTATGCGCGATTGCTTCAAGATCGACCTCCACCCACGAACGGGGAATATTTCGCAGAGGCATCGGATTATTTATAGCATAAGTTAACAGAATAATACAAGCTCTAACATTTTTTCGCTCTATAATTCACTGATTATCACGACTAATTATTCAGAATCGAAATAAATTGCTTGACATGTATAAATAATTTTCTAGAATATCGTCATGCCCTTAACAACATCCCCCAACGCCCATTTATTGAATAAGCTCCTTTTCATTGTGGACACACTTCGTCGCAAGAGTGCAAAGGACGGAGACAAATCAACCAAGCAGAAGTCTCCTAAGCTCACCGTGCGCCAAAGCAGCGCCATTCGCCTTCTTAAGCTTTTGACAGATAAGACCCCTCAAGGTATCTCACTTAAGACCCTTTCTACAGGTCTTCAAATGACTGTTCCAGCTACTTCCATTCTCGTAGACACCATGGTGGTACGCGGATACTTCGAGCGTCGCCCTAATCCAGACGATCGTCGTGCAGTACTCATCCGTCTTACAGAGCAAGGCAAGCTTGCTTTCTCTGAGCTTTCCACAAAGATCACGAAGGATTTCAAGAACATCCTCATGGAACTCGGCGAAGAAGAGAAAAAGAACTTTGTTCAGATCGTAGACAAGCTCTACACAGGAATTAATGATAAGAAAGTAATCTAATTGTTTCTTAATTATTTTTAAATGTTAAAAAAGACTCCTATAAAGGGAGTCTTTTTTTTCTTTTAACATATGTATTCTCTGTAAAAACTATTTTTGAAGCCCCGTCATAGGGTATCATTTTCTACATCCACTTTTGCGGAAAACGAATTGCGAGAACTTGCCACTAGGTGGAGAAAAAACTCTTCACCTTGTGCAGTCCCTATGCTACACTTGTAGCATGCACGAACCATCTAGCGCTCAACCACATCGCATCTTTCTGGGCTGGAAAAGTCCTGCCAGTCCACTTGTCGCGCAGCGCATCTTAAGCCTAGGTCTACTCGACCCCGAGGCTCCGCTTTATATCGTCGTGCCTACGAAGGAGTCCTCGCGCCAGCTGAAAGAGCAGCTTGCTATCCTCTCGGCGAACTCACATGGTCAGGGCGCGTGCCTCAGCCCCACTATTATTCCGAGCAATCAGCTGCTCAGCCTCTGCACACGAGAGACAGCGTCACCGCTCATCGAGCTCTTCTGCTGGCACCAATGCCTCAACGCGCTAAAGAAGCAGCAAGCGTCTCAAGAGATCTTCCTTCATAGTCAAGAGTGGAAGGATCAGTCATGGCTCTATCAAGCGCAGCAACTCTGCGAGCTCTTCGACGTGCTGGCGCGAGAGGGAATCTCTCTGAATGATCCCAGACTTTTAGAATTATGCGAATCGGAGCCGCGTTGGAAGGAGCTACTGCAGCTCAAGCATCAGCAGAATGCATTACTCACAAGCATGGGCTATGAATCGCTATCTGATGAAGCAGCACTCCCTTTTCCTCCATCAGCACGCGTCATTCTCGCCTGCGTACCTCAGCTTTCGCGACAGCTGCAGGGGATACTTTCACGCTCGCGCTGTCAACTACAGGCATGGATTCACGCGCCAACGAGCTATGCGAGGCATTTTGACCATTGGGGGTGTCCATTGGAGACATGGTTAGCCCCAGCATCTACACGCGAAACGGGGCTTTCAGCAGCGAACTGGCAGCAGCAAATTGTGCTGTGCGAAGATAGTTTCTCTATGGCAGATAAAGCGAGCACTCGCCTCGGCAAGCTCAATGCACAGCTGGGTGGTAAGCTCCACGCGCTCGCCCTGTGTAATGCTGATGCGAATATGGAATCCGCGCTCGAAGAGGCTCTAGCATCGCGAGGCGTGATAGCCCATCGCCCACGCGGGCGCAGCTTCCTGAGCTCAGAATGGGAAGAACTCATCTCTCTGCTCTCAGATTTAAATCAGAAACTCTGCAATGCTCATATAGAGACACAGGACTGGAAGCACTTCCCAGTCACGACTCTCTCTGAGCTATTGGCGAACCCTCTATTCACCCCTCTTTTCAAAGAGCGCCATGTGGCACCCTTCGGTGAGAGATCGGCTAGTATCCTCAGCCTCATTCAGGGGCGCAGCTTCCCGACGCGCTTATCAGGACTTATTTATGAATTGCAAAACTGGCCACAGCACTACCCGAGGCAGGCTGAATGGATACCAGCAGTTAAGAATCTCGTGGACTCACTCAAGATTCTCTGTGGCTGGCTCATGCGAGCTCTCAGCTCAGCGACATCTCTGACTCGTGCTCTTCTCTCACTGGCGGAGGCTCAGCAGATGAGCACAAGCAAGGCATGGAAAATAGCGGATGACTTACACCATGGCTTCACGGAGAGCATGATCACAGTCTGCACACCTCTGCGACGTCTCCTCTCTTCCCATGATATGAGTGTAGAGAGCTGCCTCGCGATGATACATCTGAGTATGGAGCGTGTGCGCTTCACTCCCGCTAGAGACCCACAGGCGAGCATAGATATCATGGGCTGGCGTGACCTTTCTTATTCAGCAGCAGATCGACTTGTGATCACAGCCTTCCATGATTCGGTGATCCCCGAGCGATGGGGCTTGGATGCATGGCTCACGCCTAGCATCCGTAAGCAACTCGGGCTGCGCAGTGACTCAGAGCATGCCGCGCATGATGCCTACCTGCTGCGCAGTGTACTCGCACCACGCCCTGACAAGGTGTCCTTCTTCCTCAGCCGTGTCGATAGGAAGAAAGATCCACTATCACCTAGCAGTCTCCTTTTTAAAATATGCGCACGTGAAGAATTACCCGCACTCGTGGATTATCTATTCAGCGAGCACGAATCTGCCCACACGCGTCTCGAAGCTCAAGATGAACTGGCAGGCTGGCCTTATCGTCGATTGAGCAATAATCTTAACATTCCTCTAGATCGCGACAGTCTAGCGCAGGCGAGTCTAGCAGATTTTGGTGAATCAAACCCCATCCCCGCGGACAGAGGTTTCTCTCCCTCCCTACTCGCAGATTTCCTCGCCTGCCCCTTGCGCTTCTGGCTGCAAAGGATATTCAAGCTCTCCACTCAGGAATATGAATGGGATAAGAAGCAGCTCAATGCGATCGACCAGGGGAACATCATCCACGCGACCATGGAAGCCTTCATTAGGCGATACCCCAGTTATCAAGAGTTCAAGGCAGCGCATCCCGATTTCCCTGAGCAAGTAGATGCTCTCGATGATAACCATCTTCCCGTAGTAGAAAAAGCCCTTCAAGAGGAGCTAACTCTGAGCTATGACAGGCACTTCAAGCTCCATCAGCTCATCCCACAGCGCCTCCAATATGATGGATTGAAAAAGCGACTCAGCTCCTACGCACCCATCCAGCTAGATCTATGGAAGGAAGGTTGGGAGACGGCACGTGATGAGAATGGTGAACTGCTCTTAGAATACAAGCCAGACTGGGTATGGAATGGCTTCCGCATGAATGTAACCATAGACCGTGTGGATTGCCGACAGGGCGTGGGGGGACTGGAGATGCGCGTCATCGATTATAAGACAGGCGGCGTCCGCTCCTGCGCCGACGTGCACCTGAATAAACTCAGAGAAGAAGGAGCATCCCCTAGCCTCATCCATCCAGAACTCGAAGAGTTTTACCACGTGAAAGGAGCGAAGAAGAAAAAGCTAGAGAAATACCGATGGACGAATCTCCAGCTCCCCATCTACGCTGCATGGGTGGAGCAGCATTTCTCCGCTGCGGATATTTCCGCAGCCTACATCCGACTCTCACGTAAGACGGAAGAAAGCGAAATCTTACTCTGGGGGGATGACGTAGCACCTGCGGGACTCTTTGAGGATAGTTTTGCAGCCCTCAGTGAGATAGGTGATCTTCCTGATAAAGAGCAGCAGCTCTTCTCACTGGCGAAGCAATGGGCTCTCTGCTGCATGCAGCTCATCCGTGAGGGTCGCTGCCTCGTAAGTGCGGAGCAGATGGGCTGGGAGATCGAGTACGAGAGACTCTTCTCCTCGATGAATCTACAAAAGCCCATACACGAGATCTTCCTCGCCTCAGATTCTTCATCACCTTCAAGCCCAACCAACTAGTTCATCATGGGATTGCTTAATACTTATATAGCCGCCTCTGCTGGCGCAGGGAAGACCTACCAGCTCGTCAGCCGATTCCTCACACTGCTCTGCTTACAGAAGTTGTCTACCGAGGGGATACAGGTCTCAAACATCATCGCCATCACCTTCACTCGCAAGGCGGCCGCGGAGTTCAAGGCTCGCATTCTCGCAGATCTAGCGAAAGCCGCGCAGTCGGATCAGCAAGCCACAGATTGCTGGCAGCAGCGGATCATGCCCATCCTCAGGGAGATGAATATGGAGCTCAGCATAGATGAGCACAGGCAGCTCTTCACAGAGATACTCGCAGAGGTGATGAATCAATTTGCTCAGTTGAATCTCGGTACCATCGACAGCCTCTTCCAGCGCATGGCGCGCACGCTCTGCGCTGAGTTAGGGCTAGCTCGCCTCAGCCCGCTTGACCCGAAGGAGGAGGAAGCGAAGCGACGCTACGCTCTCGACCTCACCTACGAGCAGCGTTTTCTCGCTGGGGATCATGCGTCAAATGGCCTACTCGAAGATGCGATCACAGCGAGTCTCGACCGTGAAAGTTCCCTGAGCCAAGCAGATTCTAATATCTTTGAACTTGTCAACGAGTACCACGAGATCATGCTCTCCTCTCCACGAGCTGTCTGGGGAGGGCAGCCCGATGAGATGACAGATGATGAACTCTCCCTCTTCGGACTGACGAAGGAGGACATCACCGTCCAGAGCACAGAGCAGGAATGGAGAGAGACGCTGCAGAGGCTCATTGCTATCATCGAGGAAGATCTAGAAAAAGAGAGTGAGCAGACCTTCCCCAGCCCCATAAAAGACCCTGACGAACAGGGGCTATACATCTTCCCGAAACGCGCAGGCGTCGTCAGAATGCACGCTAGTAGCCTACGATTCTATCGCAAGAGGTTCCTGCAGTATGTCCAGAGCATCGCCTCCCTGCATCAGAAAATCCTCACTATTGATGTCAAGGAGCT
>CAYJLR010000097.1:0-7684 GCA_964370895.1 uncultured Akkermansia sp. | reverse complement strand
CGAGAACTTCCCTGAAGAAAAAGCGTGGACTTAAATAGCTTAAGTCCACGCTGTCTTATGTGCTGTAGGTGTATGCACAGGGGAAATGAGTATAGGCGAGCGCATTTAGCTGCGTAGCAGCTCTGCTATCTCGGCATGACCGCGTTTCACCGCCATGGCGAGAGCGTCAGCTCCCTTCTTCGAGACGGCAGCTCTATCAGCACCTGCTGCGAGTAGGAGGCGCACCACCTCGATATGACCGCGCTTCGCGGCTTGTATGAGTGGTGTGCGTGCGCTGGAGTCACGAGTGTTGATATCGGCACCGCGTTCTAGTAACAGGGCGAGGACGGCTGCTTGTCCGTGCTTCGCGGCCTTATTAAGCGGGCTGCGTGCCTCGTCATCAGGAGCCTCTATATCTGCACCTGCGTCGAGAAGATAGGTGACGGCTGCGAGCTGGCCATGCTTGGCAGCAGCATTGAGTGGGGTGCAGTCTGAGCGATCGCGTGATTCAATACTCAGCCCCTCTGCAAGAAGAAGTGTGATAGTCTCTAGATCGCCGAGTTTAGTAGCTTTGTGGAGACGCTTTACTTCTGGGTTGATTGGGAAGATATTCATGAGATCTTGTTCCTTTCTAGCTTTAGTATGTATATGTTACGTGGTGATTCTCTCCAGTATAGCCATGCATGATGGCACAGCAAGAAGAGACGCGATAGTCATTTTTATATGATAGTTCTCTAATAGCATATTTCCATATTTAAAGCAAGAACATTTTATACAAAGATAGACTAATTTTCAGAGAGGAAACATTTTTTCTTCTCTCATTAGACTTTAGCCTTGCTTTCTTCTGATGGACTTGCTAAAATGCCCGCGCATCATCTCTGATGAATCCCCGGGTGGGTGGCAGAGCGGTTGAATGCAGCGGTCTTGAAAACCGCCGAAGGTGTAAGCTTTCCGTGGGTTCGAATCCCACCCCACCCGTTAACAAGGAGTAAGATCTATGATCTTACTCCTTGTTTCTTTTTAGTAATAAAGCTTCATCGAGGTGCATTTTTTCGGTGAATAGATGGTGTCAGCTGACTTGACATATGAGATTATTTTTGCTACAAATATTTCGAACCGGTGGTTCCATACTTCAATGAATGGCGCTGCAACTGGCAGCGAACAATCCACACAGATAATTTGTCTCTGCTCCTCTAGAGGAGCAGAGACATCTCATTTCCACAAGCGCAAACCTCATGTTCAAGACATTTGAGCAACAAGCAAATCTATTAATGAGCCGAGGCATGTCAAGCATGTCCTATGCTGATGATACCGTGCTTAAATCTCGTATTATGTCTTGTTTGGCAAGCACCAATTACTATCGTTTATCTGCGTATTGGTATCCCTTTAGAGAGAAAGATGTAGTAGGAAAACGCTTAGATTCGCTACAAGCGGGCACACATTGGGAGAAGGTGTGGAACTACTACCTCTTTGACCGCAGATTGCGAACTCTTTTGTTTGATGTTATTTCGAAAACTGAAATAGCACTCCGTACCCAGATTGCCTACCATTGGTCAAAAGATACTTCAAGAACATCTCCTCAACGTTACACGAGCTCTTATAAATCAAATTATAAGAGGCAGTATTTAATTAAATCTATACAGGAAACCTACGATAAGAGCGAGACAGATTGCGCGGCACATTTTAGAAGAGAAAAGAATATAGGCAATGCTGCAGATCTCCCTATTTGGGTATTTGTAGAGTTTTCGACATTTGGAAACCTAGCTGTATTGTACTCTAAAGGTTTAAAGGACGCAACGAAGAGAACTATTGCCTCCTATTTTGGTTTTAGTTCAGCAGATTTATTTGCATCTATTCTTGGAGTTCTCCGAAATGTGCGAAATGCCTGTGCTCACCAAGAGCGCATATGGAATAGACGCTGGGGTAGTAGCAGGAATACTCCCTACTTAAAAAATATTACTTTAAGTGACTGGCATTATACGTGGGATGCACATCAGCAAGCATGGAGTCCCGCAGCGCATGGAAATGTACTGTGCTCCGACCGCGCTACTACGGCTGCTATACTTACTTTTTGCCATATTATAGTCAGAAATATAGACCCTAATAGTAAGTGGAAGGAGCGATTCTTAGATCTCCTTGCTACAGGTCCGCGGTCATCTTTTTATAGAGAGCTCGGCTTCGATAGTGCAGAATGGAAGAGTCACCCTCTGTGGGAATGATGCTTGATTTTAATTAGTTCGCCTAATAGTAGATAAAAATAGCCGTGATCTTGGGGATCACGGCTATTTTAGTTGAGTGTTAGTTCTGTGTCTTTTCGATTAGAGCTTGCGCAGCTGAGGGATATCTACGCGACGGATCTTCTCGTTGCTTTCTTCAGAAAGCTTGCGGTCGAGGTAGATGGTGTAGGGGCTCTTGTTTGTTTCGATGGTGATGATTCCGTTTTCCGTGGGTTCATCAAGGTAGGCAGCCAGCTGGTCAAGGCTGTGTACTTCCTTACCATTGACCTTCTCTACGAAGCAGAAGCCTACTCCATTGTAGCCCAGTGTGGCTGCTGTCGGGAAGACTGCGGTCAGACCGACGAATTCCTTGTAGCCCTTTTCGATGAGCTCTTCTTGGCGCTTTTGTAGTTCGAGATATTCGGCGGGGAGTGCTCCGCGTGACTTGCTTCGTATGTCGTTGAGGTAGTCATTTGCAAGTGTTTGGAAGAGGAAGCCTCCGTAGATGACATAGCGAGGTGCTATGCCGTCTTCTGTGCTGCGGAAGAGGTCGTTTACCAGTAGGTCGCGGTTCAGAGTGATGCTGATCTCTTGGATCTTTCCATCACGGGCGATCTTCACAGGTACGCTTTCGCCTTGCTGACGTACACCTTGGAGGAAGGCGAAGGCATCAAGTGCGCCGTAGAGCTCATGCTCGATCTGGCCTTGACTGTCTATCTTCTTGCCGTCGATTTCGATGATGAGGTCACCTTTTTCGAGACCGGCTTGATCAGCGGCTCCACCATGAGTGACGGCTGAGATGTAGTAGCCAGGGCTGCTGGGGTCTACTTTCAGGTAGCGCAGCATGACGGGGTCTTTCACGAAGCTGCGCTGGACGCCTAAAATGGGGGCGCGCAGTTTATCAAGGTCTGTCTGATCGAGGAAGTTTTTAATAACTTCGGCGTTGACGATATTGAGCTGCTGTAGGCTGGTGTTGTAGCTCATAGCGAGGGCGGCTAGCTTACCGTCCTTGATGATGGGAAGGCCTTCGGCTTCGCTTTCATTGATGGCTTGTGCGCTGCTGGCGATGAGTCGTGGTGAGGAATAGGTGGCTTCTGCTCCGCGTTCTACCTTGATGGCGATTTGCTGGGCTTGGTTACCACGTATTCTATTCCAGAGTGTGGCGCTGTCAGAGAGCTTCAGCGGTTCTCCGATGCTGAGTGCTATTCGGCTATTAAAGAAATCCTTGTTCGCTTCTTTGTCCGTGAGCTCGAGGAGGGTGAGGTCGCGATCAGGATCATGCTTGACGATGCGTGCGGTCGCTTTCTCTGCTCCGTTTGGTAGCCCCATTTCGATGTAGGTGGCGGCTGTGCCGATGTCACCACTCGTGAGGACGAGTCCATCACCGAGGTAGATACCGCGTGCTGAGCTCTGTGAGGTCGGGAGCTTCTCCCAAGGACGCATGATGTTATAGTCCTGATGGGTAGCGGTGATGTTAATGAGGCTGTCTATAGGGCTGCTGGCTGCTGGCGCGGGGGCGATCTCTTTCGCTGGTTGCAGCGCGGTGAGAGGGATGCTTGCCTTTGCTTCTGCGGCAGGTGCTTCTATAACTTGTGCTACGACGGTCGCGGTGCCTGTAACTTCAGGAGTCGCTGTTGCTGCGCCTTCTTCAGACTTCTTCTTGTCAAGGGCGGTACGCGGGGTGGGCTCACAGCTGCTAAGCAGGGTGACGGCGACGAGGCCTGTCGCAAGGCGTGTGAAGGTGGATGCGTGCATGTGATATGTATTGTGAATGTTTATTAAATGGATGATGATTGTGGGCGGCTTGCTTTATTCTGGCTTGGCTTCGAGGCGTGCAGGCTTAGCGATACCATAGCTGGACCAGATGCGCTTGTTTGCGTCATGGATGGTCTTGCGGTCAAAGACAAGGGGAAGCGGGGCGTCTTCGAGTTCGATGACGGTATAGTCGCCTGCCGTTGTTTCATCTGTGGGGTAGAGCAGCTCATAGAGGTGCTCGAGGCCTTTTACTTCGGTACCATTGACAGATTTGACGATGCGGTTACCGTAGTTTGTGAGGCGGGAGTTGACTTCATCAGGAAGCACGCGAGTGAGCATGACGAGGTCTTCTTTGTTATGTTCCTTGCTGTTGTAAAGGAAGTCATTCACGGTGGTGATGATGCCGTGCAGGGGCAAGCGGTGGGCTTCGAGTTCATTCAGCGTGACGGGCTGGAAGATGAAGCCACCGAAGCTGACGTAGCGTGGCTGCTCACCAAAGCTGGGTGTGGAGAGTTTCTTGTTTGGCAGAGGGGAGAGCTGAGCGGTCTTCGTCATTTTCTCGCCCTTGCGGATGATGTCAAAGTTGATCGAATCGCCCTTGAAGGAGCGCTCTGCGAGCTCGACTAGGCTGACACGCTCACCATCGAGTTCTATCATGCCGGAGCTGTCAACTGGCTTGCCATTGATGCTCAGGACGACGTCTCCGAGTTCGAGTACACCATCGACGCTGCCGCCCTGGACGACACGCCCGACGACGACGCCTTGCCCGTCATTTGCGAGTCCGTAGTGACGGCGCATAGCGGGGTTCTGTGGGTGGAAGAAGTCAGCACCTAAGTCGACGTAGAGATCGTAAGCTCCATCTTCAATATCCTTGAAGAAGCGCTTGATGACGGGGGCTGGGATGATGTAGCCTGTGCTATTTGCCTGTAGGAGACCTTGGAAGGCCACGCCGACGACCTTGTCCCCGAGGAAGACGGGACCACCGCTGTTTCCTGGGTTAATAGCAGCGTCGATCTGGACGGAGAGGTGGGAGCTGTTACGAGCGTGGCTGTAGACAGAGTTCTCAATGCGGGAAACGATACCACGCGTGACGGAGAGGCGTGAGCCACCGATGGGATAACCAATGGCGCGGACGGTGTCCTCGAGGCGTGGGAGTTCGTCGCTGAACTCTAGCTGAGGGACGCCAGCGAAGAGCTCGCGATCCTTTTCATCGATTTCGAGCAGAGCGAGGTCAGCGTCATGGGCGACGAACTTAACCTTCGCTGGGATCTTACGGGAGTCCGCGTATTGGGAAATATAAAGTGTCTCGCTGTCAGCGATGACATGGGCATTCGTCATGAAAAGACCTGGACCTACGAGGAAGGCCGTGCCTGTGCCGCCACCATAGGAGCCGCTCTGCCATGGCGTCGCGTAGTTGCTACGCTTCTTGGAAGCTTCGACGCGCACGATGCCGCGGTAGTTCGTGGGCAGATTTAGTGAGTCTTTTGGCTTCTGAGGACTTGCAGCAGCTGTATCTGCTGCTGCAATAGCCTGTGCTGGCGCGATGGGAAGAGCCGGTGTGGTGGCTGTCGCTGTGTTCGAAGCCTGCGCGGCTAAGGAGGTGGACAGGAAAATACAAGTTGAAATAGCTAGATAATTCACGCCTATAACTATGAATGATTGAGCGTGTAAGTCAAGTTAAAAATATATGTTATAGGCTGCATGACACGCCTAGTCGCTGACTTGCTCAATGTAGGTAGATCTCGCGGTATTTACCTATGCTCGACTCACTCTGCAGCATGGGCAGTGAGGGATGAGAGATAATCACGTACCGCTGTGCTGATGGCATCGCGCGCTGTCATCGTCTCTATGCCCCAGTTTGCGAGCTTCGCGCAGCGCATAGCTGTGTGTCGTGGTCGCTCATCGCGATTCACGAGGAAATCCTCTAGTCGTTGCTGGGCTATGTCGGGCAGCTTTTCTAGAGCCCCTTGCTCCAGCATCGCTTCCATGGCTATAGTCGCGCAGTCCCACCACGAGAGAGGGTAGTCATTCTGAGAGCAGAGGTGTACGATGCCACGTGCTTCGCTGTGCTCGGCTAGAGCTAGGCAGACGCGCGCGATGTCTCGCGCATGTGTAGGCATGGAGTACTTGTCCGAGACGGCGGCGAGTGTATCGCCTGAGAGGGCGCGCGCGCAGTTCGCCTCGATGAAGCTAGGCTTCGCAGGATTACCACAGACCCAAGAGACACGGCATATAATGGCATCAGCACATGCTTCCATGACCTGAGCCTCACCTTCATCCTTACTGCCTGCGTAGAGGTTTACAGGACGGCATTTTGTAGATTCATCTTTTAATCCAGCCTTGCGACCATCGAGGACGTAGTCGGTGGAGAGGTGGATGAAGCGCGCGCCTGTGTGGCGACACGCGAGAGCCATGGCAGCTGGTGCCATGGCATTAATTTTATGTGCGAGGACAGGGTCTTGTCCGCAGCGCTCGACGTCGCTGATGGCGGCACAGTTAATCACGAGATCACAGGGCTGCGATCGGACATATTCTTCGAGTGCCTCGAAGTCATCTAGTTCACGTTCCGCATGGCTGGGGGCGATGATGTCATAGCCCTGCGCACGTGCTTCGTCAGCGACGATCATGCCTGTGCGTCCTGTCGCTCCGAATAAAAGCAGTGTCTTCGCCATGAGGATACCGAACTGGAATCGTGCTTAATGAAAGAAATGAATAAAAAATTAAGATTTCAGACGATCGGTGAGCTCCTCCATGCTGAGGGTTTCCGTGTCGGCATCGCCATCGGTGGAGAAGGCTTCGAGCCATTCGGTACCTTGCAGCTCGTAGCCGCGTGCGACGAGACGCTCATGGAAGTCAGGGATGTGAGCCGCTCCGTAGAAGAGGGCGACGCGCTTGTATGGCTGGTCTTTCATAGCGGCATCGAGGATTTCCATCGCCTTTTCATTACGCGAGATGATGATGGCCGTGTTGTTCATGCGGTCACTTTCCATGCTATCGACGAGACCTTCGATGAGGAATTCGCGCACGGCGGATACCTTCTCATCACCCGGGGTCATCATACGCGCTGTGAGTTCCTGCTGCTTCTTCACCTTTTCAGGGTCTTTTTTCTTGCCGAGAAGCAGCTCGCAGAGAGCAAAACCGAGCATGGTTTCACCGCGCTCTTTCATCGCGGCATTCAGCTCATCCTGTGTCATGTCCGCGAAGACAAAGTGATCATAGCCGTAGTCTATACCCACTTGCTGCATCTGCAGCTCCGTCTCACCGATGAGATAAGAGGTCACGATCTGAAGGACGATGGAGAGGGGGTTCATGCCGCTGCCAGTGTCTTTCTGTAATTCTTTGTATCTCTTTTTATCTTCCTCAGTCGCCGTATTATCCATCATTTTCTTCGCGATCAGCTCGCGCTCGACGAGGTCACCGCCATCTATCATTTCAAAGAAGACGCGGTCGTAGCTCTGGAATCGATGATTAAGCTCTTCATAGTAATCAGGCGCTCCTACATGCACGACACCGACGAGATCGAGCTCCTGACCTGCGTCATTTTTATAAACAGCGATGGGGATGAGCAGTGTCTTCGACTCGGTCTCTTCATCGATACCGACGCCAATGTACTCGCGTGGATAATCGCGCGGATAATCGCGCTCTTCCGCCTGGATAGGAGTGACAAAGAGTAGGGTGGATACAAGACTGACAATAGAGGCAAGCTTCATGATAATTCACATGTTAGCAAAGCG
>CAYJLR010000096.1:0-7847 GCA_964370895.1 uncultured Akkermansia sp. | reverse complement strand
GAGATGCGGATGCGACCGCGACAGCCACCGCCACAGTCACCCTTGAAAAGGCAGGCCAGCGCATCATCAAGAGCGCGCATGGCAATGGTCCTGTGAACGCCAGCTGCAAGGCAATCGACAAAGCAACAGGCTGCCCTGGACGCTTCGTCGACTACAACGTACAGGCGAACACCACAGATCGCGATGCGCTTGGTAACGCTAGTGTCACCATTCGCTTCGACGAAGCCCCAGACCAGAAGCCCCTCATCGGTAAGAGCTCATCGACCGACGTCGTGACAGCCTCGGCTCGCGCGTACCTCAACGCTGTGAATCGTCACCTCGCCTTCGTCGACATGCAGCAGCAACAGGGCTAAGCCCAATGAGCAACATACGCCTCATCGTCGGGCTCGGAAACCCTGGGCCTGAATATCGCCATACGCGCCACAACGTTGGATTTATGGCCATCGACCGCATAGCCGAGAAACTCGGCTTATGCTGGAAGATGGACAAAGCGCGCAAGGCAGAACTCGCGGCAGGAGCGGGAATCCTACTCATCAAGCCTCAGACCTACATGAATGAGTCGGGGCTGAGCGTAGGTCCGCTCATGCGCTACTTTAAATTTGACCCAGATCAAGTCCTCGTCCTGTATGATGACATCGCCTTCCCTACGGGAACGATAAAACTACGCATGGCGGGATCGGCAGGTGGACAGAATGGGGTGAAAAGCCTCATCGCGCATATGGGAAGCGACCGCTTTCCGCGCATACGCATCGGCATCGGAGCACCGGGAGCGAAGAACATGACCAGCCACGTGCTGGGGGGATTCGCGCCTGATGAGCAAGAACCGCTACAGCAAGCACTGGAGCAGGCATGCCTCGCGAGCATCTGTGCGCTGAAAGCTGATTTCAATACGGCTGCGAACCATTTTAATCCTAAGAAGGAGAAAAAGGAAAGACGCAAGAAGCCGCAGCAAGCAGCAGCGGAAGAAGCACCTGAAGCCGAAACCACACCCACAGAATAAATAGATTCTTAAGAGCACTGCTCTTAAGCGGGATGCAAGGGCAGCGCCCTTGCTGGGTTTGGGCAAAGCCCAAGGAGAAGCCATGCTCGCAGAGCATGGCCGCGTCAGTTTCCTCATAGCCTGATGTCACGCGCGCCCGTGAAGCAAACTGAGCATGGTGCACACGCCAGAAACTGACGCTCCGACCACCGCGCGCTAAGCGCGACTCTTACCTTCCGTGGCAAACGCGTTAGCGTAAAGCGCCACCCTACACGCTTCGCGCCTTTCACCGTAGAGAATTGCTGCCCTGCGGGCAGAGGATAGGGGACGTCAGTGAGGGTGCTGACACCTTGCTGAGACTTCCACGCGGGCTACTAATAATTTAAGTGTTCTCACTGACGTCTCCGTGATCTGCGATCACGGTCTGCTATGCGGGGGCTAGCCCCCTCTCCCCCAGTGGGACGCTGTCCCACACCCTGCCAGAGGAACTGAGTCCCTCTGGACTCCCGCTTTAAGCAAAGCAGAATACGGTCTAAAATTCAAACAGGCGAAGCTCTTTCGAACTTCGCCTGTCTTCTTAAAATCCTATGCGATTTTAGCCAAGAAGTGCCTCCATGCGGCGGCATACTTCCTCGACGTTTGCACGGCTGTTAAATGCCGAGATGCGGAAGAAGCCTTCACCATGCGCCCCGAAGCCAGCTCCAGGTGTGATGACGACATTCGCTTCTTGCAGCATCTTGTCGAAGAATTCCCAGCTTCCTAGTCCGTTCGGGCATTGTACCCATACGTATGGTGCATTCTCACCACCCCAGACCTTCAGTCCAAGCTTTTCGCAGGTGCTGCGGAGTAATGCAGCATTTCCAAGGTAGTGCTCGATGAGCGCCTTTGTCTGAGCCTGACCTTCCGCACTGAAGAGTGCTTCCGCTCCACGCTGGACGATGTAGCTAGCGCCATTGAACTTCGTGCTGTGACGACGGTTCCAGAGCTGGGCAATGGAGACGTCTTCGCCCTTCGCATTCTTCGCCGTGAGCTCCTGAGGGATGACGATGTAACCGCAGCGTACACCTGTGAAACCGCCCTGCTTCGAGAAGGAGCGGAATTCGATAGCACACTTGCGTGCTCCTGGGATAGCAAAGATGGAGCTAGGCACCTTCTCATCTGTGACGAATGCTTCGTACGCGCCATCATAGAGGAGGATAGCGTCGTTCGCCAGTGCATAGTCTACCCACGCCTTGAGCTCATCATAGCTAGCGACAGCACCTGTTGGGTTGTTCGGGAAGCAGAGGTAGACGAGGTCGACGCGCTCTGCTGGTACCTGTGGTACAAAGTTGTTCTCAGGTGTGCATGGCAGATAGACGAGACCTTCATAGGAGCCATCTTCGCGCGCGTTTCCTGTGTTACCAGCCATGACGTTCGTGTCTACATAGACAGGATAGACTGGGTCTGGTACGGCGATCACGTTGTCATGACCGAAGATGTCAAGGATGTTACCGGTGTCACACTTCGCACCATCGGATACGTAGATTTCATCAGCGGAGACTTCAATCCCACGCTGCTTGTAGGAGACTTCAGCGATTGCTTCGCGAAGCCACGCATAGCCCTGCTCTGGGCCATAGCCGTGGAAGCTTTCACGCTTCGCCTGATCGTCGACAGCCTTGTGCATCGCATCGATGGAGGCCTGAGGAAGGGGCTCGGTCACGTCACCGATACCACAGCGGATGAGGCTTGCGGCCTGATCTGCGTTAGCCGCAGCATATGCAGCGACGCGGCGACCAATTTCAGGGAAAAGATACCCTGCCTGTAACTTCTGGAAGCAGTCATTAATTCTTGCCATATCGCCAGCTATGATGACAAATAGAAGGATGCAAATCAAGCTTTATTACAAGCATGGAGCGCATTTCTGTCAGCAGCATAGCATTTCTTGTTAAATATCCGAATTTTAGACTTTTGCATCAGGGGTAAATAGTCTATAATCGCGCCGTCATGTTACAAGCAGGTATCGTAGGTCTCCCAAACGTAGGTAAGTCAACACTTTTTAATGCCGTCACTCGCTCACGCAAAGCTGAAGCAGCGAACTATCCCTTCTGCACCATCGACCCGAATGTGGGCGTGGTCGAAGTCCCCGATGAACGTCTCCATATCCTTGGTGAGCTCAGCAAGACTGATAAGATCGTCCCTGCGGCCATCGAATTCGTAGACATCGCAGGCCTCGTGAAGGGTGCAGCTGAAGGCGCGGGTCTCGGTAACAAGTTCCTTTCCAATATCCGTGAAACGGATGCTATCGTCCAAGTGGTGCGCTGCTTCGAGAATGATGACATCATTCATGAGCTCGGCACTGTCGATCCTATCCGCGATATCGAAATCATCAACGCAGAACTCATCCTTGCCGACCTCGCCTCCATGGAGAAGCGTCGTGACAGCCGTATCAAGAAGTCTCGCGGTCAGGATCAAGAAGCTAAGGAAGCACGCAAGGAAGTCGAGCTCATCGAAAAGCTCCTCCCTCACCTCAATGATGGTAAGCCTGCTCTCACGATGGATCTCAGCGACGACGAACGTCGCCTCATGAAGAGCTTCTTCCTCCTCTCTGATAAGAAGAGCATCTTTGCCTGCAATGTAAGCGAAGACGAGCTCGCTGATGCGATCAAGAATCCAGACGCTCACACCTATGTCGCTGCTGTTCGTCGTTACGTCGCTGACCACCACGATGCAGAAGCCGTCGTGATCTCTGCACGCATCGAAGAAGAGCTCTCTGAGCTGCCAGAAGAAGAGGCAAAGGAATTCCTCAACGATCTCGGCGTCGAAGACTCCGGTGTCAGTGAACTCATCCGCTCCGTCTATAGCCTGCTCGGTCTTCGCACCTACATTACCACAGGTGTGAAGGAAACACGCGCATGGACTATCCCTGCAGGTGCTAAGGCTCCTCAAGCTGCTGGTGTCATCCACACCGACTTCGAGCGCGGCTTCATCGCGGCTCAGGTCGTAGCCTATACCGACCTCATCGAGTGCGGCTCGATGGCGAAGGCAAAGGAGCAAGCAAAGCTCCGCATCGAAGGTAAGGAATACGTCGTCCAAGATGGTGACGTCGTTGAATTCCGCTTCAACGTCTAACCCCCTCCCCCCTCTTACACCCACCTCAGATTAGCGACTGAGGTGGGAGCATACACCGCTCCATGGACTTTACTAATGTCACATTCTGGGCAGCGCTACTGCCCTTTATCGCTCTATTGTGGGCGATAAACAGGCTGCTACAGAAGAGAGCAGCTTGGAGAAGTGTGGCGCATAAAATTACCATTTTAGGCATTAGTCTCACTCTGCTAGGCATGGCTAGCTGGGAGACGCTCATCATCTTCCTCACGGTGATGCTCACTTGCTATGCGGGCTGCCGCTTTGCTCTGCGCCATGGCCTTCGAACGCGTAGGCTCATCCTCATCGCTCTACTCCCACTTCTGCTAGCACCCCTACTCTACTACAAGTATGCCTATTTCTTTGGTAATAGCATACTAGGTCAGCAGTGGGATACGCTGCGCGATCTCATCATCCCTGTGGGGATTTCCTTCTATAGTTTCCAGCTTGCGGGCTTCTGCATTGATACACTGCTTCGCCAGATGCCCATGCCTCGCTTCCTCGACTACATGAACTTCGGCGCTTTCTTCCCTCAGATCGTCGCAGGCCCCATCGAGCGCAGAGAGCAGTTACTTCCTCAACTAGAGAATCTAGATATCAAGTACAGTAGTGATAACCTCCAGCTCGGTCTCCGCTTCATCATCGTGGGGCTCTTCTTCAAGATGGTGCTAGCTGATAACCTGGCTCTCAGCGTCATGCCCTCGCACCATGCGCAATCTGCTATCTATATCTGGTATAGCAATGTCTGCTTCAGCCTGCGCATCTACTTCGACTTCTGTGGATATGGCCTGACAGCCTATGGCGTCGCGCACGCCTTAGGGATCAAGCTCACCATGAACTTCCTGAGCCCCTACACCGCGACGAATATCACCGACTTCTGGCGACGCTGGCATGTATCGCTTACGAACTGGTTTCGTGACTACATTTACATCCCACTTGGTGGGAATCGCACACGCATCTGGTTTATTAACACCCTCATTGTCTTCGGTATATCTGGATTATGGCACGGCGCAAACTGGAACTTCATCATCTGGGGACTCCTCGCAGGTATCGCCATCATTATTCATAATCTCTACCGTAAGCTGAGATTTCGCATGTGGGCGCCACTCGGCATAGCCCTCACGATGACGTACATGATCTTTGTATGGATGTTCTTCTACGTCACCTCATGGGATCAGCTTGTACATAATCTTAGCATCATAGCTAACCCCAGCAAATACGGTATTCAAGAAGGTATAAACTCCCTTAACTGGGGGCATATGGGCTTACGTAGCGCGACATCATTTATCGCTCTCATTCTTAGCATTTTCGTCTTTATCTCCGAGTACTGGTCTCAGAAGAAGTACAATAATGTTTACAGTATTCTGACGCACCCGATTGCCATTTTCATAATGATTTATCTACTTGTTGTCTATCAGACAGCGGTACATAATCAGTTCATCTATTTCGCTTTCTAAGTCATGCTAAAAGGTCTCATCACATACGGCAGCATCGCCATCTCACTTGGCGTGGCAACGAATGTATGCTTTAGCCTCTATTATAACAGAGACTTCCGATACTTTAGCAAGCTAATAGTAACGTCCTCAAACTGGGAGAAAAGTCTCCGCGAGACTCACCCTCACGTGTACGTCGTAGCAGGTGGATCATCAGCGCGCGCAGGCATCGACCCTCAACTACTCTTAGATGAGTACAATCTCCCCCTCATCAATGGGGCACTCGGAGCAGGCTATGGCTTCGACGGAGTTGTTGCACTTGCAAGCCAGCAGCATCTCAAGAGCCAAGACACTCTTATTCTCGCTATAGAACCAGGAATAGTCATAGGAGATGATAAAGAAATGCTCACCCCTATGGGCTCACGCATGCTTTTAAAAGAGCAAGGGTTAACCCTACATAAGAACCCAATGCTAGACCAAGAGTGGTCTATTTACGCAAAGGCTATAAAAGGTGATTCATTTGCCATCGCAAGTCATCTAGCAAAGACTCTCACACGACCAGCCGGTCAGCGCTACAGCTACGACGCACACACACAGATTCACCCATCAGGGTGGATGGAGGTGACGCGCAGATCGAACTACCATCTGCCAGACGCACTTTTGCCAGGCACTCAAACTTTAACTCGCTATAACATCAGCGATATTGCGGAGACGAGCTACCTTCGCATGAAAAACTACTGTGACTCTCAGGGCATCAAGCTCATCGCTCTATTCCCACGCATCTATGCCGAAGACTCATATCGCGCATACGTACTCTGGTTTATGCTTCAGCTTACACGCTTAGGCATCCCTGTGCTTTATGACTCAAATGTGGGAGTTGTCACGGATTACAAACTCCTCGCTGACACAGTAAACCATATGAATGCAGAAGGAACGCGCCTGAATACACTAGAGATAGGGAAAAACCTCAAAGAGCAGCGATTCTGGACTGAGTGCGAGCTCATCGAGCAGCTGAAGCTACGAGGGTGGGACAGCGAAGGTAGACGCATTCCTGAGCCTGTTTCTAAGTAATACTCACCACACTACCTCAAGGCAGGTTCTCGTAATTCGTTTTCTGTATAATAAAGGATAAAGATAATTTTACCCATATTTAACATACCAAACCTGCCGCTTTTACATATAGGTGACACAAACCCCATGCACGACACCTAAATGGGAGTCCAGAGGGCATTTTGCGGAAGAGCAAAATAAGACACAAATCGCACTGAGATTTGAGACGAAGGTGATGAGGACAGTTCCTCTGGCAGGATGCAAGGTCAGCGTTCTTGCTAGGGATATGGGGACAAAGTCTCCAAAGCAAAGCTGTGCTCACAGAGCACAGCAGCGTCAGTTTCTTATAGCCTGAAGTCGCACGCGCCCGTCATGCACCCCCTGCATCCCCTCCACACCCGAAACTGACGCTCCTACTATCACGCGCGATAGCAAACTTGAAAGCATCCATGCAAAGAAGCCTCGAGAACAAGCGCACAATCAACCCAAGGCTCAATCGCTTCTTTCGCATGACGCAGTCAGAATAAAAATACGCAGAAAAAGTCACGCCCGCTTGCGCGCTGCGAATTGCAAGTACTCCCCGTAAGAGACTCGATCACTACGAGCAAAAAGCCGCTCCTTCATGGTGAAGGAGCGGCCTTTCAAATTAGCTTGTGCTAGCTTGTCTCTTAGAGCACCTCAGGTGCAAGGGAGACAATCTTCATGAAGCCCTTTTCACGGAGTTCACGAGCCACAGGTCCGAAGATACGGGTACCACGTGGGTTGTTGTCCTTGTCGATGCAGACAACTGCGTTTCCGTCGAAGCGGAGAACGGAGCCGTCGTCACGACGGATAGGAGCTGCGGTACGTACGACCACTGCCTTGACCACGCTACCCTTCTTGATAGAAGCTGTAGGAATGGATTCGCGGATGTGGATGGTGATGATATCACCGATACGTGCCTGGTCGGTAGCCTTACCGATGACGCCGATCATCTTAGCGACGCGTGCGCCGGTGTTGTCAGCGACCTGAATGGAGGATTCCATCTGGAGCATAGTAGATAATGTCCTTTCTGGTTTAGTGTTTGATGATTTCTTCGAGCTTCCAGCGCTTGAGGCGGGAAAGCGGGCGAGTTTCGCTGATGCGTACCTTGTCACCTACCTGTGCTTGCTCGTTCTCGTCGTGAGCATAGAATTTCTTGCTCTTCTTAACGATCTTCTTGAAGATTGGGTGGGGAACACGGGCTACGTATTCGACGACGATTGTCTTGTTCATCTTTGTGG
>CAYJLR010000095.1:0-7869 GCA_964370895.1 uncultured Akkermansia sp. | reverse complement strand
TCTATATTACCATTAAGATTGAGCGAGCCAGAGTCACCTGTGATATTGCCGAGTGTTGTCGTACCAGTCGTACTCGTGACAATCGCAGTTCCTGCGACATTAATTTCCTTATCCACTGTGATGCCGCTAAACTTTGCTATAGCGTCGTTTCCAAGAGTGAGCTTGGAGATAGCACCGAAGTCACTAGCGGCTGCTACCGTCATTATTCCATTGTAGTAAGTTAATGCCCCTGAGAATGTAGATAGATCCAAGATATCCGCTAGATTCCCCCCCGTATCAGAGCCATCGATGATCACATTCGATGTGGCTTCGCCTTGCACATTGAGTGCTGTTGTTAGAGCGTCTCGGTCCAACTCAAGAGTAGCCCCCGCACCAACGATAACCCTGTTGGCCGAGAATGTATTAGTGGATGAACCCATAATGCTGAGGTAGGCGTTATCTTCTAGAGTGACCACGCCCGCGGAGATAGACTCCTCCAGAGTAGCCTCGGTGTAGCCTGTAAATGTCACCAGATCATTGTTGGCGAATATCGCATTACCATCAAAATCACCATTGACGGTATCCCACGTGAAGGAAGAAATACTTGCCTCATCAGCACCGCCTGTGTAGGTGAGAGACGCGGCTGTAGATGAAACGATCGTCAGGACAAGCTCATTGTTGACCCATGCCAGCGCGTCCAAACGCGTAGGATCGATGATACCTTCTATGCTTAAGCTATTCTTGAGCACATCCATATCAGTCTCAGCAAGCCCTACAGTACCATCTGTACGCTTGAGCAGGGTATAATCGCCATCTGCTATATCGCCAGTGATCCCTAAATCAATGACCAGTGCCGCGCCTAGTGTGAAGCTACCATTGAGGGTCAGCGCATTCCCTCCCGTAGTCGGAGTCGTCGTGTAGGTAATGCGCCCATCGAGCGAGACATTCGTTCCCTGTATCGTGCCGCCGCCGTTTCCGACGATGATATGATTGGTCAGGCTGGTCGCATTCGCAGAATCAATCTGGAGAGTCCCTGAATCCAAGCTCATACTTCCCGTGCCGAGCATGGCCGTGAGGCTCCCCGTCGCGCGGGCTCCCGTTAGCTTCAGTGTAGAGGCTTCTGATAGATGCCAATCAAAGGCAGTCGCCGTGGCATCGGCATTCGCATTGTCATTGTACTCAAGCGTGCCACCACCTTGGAGGTAAAATGTCTCGCCTGCGCCACCCGCCAGATTGGCGTTGATGGTGAATTTTTTGCCAGCAGCTACTGTCGCATCAACACTGGCCTCCAAACGCACATCTCTACCATTGCCTGCGCTTGAGCCAAGGCTGGATAGGCTAAAGTCCTCATTGATTTCGAAAAGAGCGCGACTATCAGCATTCGTCGAATCAGAGCCACGTAGTACAAAATTGCGGGCAAAGCCAGATGTCGTCGCAGTAAAGCTATAGCCCGTCGCTTCCGCATCCACGATAAAGCCCCCCAAATTAATATTACCACTGGCGAGGCCCAGCCCCTTTACTGTACCGAGGTCGGCTCCAGCTAATGGCTCGTAGGTATCATTGGTGACAAATCGGATGATATTATTATCATCCGCAGCATTCCACGAACCTGCTGTCCACGGAAAAAGCGTCCACGCCCCCTCGCCATTCACGCTGCCCAGAGCCGTGTTCGTGGCCATATCAGCAGTATCTCCGGTATAAATATAGGTCTGATCCGTTGCTTGTACTTCCTGCGAAAGGAGGGTGAAGGTGACTGCGCCAAGAAGCGCGCTAGAGCTCACAGTACTGGTTGTTGCGATCGATCCGAGAATCGATACGCAGGCGACTAGAGCCGACAAAAGCGACTTAGGTAAATGAAGTTTCATATTGGTGATTCTTTAATAGCGGTGTAATGAATAACCCGCGTCAAGATGGCAATATTCCTACAGCTAATATTCGAGAATGTCAAGATTAAAGACTGTCTGTCTTTGCGAGAACCTGCCTTGAGCTTAACGCTTGAATAAATCAGTATTTTTAGTCTTCTTTCTGAGGGAATCCCTGTATTATGAACTGGATAGGAAGGCTACTTTCTTCCCCCTGTACGCTTACTTTCAGATCTCCTGAGAGGGTAAAGGGAAGGGCGTGTGGTGCGCTGTCTATATTGAAGGTGAGGTTTACGGTGCCGTCTTCTTTCGCGGTGACGAATTCCAGTGTGGCAGGAATGCTGAATCCTGAGGCGTCCGAGTAAGTGACTTTCTGCTTGGCAGTGATGGCGACTGTGGTATCCTTCGCAGGTGTGAGCGTGAGGACGACTCGGCTAGCTTCGAAGCGTCCACGTGATACGCCAGAGCGATGCGCGATGCTCATGTTTTTCAGCTTTAAACTGCCTATCTCAGCTGGGATAGCACCGATGGCAATAGGCTTCTCTTCACTCGTGGGGCTGTCTTTATTGACGGGGAGACCGACGGCATTAAAGCGGAGGTTCACTGGCACGCTCTGTGGATCTTTTGCCTCGCGGCGTTCTATCTCGAAGCGCAGTTGGCTCACATCGATGTCATCCGCGAAGACGAAAGAAAAATCGCGCTCGTTCGCATCCCTTCTCAAGACTCTATTGTAAAGTGGATTTACCTCTTTCCCTTGCTCATCCTTGAAGCTCATCATAGTGACGAAGGTGTAGCCGCGCTCGTGTAGAACAAACTCATTTTTCTGAGCTGCCGTGCAGGAGTAGCTGTAGCCGTCGCCTTTGTGCTCTTGCTGAGCTGAGTTTGTTTTGATAAAGAAGCTTTCTTCCGAGTACTCTGTTCCTGCGTCCACCGTACCGCTGATTTCCAGCCACGATCCCTGTGGCATCTTGCTGAGTTCGCAGAATACGGCGGCTCGTCCCTGATCGAATTCGTAGTAAGTCTTCGCAGGAATGTCATTTCCCATCGAATCGGTGATGGTTAGATTCAGCTTCTTGCCTGGGTAGAGGCGCTCACCGGATAAGGTACTGAAGGCGATGGAGACAGCATAGAGTGATTTTTCTCCCTTCTCGAGCCAGATGAGACCGGGCTGGGTAGTAATGACTTTTTGATTAAATGGTTGTGTTGTTTGGGCGTGAAGAGGTAGTGTAAGTAACGCGAGAAGGGAAAGGGGCTTCATGATGCCTATGTTAGCATAGTAAAAATCATTCTATCAAGCGTAAATAACGTGTTTTCCTCTGATTGGATGTGTGGACGCTGTTTCGCATTGCTTCTCAGGCTCAGCTATGCTAGAATGTGCCCGCATGCTAGCCCCATTAAAACTCTTTGCAACTAAGCTCGCGATCTTTTCGACCGTGTTGTTTTACCTTGCTATGGATTTGTGGGTATTCCAAGGTCCTGTGTGGAAACTTGTGCATGAGAAGGATAGTCGCAGCGATGCAGCTAATCCAGTGCTTGCGAAATTATATGGAGATCCCATTCGCCAGAGTGATTGGGCTGCGCATGAGAAGGAGCTATCCTTTGCTCAAGGGATTGATAAGATGCCTGATGCCGCGCATGCGACTGTACTCATGTCCTTGCTGCGTTCCTCACTTCTTCCGCTTCGTCTGAATTATAATGACAATAATGTCCCACGTTTTGAGAAGGAAGCTGAGGCTGAGCTGAAGCGTCTCGCCAGTCGTGCGAAGTCGCCCAAAGACTGGGCGAGTTTCCTCGTCGCTCATGATCTCACAGAAGAGGAATTGCAAGTCATCATTGAGACTCGTCTCCGCGAATGCTACCTGATTAAACGCTCTATAGCCTCTACAGAAGAGATAAGCGATGAGGATATAGCACGCTATTATGAGCTGGTGAAGGAAGATTTACGCATCCCGTCATCACGCCAAGTGAGTCATATTTTTCTTCGATCCCTAGGTCAGGATGAGGCCCAGCTTCAGCAGCAGGCGGAAAAAGTATTTACAGATTTAAAGGCTGGCGCGAGCTTCGCGAGCCTCGCTAAGGCGTTTAGTCAAGATCTCTCCTCCTCCGCGAAGGGGGGTGATCTCGGAGTGATCTATGAAGGGGTACGCATGCCTCTACCTGAGTTAGCACTCTTTGGCGATAGCGCAGTAGCTGCGAACACACCTGTGCTGGTGAAGAGTCGCTGGGGGTGGCATATTCTTCTTGCATCCCCCGTAGAGTCTTCACGCATTCCAGAGCTCAGTGATGTAAAGGAAAGCCTGCGATCTGCGCTGCTGAGCGCTCGCCGTGCATGGGCGGTGGATGCTTATTTCGAATCGAGTTTTAAATCATTATTTAAGGAAGATTTTTTACATATATATGAGCGATAGTACACTGACAGTAAGCCGTGCCTCCGGAGGTATCCGCGGGGTGCTCACCGTACCTGGTGACAAGAGTATTTCACACCGTGTCGCCCTGCTGGGTGCGATGGCAGAAGGAAGCATGCAGGTGGAGAACTTCCTCTGCAGCGAAGACTGTCAGAATACGCTGCGTGCCATGCTGCAACTTGGAGCGACCGTAACAGAGAGATCAGAAGACGAGCGTAACTTCCGCCTCACAGGTGTCGCTATGCAGCCCCAAGCCCCAGCTCAAGATATAGACTGTGGGAACTCGGGGACTGGCATGCGACTGATGGCAGGCCTGCTCGCTGGGTTACCCTTCGCATCACGTATGTATGGAGATGAGTCTCTATGCTCTCGTCCGATGAAGCGCATCATTGACCCACTTGCCCTCATGGGAGCACGCCTGAATGCCGTCGGTGAGAAGGAAGGCTGCGCGCCTCTAGAAATCGAAGGCACGACGATGAAGCCTATACACTATGATCTGCCCATGGCTAGTGCTCAGGTGAAGAGTGCTGTACTGCTCGCAGGTCTTCTCGCTGAGGGTCGTACTTCTGTGCATCAGCCAGCGATTACGCGCGATCACACGGAGCGTCTTCTCTCGCACTTCGGTGTGAACTGCGAAGTCTCGGAAGATGGGCTCGATGTGGCTGTCGAAGGTCCTGTGCGCTTGCAAGCACGCGACATCATCATTCCTTCCGATATCTCGAGTGCAGCCTTCTGGATCGTAGCTGCACTCATCGTGCCCGACAGTGATCTGATACTGAAGAATGTAGGTCTGAATCCGACGCGCGATGCCATCGTGCATGTGCTCAAGCGCATGGGTGGTTCTATAGAAATCACGCCTGCGGAAGAATCCCTCTCCGGTGAACCCTACGGTGATATACGCGTGCGCTACAGTCCTGAGCTGCGAGGCACAGATCTGCTGGTGGAAGAGATCCCAAACCTCATTGATGAGATACCTGTCCTCTCCGTCGCCGCTGCGATGGCACAGGGCGTGACACGCATTCGAAATGCGAAGGAACTCCGCGTGAAGGAGAGTGATCGCATCACGACCACGGTAGAAAACCTGCGCGCCATGGGGGCTCAGGTAGAAGAGTTCGAAGACGGCATGGAAATCACAGGCGGTGCCGCACTCCATGGCGCCACCATGGATAGCCATGGTGATCACCGTATCGCGATGAGTTTCCTCATGGCGGGGCTCTGCGCAGAGGGGGAAACCACCCTCCTGCGCTGTGAGAATATCAATACTTCCTACCCCGGATTCGCCACGCATCTGCGTGAATTAGTGCGATAGGTGACTTGCAAAATGAGCATCTTCGGATTTTGCATGTAATTTTGCATTGCATCACTCGAAAGAAAGAATTTAGCCTTGTTCTGGTAATGTTTGTAAATCTCGTTACCTTGCTCATGGCTCGTCAAGCATATCCTTCGATATGCTTGACTCTTGGGTAGCTTGTAAGCTTGTTTTCTCGTCTTCTTTGCACGGACGCTTCGCGTTTGCCACGGAAGATAAGAGTCGCGCTTCGCGCGCGGTAAGGGGAGCGTCAGTTTCGGGTGTGGAGGCGATGCTGGGTTCGCGTCACGAGCGCGTGCGGCTGTCTGCTATGATGAAACTGACGCTGCCGTGCTCTGCGAGCACGGCTTTTACGCGAGGGCTTTGCCCTCACACTCCCAGCAAGGACGCCGTCCTTGCATCCTGCTTAAGGTCAGTTGACCTTAAGAATCCATTTATGTGTCGCTTAGGGGGGGGGCTTCACCCATATATAAAAATATGCGCCCTCACTGCTTTTTAAGCCCGCGTATATAAATGTAGGCAAGCACGATGTCGAATATCCCGATGAGGATGAGAATGACGCGTGCGAAGCCCACATTTCGTATACCAGAATAGCAGAAGTAGACCCCGAGCAAGGCGAAGAGTATCGCCTTGATGATGATGGCGCGTTTCGCGCGAGGGGTCATCATGCCTCCTCCTTTCTAGCGGCACTGCGGAAGCAGTAGCCGACAAGGAAGGTAACGAGCGTACCGATGGTGACGCGCCATGTGAAGGAGATTTCTGGCGCGAAGCCGTAGTTCTTTCCTACTTCGAGGTAGATGATGGTCAGGAAGCCTGCTATCATCGCGATGATGTTACCCATGTCATTACCACGCTTGCGTGTCAGCATGCCGAGTAGGAATACCCCGAGCAGAGAGCCGTAGGTGTAGCCGAAGATACCCAGAGCGATGGGGATGATGCGTGCATCTGGGTTGCGCACCGTGTACCATGCTGTGATGATGCCTACGACGATGAGGAGAGCGGCGAAGAGAACCGTGAGCCAGCGAGCAGCTTTCAGCAGCTGGCGTTCATCTGCATTAGGTCTGAACACATCGCGGTACCAGTCGCGCGTTGCTGTCGTGGCGAGAGCATTGAGTGCGGTGGAGAGTGAGCCCATGGCGGTGGCCAGCAGAGCCGCGATGAGGAGACCTCGTATGCCTGCTGGTAGGTAATGGATGATGAAATAAGGGAAAATCTCGTTTGTCTTCGCAGGGGGAGCGATACCATTCTTCGTGAAGAAGACGTAGAGAAGCATACCACAAGAAAGGAAGACAAGCACGACGGGGAGGTCGATGATGCCCGAGAGGATGACGGCGCGTGAGCCAGTCTTGCTGTCCTTTGCCGCGAGCATACGCTGTACCATGTCTTGGTCAGTGCCATGCGTCGCCATGGCGAGGAAGGTCGCACCGAGTACGGCGCTCCACATGGTGTATTCTTGGCTCAGAATGCTCTTAATATTATCGAGCACACCACCGTCTGTGAAGCCCCAGTTGACCACTTTCCATGGCTGGAGGTGTGCGACATTTGCAGGATTATCCTCTGTGTTCCCGATGCTTGTGCTGATGTAGTTCCATGCTTCACCCCATGTGCCATCTCCGCGTATGCTGAAGAGGAGGACGCCTATGGTGGTCAGGATAGCGATGGCGAGGATACTAGCCTGTAACACATCTGTCCAGACGACGGCTTTTAGGCCGCCTAGGGTGGTATAAATCGCAGTCGCGACGCTGATGAAGACGAGAGCTGCGATGTAGGCGATGAGTGTTTCCGCATTACTCATGCTGGTCTGCCCAGTGATGGCCATGTAGGCGATGACTAGCAGTATACCTGCGAAGTAGAGGCGCGCTCCACTCGCGAGCACGCGGCTGAGAAGGAAGGTAGCGCTCGCCCAGCGACGTGTAGACGTGCCGAAGCGCTTTTCCAGATATTCGTAAATAGAGATCACCTCATACTGATAGTAGGGGCGCAGGAAGAGTCGTCCGACGATGATACGACCGAGGATGGCACCGATGGCGAGCTGCGCATAGGTGAAGTTTCTGTGTGCGAAGCCTTCACCCGGTGTGCCTAGGAAAGTGGCCGCACTGATCTCCGCAGCAATGATGGAGGCGACGATGGCCCACCATGGCATGTCGCGATTACCCAGTGCGTAGGTTTCAAGACTTGTTTGCTTGCGACCTACATAGAGACCTATGCCGAAGATGGCGCAGAAGTAGGCGAGAATGACGACGATGTCAGCGCTCATGCGAGAGAGAAAGAAGATAGAGGTGGGGGATAACAGAGAAGGCGGTGCATAGAGACA
>CAYJLR010000094.1:0-8162 GCA_964370895.1 uncultured Akkermansia sp. | reverse complement strand
TCCAAATGTCAATATGAATTCTTCATCTATCTGTCATATTTTACTCTTTTCAGATCTGTCGACTCAGGCTAGAATAATTCCATGCAAGATCAGGGAGGCTCTATCCAAATCAGAGGCGCACGCGAACATAATTTAAAATCTATTAATATCGATATCCCCTTGAGAGGTATCACGGTGGTCACGGGACCTAGTGGCAGCGGAAAAAGCTCACTGGCGATGAGCACCTTATATGCAGAAGGTCAGCGACGCTATGTGGAGACCTTCTCCCCCTATGTGCGCCAGTTCATGGATAGAATGAGCCGCCCTGATGTGGATGCCGTGGAGAATGTACCGCCAGCCATCGCGCTGGGTCAGCGTAATTCCGTGAAGAACTCCCGCTCGACGGTAGGCACGATGACGGCTCTGAATGAGTACTTGAAGCTCATTTATGCTCGCCTCGCGGTCGGTCATGATGCGCAGGGGCGCGAGATACGCCCCGAGACAGCGCAGAGCGTGACGGACAGGCTGCTGAAAGAGGCGGAGGGTGCGGATATACTCGTGTGCTTTACCGTGAAGCAGGTGGGGACTTTTGACGAGATGCGTCAGGCTCTTGAAGCGCAGGGCTACGTACGCGTCCTACATGAAGGGGAAGTTCACCGTCTAGACTCACTGGGCGAGGGAGATCTTTCTGGGGAATACTGGATGCTCATCCATGACCGCATACGTGTGGAGGAAGGACAGCGTCAGCGTCTCATGGAGGCGATCGAAGCAGCATTCCAACTCGGTGGCGATGTCGTAGAGATTTCCCAGCGAGAGGATTCGGGCGCGTGGGGTGACTTGCAGAGTTATCGCTGTGATTGGTTTCCTCTGGAAGAGCCACGACCTGGATTATTTTCTGGAAACTCCCCTCTGGGTGCATGCCCTGCGTGCAAGGGCTATGGCCGCGCTATTACCTACGATTACAAACGTGGCATCCTGCCCGACAAGAGCCTCGCTGATGGCGCACTCAAGGTACTGAGCAGCCCTACCCTTTCCGAATGCTACCGCGATCTTGTGAAGAGTAACCGCATCGTGAAGGCCGTGCGCCTGAAGGTCGCGTGGAAGGATCTGCGCGAAGATGAGCGTGAGTGGGTCATGAAGGGGAACTCGGGAGACATGGATGTGTACGAAGCCGCAGGACGCGGGCTCTGGTACGGTATCGAGGGTATCTTCCGCGACATGGAAAAGTATTCCCATAAGATGAGCGTGCGCGTGTTCCTCGCTTATTATCGTGTATATAGTATATGTCCAGAATGCCATGGCGGGCGCTTGCGCCCTGAGGCACTAGCCTTCACCATAGGTGGGAAGACCGTCCCCGAAGTACAGTCCATGCCCATGGATGAACTACTCATCTGGATAGACACACACCTCATGGCGGATGAGCGCGAAGACAGATCCCTGCAGCAAGCCGTGCATGAGTTCCGCAGCCGCGTCGTGTACCTCTGCGAAGTAGGGCTCTCCTACCTCTCTGCAAGTCGTCTGACGCGCTCGCTTTCAGGCGGTGAAATCGAGCGCGTCAGCCTCACCTCCTGCCTCGGAGCATCGCTGACGGAGACGCTATTCGTCCTCGATGAACCGACGGTAGGACTGCATGCCCGCGACACAGACAGACTCATCGGTGCGATGCGTCGTCTCTCCGAGCGCGGGAACACCCTCGTCGTCGTCGAGCATGAAGAAGCCGTCATGCGTGCAGCCGACCACCTCATCGACCTCGGTCCTGCGAGCGGAGCTGCCGGCGGTGAGCTCGTCTTCTCAGGTAGCCCGAAGAAGATAAGCAAGAAGACCAAGTCTTCAGACTCCCAGACCATCCCCTTTCTCAGCGGCACGCGTCAGATCGCCATCCCGAAAAAACGCCGTCGTGCGAAGCAGCATCTCCACATGAGAGGCATAGAATGCCACAACATCAAGGGACTCGATGTCAGCATCCCTCTCGGAGTCTACACCTGCCTCACAGGCGTGTCGGGTAGTGGGAAAAGCTCCCTTGCCTGCCAGATGCTCTTCGGACAGGTCCACCCTGAATCACTCGATGATGAGGCAGAAGGCAGCGTGCAGTCCATAGAGGGACTCGAGCACGTAGACGACGTACTCCTCGTCGACCAGAGCCCCATCGTACGCACACCTCGCTCCACGCCAGCTGTGTACATGGGTGTATTCGACGACGTGCGCGCCCTCTTCGCGAACGAACCAGCGGCACAAGCTCGCGGGCTGAAAAGCGGCTACTTCTCCTTTAACAGCGGTGAAGGACGCTGCCCACGCTGCGCGGGACTAGGGCAAGAGAAAGTAGAGATGCAATTCCTCTCCGACATCTTCGTCCCCTGCGCTCTGTGCAATGGCACACGCTACACACCCCAAGCCCTGAGCATCACCCTGTATGGCAAGAACATGGCAGAGCTGCTCGCCCTCGATATCAAGCAATCTCAAAAACTCTTCGCCCAGCAGGACAACGCTCGCAGCCGCCGCATCGCGCAGCGACTTCAGGTTCTACTCGACGTAGGACTCGGACACCTCGGGCTCGGGCAGCCGCTCAACACCCTCTCAGGAGGTGAAAACCAGCGACTCAAGCTCGCAAAACTCCTCGCAGAAGCCACCGATAAGAAAAAATCAGACTCAGAGGACACGAAGAAAAAACTCCTCATCCTCGATGAACCTGGCACAGGCCTGCACTTCTGCGACCTCGAGCAGCTACTCAGCGTCTTCAATCGCCTCGTGAACGACGGTCATAGCCTCCTCGTCATCGAGCACAACATGGAACTCATCAAATGCGCTGACCACATCATCGACCTCGGTCCCGAGGGCGGACGAGAAGGCGGACTCATCGTCGCGGAAGGCACACCCGAGCATGTCGCGGAGCTCGGACTCGGCTACACCGCCCATTACCTCGCCGACGCACTTGACATACGTACGCAGCATGCCGCCCCTAGCGTCGTCAGCCACCTCCCCGATCAGGAAGACATCCCAGCCCACACCATCAGCCTACGCGGTGCACGCCATCACCAGCTGAAAAACATCGACGTCGACATCCCACACCATGAAATGACCGTCGTCACAGGACTCTCTGGCAGTGGGAAAAGCACACTCGCCTTCGACATCATCTTCGCCGAGGGGCAGAAGCGATTCATGGACGTGATGAGCCCCTACGCCCGCCAGTTCACCGAGCAGATGGAGACACCCGACATCGACCGCCTCACAGGACTCCCCCCTACCGTCGCCATCGAGCAGAACCGCTCACGCGGAGGCAGCAAGTCCACCGTCGGCACCGTCACCGAGATATGGCAATTCCTGCGCCTCCTCTACGCAAAACTCGGGCAGTGCTACTGCCCCCAGTGCCGCGTGCCGCTCGGCAGACGCTCAGGAGAAGAAATCTTCGCCCACGTCCAAGAACGCATCGCCAGCAAGCCAAAACCCGAGTCCCTGCTCATCGCCGCCCCCGTCGTGCGTAACCGCAAGGGACACTATGCCGACCTCGCCCGCTGGGCGGAGAAGAAGAAATACCCCCTCATGCGCGCGGACGGCATCCTCGTCAGCCCCGCTGAGTTCACCCCACTCGACCGCTACGCGAATCACGACATCGACATCATCGTCGCCGACATCGCCGTGAAAGGCTCGCGCATCAGCATGAATGGGAAAGACTGCGACTTCCTCACCCTCCAAGAAAGCGTCCAGCGCGCCCTAGAAATGGGCGAAGGCTTCCTACGCCTCATCGAAGGCGAGACAGAACAGCTCCTCAGCCTACGCCTCAGCTGCCCCAGCTGCGGAGAAAGCTACGCAGAGCCCGAGCCCGCGAGCTTCTCCTTCAACTCACCGCGCGGCTGGTGTACCACCTGCATGGGACATGGCTACGTCAGCAGCGTGAAAATGAAAGACGAAGACAAGCTCTCCGAACTCGAAAAAGAACTACGCTACGACAGAGACAGCGAAAAAGCCGCTGCGAAAGAAGACACCCGCGACATCTGCCCCAGCTGCCATGGCGCGCGCCTGAACCCCTTCGCCCTCGCCGTCGAACTCTTCGACCAGCCCATCTCCTCACTCGGACACCTCAGCGCGGCACAAGCCCGTGAGCTCATCGAAGAATGGAGCTTTGCTGGCCGCGATGAGCTCATCGCCCGTAACGTTCTCGCCGAGATCACCCAGCGACTCCACTTCCTCGAACGCGTCGGTCTCGGCTACCTCACCCTCGACCGCTCCGCCACCACCCTCTCGGGAGGAGAGACCCAGCGCATACGCCTCGCCGCCCAGCTCGGCTCAGAACTACGCGGTGTACTCTACGTCCTCGACGAGCCCACCATAGGACTCCACCCGAAAGACAACGAACGCCTGCTAGGCACCCTCGAAGAACTCAAGAACAGAGGAAACACCCTCATCGTCGTCGAGCATGATATCGACACCATGAAGCAAGCCGACCGCATCATCGACCTCGGCCCTGGTGCTGGCATCCATGGGGGAGAAATCATCGCACAAGGCGACTTCAAGACTCTCGCCGCCATGCCAGACTCGAAGACAGGACTTGAACTCGCGCATCAGGAAAAGCACCCTTACTGCGGTGATTACCTCCCTGTGAAGACCGCCGACTATCTCGAACTCACAGGCTGCACCCTAAACAACCTGAAAAACGTGAAACTTCGCCTCCCACGCGCACGCTTCACCGCCATCACAGGCCCGTCTGGAGCGGGGAAAACCTCCCTCATCACCGGCACACTCGCCCCCGCACTGCGAGCTGAGCTCGGCGCAAAACTCAACCGCGAAGAACGCAGCCGCTGGAAGAGCAGCAAGGGACTCGATAGCGTCCGCGCTCTCTACCAAGTCGACCAGAGCCCCATCGGGAAAACCCCACGCTCCACGCCAGCCACCTACATAGGCATCTTTGATGAGATCAGAAAACTCTTTGCCCTGAGTGCCGACGCGCGCAGACTCGGCTTCGACGCAGGGAGATTCTCCTTCAACACAGCCTCGGGGAACTGCGAGACCTGCAAAGGCACAGGCATGGAAAAGCAAGAAATGGACTTCCTCCCCCCCTGCTCCGTCCCCTGCGAAAGCTGCCGAGGTGCGCGCTACAACTCGCGCACCCTGCAAGTACGCTACAAGGGCAAGAGCATCGCTGACGTCCTCGCCATGAGCATGGAAGAAGCCGCAGAATTCTTCTCTGCACAAGCGCGACTAGCCGAGCCACTGCGTCTCCTCTGTGAGACAGGACTCGGCTACCTCAGCCTCGGACAAGCGAGCAACACGCTCTCAGGTGGCGAAGCACAGCGCATCAAACTCGTCGCAGAACTCATCAAAGGACGACGCGCCGCGCTGAACGCTATCAAGAAAGGAAAAGCACTACCGCAGGATCTCTACCTCATCGAAGAACCGACCATAGGACTACACCCGCATGACGTGAAACTACTCATCGGAGTCCTACGACGACTCGTCGACATGGGAAATACCGTCGTTGTCATCGAGCACAACCTCCAGCTCATCGCAGAGGCGGACTACATCATCGACATGGGCCCTGAGGCAGGAGATGCAGGAGGGACAATCGTGGCACAGGGAACAGTGAAGCAACTCGCGCGCAGCAAGACGAGTGCGACTGCACCCTTCTTGCGAGACGAGATCTCTCATTCTTAAGCTCCCAGCAGGTGAGGACTACCTGCTCACGAATGTGACAGGTACTGCAGGAAATATGTTAGATGGTCTACATGATGCAAACTCCTTCTTGAACAACGCGGCTATTTATGATGGAGTGCTCACGGAGGACATGTTTGCCAAGATAGCTCACAGCTGATTATGGTAATTCAGCGTAGCCCTCAGCCTCCTCTGCGTCAACCACACAAAGAGCAAACTAGGTAGCGCAGATATCACGAACATATCCATCACAGCTCTCAAGAAGTCCATGCCAAACTCCGCATGCCCGCTGAATAAGGGAAGCAAGAGAATAGGAGAGAACCACAAGCTCATCACCAGCGATCGCCACAAGAAGCTCTTCACGGTCATCACGGATGACCTTATGTAAAAGCACAGCAGCGCGATTAAATAAATAGGGACAAGCATGAAAAAGACAAAGAACAGGACTACTGTGATCATATACTCCCACTCCTCATAGCTACGCTCTATTGAAAAAGTAAACAGATTCGGGTCATCTATATAAGCCCTCGCGATACCGCACAACACGACGAGAGGCAACCAACAGAGAAGAAAATACTTCAAGATAATGAGGCAAAACTGCAAGGCTGATTTCTGCGAAGGAGTCATCTCGCGATCCTAAGGTGATAGTGCCTCGTTGTCAAGATATTGCAATGTCATAGATTTTTTAGCGTGGAAGTCGCGAAGCGTTCCACTGTGTTCACCGCAGTTTTACGCTATCGCGTTTGCCACGGAAAAGAAGTGTCGCGCTTCGCGCGTGGTGAAGGGGCGTCAGTTTCTGGCGCGGATGGCATGCTGGGTTTCCCCCACGGGCGCGTGCGACTTCATGTTATGATAAAACTGACGCTGCAGTGGCTGAGCCATGGCTTTTGCGCGAGGGCTTTGCCCTCACACTCCCATTTAAGTATCGCTTATGGGTGTTGCGTCTCGCATAGATAAAAATAATCTAGTTGACGAAGCCAGAAAAAGCGCGCTGTGTATACCCACAGCGCGCTTTCCGTTTTTATTTTAAAATTTTTCTTAGATGAGTCCGAGCTCGCGACCAGCCTTCGCGAAGGCGTCGATCGCACGGTCAAGCTGCTCTGTCGTGTGGGCTGCCGACATCTGTGTGCGGATACGTGCCTGCTCGCGTGGTACGACAGGGAAGAAGAAGCCCATCGCGTATACCCCGAGCTCCAGCAGACGTGCGCTCATCTTCTGAGAGAGTGCAGCATCACCGATCATGACTGGCACGATGGCATGTCCTGCACCTGCAAGCTTGAAGCCACACTGCTCCATGCCGCGACGGAAGTGTACGGCATTTCCCTGTACGCGTGAGACGAGTTCGTTCGAGCTTTCAAGGATGTCGATGACCTTGATCGTGGTCGCAGCGATCGCTGGCATGATGCTGTTTGAGAAGAGGTAGGGGCGAGCCTTCTGACGAAGCTGAGCGACGACTTCGGAAGGACCTGAGATGTAGCCACCAGATGCTCCACCGAGTGCCTTACCAAAGGTGCCCGATGTGATGTCGCTCTTACCGAAGAGTCCGCAGTGCTCGTGCGTGCCGCGTCCTGTTTCACCCAGTACGCCTGTGGCATGGGAGTCGTCGAAGTGGACGATCGCACCGTATTCATCGGCGAGTGCGTGGATCTTGTCGAGCTGACCGACGATGCCGTCCATGGAGAATACACCGTCTGTCGAGATGAGAATGCTACGTGCGCCTGCTGCCTTTGCTTCTTTCAGCTTGGCTTCGAGGTCTTCCATGTCGTTGTTATTATAACGGTAGCGTGCTGCTTTGCACAGGCGTACGCCGTCGATGATGGAGGCGTGGTTCAGAGAGTCAGAGATGATGGCGTCTTCCTTTTCCAGAAGGCCTTCGAAGAGACCACCGTTCGCATCATAGCAAGAGCCGAAGAGGATGGTGTCTTCCATACCGAGGAAGGCGCTGAGGCGTTCTTCGAGTTCGCGGTGCAGGGTCTGAGTGCCACAGATGAAACGCACAGAGGCCATACCGTAGCCCCAGCGATCGATGGCGTCCTTTGCCGCTTTTTCGAGGTCAGGGTGATTTGCGAGGCCGAGGTAGTTGTTCGCACACATGTTAATCACATCAGAGCCGTCATGCAGCTTCACCTGAGAGGACTGAGGGGTGGCGATGTAACGCTCATTCTTAAAAAGTCCGTTTGTCTGGAGATTCTCAAGATTAGCGATGATGCGTTGCTTAAATTCTGGATTATACATAAGTGGTCAAGATGGTTTGCTCTGAGTTCATACTAGCGAGAGTGAGCTTATCTGTCAATGAGATTTCACATGATGAATAGCTATAATATGTAGATTCTGCAAAAAAACGCATTTCTCTATCATTTTACTCTTGACGACAATATCATTTGAGCGTAAAATCTGCGCACACAAATAGGGCTATGGTGTAATTGGCAACACACCGGTTTCTGGCACCGTTATTTGGGGTTCGAGTCCCTATAGCCCTATTCTTTAAAAGAAAAGCTTCACTCTCCGCAGTGAAGCTTTTTTTGTGCCCAGATTGAGGG
>CAYJLR010000093.1:0-8323 GCA_964370895.1 uncultured Akkermansia sp. | reverse complement strand
CAGGTGCTTCGCTGCGCGCGGGCTCGAATGTCGTGGCAAGCCTCGTCACGATGGAAGACGCGAGCTTCTTGGAAGTCAGCAGCCTCTCCCCCATCGAGAGTGCCACCCTCAATGGCAGCGCTCACCTGAGCGTTCTCAATGATCAGGCAGCAGGCCTTGTGAGCATTGACAAGATTAGCGGTGGCGACACAGCGTCGCTGTCCCTCTACCTCTCGGCAGAAGGTAGCAGCTTGCAGATGGATAACTTCACGGGCAACCTGAACGTGGCTGGTGGTCAGATGCTCAGCTCACTCGCCGATATCAGCGACTTCGCCTCTGTCACACTCGCCGCAGGCACGAGCTACGAGATCACTGACACCTTAGGCTCGGTCAATTCTTACGATCTGACCTACCTGAAGGGTGACGCCAACTCGACGCTCACGATATCGGGTACAGGTATCGTCGTTTTAGGAGCTGGTGATAAGACTCGCATCGAGCTCTCGAATGACTTCAAGGGTGCTGTAGAATTACTCTCTGGCACACTGTCTGGTGAGTACTCAGTCTGGGGTGGATCGAGCAAGATCATCCTCCATGACGGCACAGGCCTCGTCGGTGATCCTGAAGGGGGCGCGACTGTCACCCTATCACAGGCGGTGGACATCGTCTCGGGCGCGACAGCCTACACCCGCGTCTGGGGTTCAGAACGCGTCTTAGAGCTCTCGGGAGCACTCACAGGTGATAGCACCACCACCATCAAGCAGACAGACGGTGGCACACTGAGCCTCACTGGCGATCTGAGCCAATACGCAGGTACACTCTCCGTAGAAGGCTTCAAGATCAGCATCGACGCGGACGCGACGAGTCTCAACAAGGTGCTCTTCACAGGAGACTACACCCTTGAGATCGGCGCAAATCGCACGGTGACGACACAGGGCGTCAGTGGCGAGTATGCCTTCTACGAGCGCACAACCAACCACGGCTACAACATCGTCGTCGGAGAAGGATCTACCTTCACCGACAATGTCTACATGCGCCTAGGTACAGGTACGGTCGACATCTCAGGCGGCGGCACCTACATCATTGATGGCTACATGGGAGGAGATGGTGCAAATAGTCGCGCGTCTGTCCTCAATATCGCAGAGAATACCACCCTAATCGTCACAGGCACAACGGAATCTACCGATGCAGGGACACGCCCCGCCTTCATGCTGGGTCACTATACTAGTGCAACATCTACGATCACCGTAGACGGCACACTGGACATCGCATCGGGTCTCTCGAATCGCGACGGCTCAGGCTCGATCACGGTCAATGATGGCGGCAAGCTCACCCTACGCGAAGGTCTCTACGCCGTCGACAACAACAGCAATGCGGGAGCTATCACTATCAGTGTCAACAGTGACGCCACACTCGAGCTGGGCAACCAAGTCACAGCTACCGCAGCAGGCGTGCTCGTCACCGATGTGGCCGCAGGCGCGACCATCAAGGCAATCGGAGCTGGTACGACCAATATGACCAATAGCATCAGCCTCAGCGGAACTGGCAACGCCACGCTCACAGCCGACGCTGCCACAACTACGGTCAATGTCAATGGCGCTCTCACGCAGAAGGCAGGCTCGACAACTGGTCTGGCAATTACCGGCACCGCCTCACAGACGGTCAACCTCAATGCCGCGAATAGCTATGCAGGGGGCACGACCATCACGGGTGCGACCGTCGTCGCAGGTCAGTCATCTGCCTTTGGTACAGGATCTGTCACTCTGACAAGTGGCACGCTCAACCTCAACGGGCAAGCCATCAGCAACAATGTCACTGTCAATGGTGGCAACATCTCTGGCTTCTCCGCCTACACGGGTACTGTGAGTATCGGCTCTACCGTAACCGTCAGCGACACCATCACTGGTGGTATCTCCATACTCTCGGGTGGTAGCTTGACGCTGGACAGTGTCTGGGACTACAGCTCAGCTATTACGAATGCGGGCATCCTGATCCTCGGTGCCTCTTTCTCCTTGGACTTGACAGGCGTGACCTTCACAGAGAGCTCAGGAGTATACAGTCTGAATCTCTTTGACGGAATGGGTGACTACAACTACGGCAGCATATTCTCGCCTGAAGGTACTGTCGATACGAGCAAACTTACTGGCGTCGTCACCGAGGGCTATACATTCAGCTATGCCGATGGAACGCTCAGCTATACTGCTGCTGCTCCTCCGCCGCCAGTTGATATCATCGTGCCAGGTGTAGAAGAGTCTGTCTCTGGTGCTGATATGCCAAACATCGTACTCCAAGGCACTGCTGCCGTAGGTAAACTGGGTGGAGGCTTCACACAGGCTGCTGATACGAGCATCTCTGGTGAAGGTAGCATCCTCATCGCTGCAGGCGAAACAGCCACACTTAGTCAGACGAACTCCTACCAAGGAACGACCGGTCTCGAAGAAGGCGCTGTGCTCAACGTAGCGGCTGAGAATGCCCTCGGTGAAGGTGTCGTAAATGCAGCTAAGAATAGTAATGTGATTCTTGCTGAAGGTGTAGGTATGAGCAATGGTCTCAATCTCGCGGAAGGCGCCTCTGTACAAGCGGGTGTCCTCACTGCGACAGGTCAAGCAGGTGATTCCTCCTCCATCACTGGTGGCGTAGACATGCTCGTCAAGCATGATTCAAGCAATGTAGGCAGCATCGAGAAGGCTACACTGACTAGCATGAATGTGCTGCTGGCAGCAGGTGGTGAGGGTAACATTAATAATTCTGTACTGTCAGGCACGAACGTCGAACTGCTCCTTGGCTCTACGATGAACATGTCCAACACGGTGCAGGGATTAGGATCGAAGATCTTTAACAATGACGCAACGCTGAATCTCACGAATCACACCATTCAGGTGTCACAGGCGACGGGTGGATTAACCATAGGCTCGGCAAATATCGAGACAATGGAAGGTGATACCCAGACGATGGCTCTCTATAGCCTGACCTCGATTGATGTCGCTAGCGTATCCGTGACAGGATCTCTTACCCTAGATGTCGTGCTCACAGATTCTGAGTTCGCGACCTTCGAAGGGCAGCTGACAAGTGGTTCGTTCATCGCCTTTGAGCTCATGAATATAGAAGAAGCTGAATTAGCAGGTGTTTCATATAATAGTGTGAATATCAATGTTTACGAAGGTGATTTGTCTGGTGTAAAGCATACGCTAAATCCGCTTGGTGTAAGCTCATTGGGTGCGAACGCAGTGTACTACATTCCTGAGCCTAGCACCGCCACTCTGAGCCTGCTCGCGCTTACCGCCCTTCTCGCACGCCGTAGAAGAAAGAATGCGCAATAAGAAGCTGAATTATTCAGAGTGAGGTGTGGCGTGCACAGACGCGACTCCTCACTCTCTTATAAAAATAAACGAGCCACATGCGGTACACGCATGTGGCTCGTTGTTTTGTATTTGTTTCAATCCGTTAGTCTGAGCTGAGGGCTGCTTCTATCTCTGCGACGATGCGGCTGACTGGGAGCAGGCGTCCGCGTCCTTCATCACCGCAGGCGAGCATGCCTGAGTCGTCAGGACCATGAATCGTGTGATTATCGCGCTCAGCGAGGATGCAGGCATTCTGCTGTGTCGCGATGTGATCCCACATCTGCCCATTCATAGCGGGGAAGATGAGGACAGGTCCGCGGTAGGCGAGGTAGAGGCTTGTGAGTGCATTCGGGGCGAGCCCCTGTGCCATACAGGCCATCGTGTTCGCCGTGGCTGGCACGATGCAGAGTAGGTCAGCCATCTTGGCTAGCTTGATATGGGCTGGCTGCCATTCACCCGTCTCATCTTCGAAACTTGTGATCACTGGCTGACGCGAGAGCGTCATCAGAGTCAGAGGAGTCACGAACTGGAGAGCCGTGGGCGTACACACACAGTGTACCTCATGGCCATGCTTTACCAGCTGGGAAGCGATGTCTGCTGCCTTATACGCTGCGATGGATGCGGTGATGCCTAGAATGATCGTCGCCATACTCAGCTAGGTGGATTGGAAATTACGCAGGATCGATCTCAACGATCATGTTGAGCTCGACAGCCACACCGAGTGGAAGGCTTGCTACGCCCACTGCGGAGCGGGAGTGTGCTGCTTCAGGGCCGAAGAGCTCGACGAGAAGATCGGAAGCACCATTGAGCACCTTTGCTTGGTCGATGAAGTCAGGTGTGCAGTTGACAAAGCCATTCACAGCTACGATGCGGCGCATAGGCTCGAAGCTGCCGAGTTCGGCTTTGATGACGGCGAGGCGATTCATGAGGCAGAGAGCTGCAGCGCGCTGAGCCTGCTCGATGCTGACGTCAGCACCAAGCTTGCCATAGACTGACTCTTCGCCATTGATCGCGATGCCACCGGAGAGGTGGAGATAGTTGCCGGTGCGAATGCACTGGACGTAAGAGCCGACAGGAGCAGGGGCAGGGAGGAGGGCTAAGCCCTTTTCTGCGAGAACTTGTTCATTTAATTTCATATCGACTTTACTCTACACCGCCACACGCTCGATGGCAAACAAAAAATAAGGCTTTATGCTACTGCGCACAGGCGCTGCTGTCGCTCTCTTCTTCGCTTTCTGGCTGGAAGAACTTGCGCGTCGTCACAAAGATGAAGAGGATGCCTACCACCATTGTCAGCACACTATAGAGCATGAAGGTGAACTGGCTCGCTGGATCGCTCACGAGGCTGGTTAGCACGACGACTAGCAGGTTCGCGGCTGTGATCGTCAGGAACCAGAAGCTCGTCACGAGGCTCTTGAGGTTTTTTCCTGCGGCTGTATAGGCATATTCCAGACCTGTCGTGCTGACAAGGATTTCTGAAATGGTGATCAAGAAGTAGGGCAGAGCCTGCCAGACGATGCTGAGCTGCTCGCCTCCGTCTAGGCGCATCTGCAACCATGCCACGCTAAGGTAGGAGAGGCCTGCTAGGCATATGCCTAAGCCCATGCGGCGTACTGGGCTGCTGTACTTTCCTATATAAGGATAGACGAAGAGTGTGAGCAGCGGGATGAATGTCATGACGAGCAGAGGATTGAAGCTCTGTGTCTGCTCTGGTCCTATGGTGAAGCTGCCGATGCTGTAGGGGATCATGCTCTTCGCTTGTAGGATCCAGCTGCTAGCGGTCTGGTCAAAGAGAGCCCAGAAGGGGATGACCATGACGAAGGCAAGGAGGACGCGAAGGAGGTTACGCGTGTCGCGTCTGTCGCTCGCGTTGTAGTTCTGTTCCAGTTCCTGACGCTTGAAGAGCATGTGTCCTGCTATGCCGAAGAAGCCAGCGATCTTGTGCTTTGCCGACCACATCAGAGCGAGGATGAGTACGAGGATGAGGAAGGCGAAGAGGGAGAGAGAGGAGGCCACTGAGGCTGCTTTTTCTCCTGCGATGAAGAGGCTCATGAGTTTCCCTCCACCGATGTAGCACCCGTAGGTGAGAGCTCCGAGGATGGGTATGCCTACGAGTCCACGCATGATGCTGCGCGTCGTCTGGTTTGTTTCCAGCATTTGCTCTGCACCGTATTGTTCTAGAGCGCGTTCCTTGCCGTTTTTTAGGCTACAGATGAGTGAGGGGATGTAGGCTGGCTGGCTGGGGGCTCGGTTGATATACTGGCGACGACCTATCCAGAAAACGAGCGTGGCGATGGCCATGAAAATACCAGGTACACCGAATGCGACAGCGTAGCCATATTCATCGCGCAGGAAGGGGATGACGATGAAAGAGAAGAAGGAGCCTAGGTTGATAGACCAGTAGAAGGCGGAGTACATGCGTGTCATGTCTTTCTCACTGCGTCCTTCCATCTGGTCACCTACGAAGGCGGATACACAGGGCTTAATCCCACCTGCGCCTAGCGCGATGATACCAAGACCGAGGAAGAGGATGCGCTGCCGCATGGCGATGTCATGCGTGATATCGCCGAGCGCGAGAATGCCGTGACCGAGGCAGTAGAAGAGGGAGATATAGAGGATGCTGTTATAGCGTCCGAGGAATCTGTCTGCAAGCCATGCCCCGATGAGAGGTGTGAGGTAGATGACGGCAAGGAAGAGGTGCATGATGCCCACTGCCGCAGAGTCTGACATGCATAGCTCTGAGGTCATGTAGACGATAAGGATGCTTCGCATTCCATAAAAGCTGAAGCGTTCGCATGCTTCGTTACCGACGATGTATTTTGATTGGGAGGGGAGAGCCATGGCTGGGGTGAACGGATGTGTGGCGGTGTAAAATGAGTGCGCCCGCTAGCAGGTGCTGCGGGCGCGAAAGTTTGTGTTTTTATTCTGCTTGCTTGAGTGCTTCAGCGTTAAACTCGACCTGGAACTTGTTGTAGGCTTGGTGAAGCCAGTCGAGGACGATCTTCTCGCGGTAGCCTTGGTTGAGGTCGGGGAGTAGGATGCTGTTGCGTGCGGCTGTGAGCTCTGGGCTATCTGTGTAGCTACGACTCAAGACGAGTGAGATGCGTGCACCTTCCTGAGGAATTACCGTGAGAGGTGCTAGGCTGCCAGAGGGGACAGCGAGAAGTGCCGCAGCGTTCATGCCAACTGGGAGTCCTGTAGGTGTTTCAGGGTTCACTGGGCCGTAGTCTTCTACTGTAGCGCCTGCGGCGGTCGCGAGGGCGAATGCCTTGTCTGCACCACCTTCTGCGAGTGCCTTCTTCATGTCTACATCGAGCTTCTCAGCAGTCGCGCGTAGTGCGTTTGCCTGCTTTTCTCGGATGAGATCTTTCTTCGCCATCTCTTTCGCAGCGTCGTAATCAAGCTCAGTAGGCTCGAGAACTGCATCTACGCGGAGAAGGGCCAGTTTTCCATCAGTCGTAGGGTAGAAGCCACGAAGCTGCTTGATGTTTGTGCGTGGTGTTTCTCCTGTCTTCTTCTGCTCGTCGTAGGCTTCGAAGCTAGGAGCTGCGTCGATTTCAAAAGCAAGGCCGCCCAGCGTAGTGTCGCCCTTGGAGCTCTGGAGCTCCATACTGAGGCCTGCTGGAATAGCGTCGCTAGTGAAGGCGCTGAATTCCTGATGTGTCTTGCCATCGGAGCTCTTAAAGTTGAAGGGAGCGTACTCTGGGTTCTGAGAAGCGCTCTCGAGTAGGTCGTCGATGTTCGCTTGATTGCTCTCAGCAATAGTGAGCATGATCTGCTCCGTGGTCGCGTAGAGTTCATCGACGCTGATGCCTTCTGCCGGTGTGAGGGTGTAGAGGCTAGCACGACGCTCTGCCTCGCTCATGTAGCGGAACTTGTTTTCCTCCCAGTAGGCTTTCAGTTCTTCTTCGGTGGGTTCTGCTACTGGGGGGATGCTAGCGGCAGGAAGCCATGCTGTCTTGAGCTGTATGTCTTGGAGGCTGACGTTAAGTAGCGCTATAGCCATGCGGTCTTCAAGCTGCACACCCTGTGTGATGAGATGCTCGATAGATTGCCATACCATGAGGTCGGAGATGAAGCGGCGGAAGGCGCGTTCACGTACTTGGTCTGTGGCCTTGCCATTAAAGCCACTGAGGCGCTGATAGAGTGCTTGGTCGAAGCTGCCATCTGCATTCTTGAAGATAGGCATGTTCTGGATATAGGTATCAATCTGCTCCTTGGAGGGGATGATGCCGAGGGCTGCACCTTCTGCTTCAATGATCGCGCGGTTAGTTGCGATGTTGAGCTTTGGATTGCCTGTTGTGCCGTACTGCCACAGAGTATAGATTTTCTCAATCTCATTGATGTTGATACGTACTGCTGTGTCTTGCATGAAGCGTGCTTCAAATACTTGTGCTTCTGCTTCTGTGAGCTGACCATCACCATCGCTGTCGAGCTCTTCGCGTAAACGTGAGGGGTAGGCTGATACGAGTGCTCCTGCAAAGTGATCTGCATAATCGCTGAGCTGAGCAACGTCGTTTTGGTTATAATTGCGTTCGTCCACGCTGAGGAGATAGTTTCCTGCGAGCGAGCCGTCATTCCTGTTGTATTCGGACATGATAAGCCCAAGAGCAATACCAACGATGACGATAACGACAAGGATGGAGTTTTTACGTATAAATTCCAGAATGTTCATAATGTGTTATAAGCCGCGCGGGCGCGGCGCGTGAATGTGGGTATTCTACGTTATTTTAAGCATATGGCAAGTAAAAAAGAATTAAGCGTAGCTAGTTGTATATTTTATAGACCTGTTAGATACTAGATTAGAGCTAGTATTGTGTTAAATAATATCGTTTTTTACTAAATGTACTGTAAAAAAGGTGAAGATTATTAAGAAAATGCTAACTTTTCTTGTCAAATTCCGAAAAAAGGCTTGCATTGCTCAATGAGTTCAGTAGAATAATTTCGAAAGCGCGGGTATAGCTTAGTGGTAAAGCTCCAGCCTTCCAAGCTGATCACGCGGGTTC
>CAYJLR010000092.1:0-8444 GCA_964370895.1 uncultured Akkermansia sp. | reverse complement strand
CATCACAGATATGCCCTTTGTGCAGAGACTTCAGCGCAACAGGTACACCGTACGATTCCATCAAACTAATGAAGCAAATGTAAAAACATTTGACCTCTTAGACAAGGGGAAACACGTACCAGCTGTGAAGATGCAACTCTCGGCAAGCAGCGTATTCTCCACCTTCCAGCTCGCGGGAAAACCAGTCATGCTCTCGCTCAAGCTCAGCTCTTCACCTGCGACAGATCGCTATCTTTTCCTGCCGCACATATCTATACCACTGAAGCCGACGAAAAACTACTACCCCATTCCGAAGGTAAGCGAGTCAGACCTCCTCATCAGAGAGCTCGACATCGAATGTATCCCCCCAGACTCATGGCAGCCTCACCCTCAGCTACGCCTCGCTGATAGCCTCGCCATACGCTACCCGTGGAAGGGGATTCAGCAGCTCATTGAGCTGGAGAAAACACCTCTCCTCCATATCCCGCATATTGAGGGCTTTAGAAACATCCTCGATGTAAAGGAACCTGATTCACGCAGCACTCCGCTCACATATTCTGCGCATATTAATAGGCTGCCCTCCTCCCTATTCTCCCTTGCGGGGCATCAGGTACGCTTCATCAGGCATATTAACTTTAACCCGCTACTCCAGAAAGAGTTTTACATCTTAGCAAATAGCTGCATCACGCATCAAGAAACACTGGGTACAGGCTTCTTCAGCATCGCGAATATCTATTACATCCTCCTCGGCTTAGACGATGCAAGCAGCATCTCTGAAGTGGAGAAACTCATGATGGATTACTTCAAGTGCTATACTAATAGCAGCTTCGCACTCCGAATGAATCGTATTTTTGCAAGCATCCCTGAGCTCCAACTCAGCAGCGAAGACGCCTTGGGGAATAATCAAGAAAGCAAGCTAGTGCGCGCACGCTATGCCGAGATTCTCAGTAATACTGAAACACGCGTCGCTATGCGAAAGAGCATACGCGCCTACCTCAGTGCGAAACTCATGGAACGCTACAAGAGCGCGAAGAGAGAAATAGAAAAAGATCAGATGGCTACACCTGATTATAATCTGAAGCTCTACAAGCTAGAGAAAAAAGATAGCACGCTCATCTGGCACTTCCGATTGGTAAACTCATCATCTGCGTCATGAGAAAATCTCGCCATCGCCCCACGACCCCCTCTAAAACAAAAGCCCGTGTCCCAGCCAGTATCCATGAGCTTTCTCGAGATACTCTACGCACACGACTGAGGCAGATAGAGAAGCAGATCCGCGCAAAAAGCGATTTTCAAGCCCTCAGTAAGGACACCCAACAAGAGCTTCTGAATCAAGCGAATGAGATTCGCGATGAACTACAACATCGCCACCAGCTCAACAGGAGAATATTCTTCATCTCCGTGGGCACACTCAGTATCATCACGCTAGGGTTCATCCTCTTCATCCTCGACAACAAGGCGAATCTAGCGCAAGCGAATTTAGAGCGAGCTTTCGCGTCTCACAATCCTGACCTCATCGAAGCGGAGCTAGAGCGAGCCTCTCAAGGCATCAGCCCCTATATCAATCCATCACTGCGACGAGCCATCAAGGATTCGCAAGCTCATTTAGACAAGCTTCTTGCCGACCAAACCACCGCGGACGCGCTCCTCACATCACTCAAAGACAAAACACGCAGCTGGGAAAGCCTCAGCTTCGCAGATATGCGCCTTCTGAGCTCCTCCTCATTTCAGCATACAGCCGAAGGGAGAGCCATCTTGCGCAAGTGGGATAAGCTAGCCAAGAAGCGCAAAGCCCAGAACATATCCATGCGCAGCGAGACGCTGCAGCGAGTCATGCGCCCCCTCCCTGCGAAGAGCGAGCTAAATGGGAACCTAGCTGAGAACCTCGAAGCGGTAAGAGATGAAATGGAAAAACTAGCTAAGCGACAAGAAGAATTCCAGCTCCTCCAGCGTATCCACAAATTAGACCATCAGCACATGGCTAGAATACGTAATCGCTTGCAGCATCTACGCTTCTTAAGTCGGGATATCAGTACACTTATAGAGCTTGAGGAATCACTCGCTGAGGTTGAGAATTACGAAGAGTTCACGCTGAAATTACGTAGCTATCAGGCTCATTCATACAAGCTAGGGAAGTCCGTCTCCGCGCTGGCGAGCAAGCTTCCTCGCGAGAGCAAACTCAGCGACTTCATAGGCCTCCATCAGGCGAAACTCACAGCAGAAGAGCTTCAGAGTCTCCAGCTCCAGCTATCAGGAAAGAGCCCTAGCTTCAACGTGCATCAGCCTGCGAACATGATACAGGTAAATATCATGGAGAATATCTTCCAGTCGCGCCCCCTGCACAGCTCATACTACCTTCTCTATAACCCTGAGACAAAAGAAACGTGGCTCATCACCTCCGAGCCTACGCTCACTGATGATAAGAAGCTCAAGCTAGAACTCGACCCCCTAGACCCGCGTAATCAGTCAGGCACTCCGGAAACCCTACTCATACAGCCGCACCCCCATATGCAGCTAAAAACGCTGCATTTTACCCACGCGCTGAAGGATCTCGCGATGAACCGCGAAGACTTCTTCATCACGACAAACCTCGTCAAGAGTCTTGAGAACGTCCTCAGCTATAAGACAGGTAGCATCTCATCGCTTTACAAGGCTTACCTTTATCACACACTTGCGAAGATGGTGATGGCGCATAGCAATCCGATGCAGGTAGGACTCCCCTTCTCCCAGCAGCTGAGAAAAGATATAGCGAGCCTCAATGAGTTAGAAAAACAGACTGGAATTCAGCTCTGCGACACCACTTGGCTAGGAGGCACAGAAAAACACAGACGAGCAGAAGAGCTCTACTCTCGATGGTTCAGTGAACGTGTCGGGCGCAACTACCTCGGAGAAATGAGCCTCATGCTACGCCACTACATTCATAATTCTCCCGAATTCGTCGGCTTTATCACAAGCTCAGGTGACCCCTTCTTCTTCACTGATGTCACAGCTCAGGATAGACTGTGGTTCATCGATGCGCACGATATGCAGCTGAAGGTAGGCGATAGCGACGCACTCAGCGAAGCACACAGTTTCTCCCCCCTATTCCGCGCTCATCGCAGCAAGTCTCATTAAACCTGCCCTCTATGGAGTACGCCCTATTTCACAAGGAAGACTACGAGCTTTCTCAAGAAGAAGCCATCAGCCTACTCGACGCAGATGAAATGCTGCGCTACCAAGCTAGTGGGAGATCCTTCCTCATCCCTCGAGTGATTCTGAAGCAAGAGATAGCCAAGCGACTCAGCATCATGCCTGCCCAAGTCCGCCTCGTTTACAATGAGCAGGGGAAGCCCTATCTGGCCGAGCACCCACAGCTACACTTCAACATGTCGCACACGGGGAATTATATCGCAATCGCCTTTGATAAGCAGCCCATAGGCATAGATATAGAGCAGATGAAGCCGAGAAACTACGCCCGCATTGCACAGCGCGTAATGCCTGAGCAGAACTACCGCCTCTTCATCGAACGCGGCGCGTGCCCGGAGGAATTTTATATGTACTGGTGTGCTTGCGAAGCCCTCATCAAGCAAGCAGGTAGCAGCATATGGCAGGCAGACCAGTTCCCCTTCTGCATAGAAGGAGGACGCATCATCCTCCCTGAGAATAGCCCCGTGCAGGTCGAAACATTCATAGCAGCCGATGGAATCATAGGAGCTATCGCTCAGCAACACAGAATTTAGCATTGAACTCTGAACTATATCTGCTATTATAGAAAGCAGAAATGAGTGATTCTCTAGCAGAAAAGTCAAAGGCACCCAGCATGGGTGAGCTCTTGCAGCGCGAACGAGCCCTGCAACGTGAGCTTAATAGCCTGCGTATGCGTCTAGCACGCATGGCCTCATCCACCTCACCAGATAGTCAGCTGCTGCGACCACTAGAAAAGGATAACTCACTGACCACAGAAGAAGACAGTGAAGAACACGAAAGCGTATCGCGCTTCGTCGTCACAGTCCCCATCGAGAAAGACTCACCACTCCCCTCCATACTCCTACGACCTCTTTCCCTGAAAGACCCCTTGCGCAGCAAGTGGAATCTCGGTCTTGGACTCCCTCACCCACAGGAAAAAGGGAGAGGCAGAAAAGAACGAAAAGTCGCAGCTGTAGTCGACCTCGATCACACAGCCCCTATCCCCGGCTACGTGCGCATCTATGGACTCTTACCATCAGGAGCTCCATGCCAGTGCAAGCTCCCGCTGAACACCATCGCCACAGAGGGGCAGATGATCATCGGTCGCGACCCGACAGTGGCACAGATTGTCATACCAGAAATAGGCGTTTCACGTGCACATGCCATCTTAGAATATATCAACGATCAACTTGTCATCAGCGATAATGAGTCGACGAATGGACTATTCATTAACAACCATCGCCTGAGCTCCTACGAGAAGCGAGCACCGCTGTACGATGGCTGCATTGTGAATTTTGGAGAGACGACACTACGTGTTGAGATCGTCCAATAATTTTCCCACGCCATACATCATTTTCAAGTGGACAAGGGCAGCAAAAATCTGTAAAATGTCCCCACGTGCATAGTATCTGTTACGCTCTGCATTTACATCGACATAAATCGTCTAAAATCAATTTTTCTCATGTTTAAATATCCTTCTTCTAATAAGACAAAGAATACCGAAGAGCCTTCTCATCAAGCAAATGATATGAACGATCAGTCCGCTGAGTGGCCTGCAACAAACTCCATGAACAGCTTTGGTGAAAACATCCCAATGGACACAAATGATATCGATCAGGATGTCCCTATGGGTCCTATCGCCCCTATTGGCACAATGAGCGCACGCAACGTCCTCAACTCTGACGTAAGTGTAGTCGGTATTTTACGCTTCAGCAACGAGCTTCTCGTTGACGGTAATGTCGAAGGTGAGATCACCTCTGATGGCATCCTCACTGTAGGTGCGAATGCTACGATCTCCTCCAAAAAGAAGGACACACCAGCCATCCGCACCAAGAGCGCCATCATCCACGGTAAAGTCTCTGGTAACGTCATCGTCGACGACCTCGTCGAGCTCGCAAAAGACTCCGAGCTCATCGGTGATATCACGGCAGCGCGCCTCATCGTACACGACGGAGCTATCTTCATCGGACGTTCCGCTGTAGGTGCACCTAGCAGCCAGTTTTCCAACATGACAAAGAAGGCAGACACAACTGCCGCTTCTTCTACTCCAGCAAAAAGCGCCGCTAACACTCCTGACGGAGCAGCAAGCAAGACTGATGCCAACTCCATCGAGTTCGGCGATCTCCTTGCATAAGAAGCATGCCTGGCATTTCCTCCATAAAACCACTACTAAGTGAGGAACCCTCGGGAATACTTCCCGAGGAAGACTGGGGGAAATGGATTCCGCGCATCGAGGGGACACGTCGTCTACGACTCCCCGTGATGCCGGAAATGCGTGCCATTATTTGCTATAACTGCGCGCAGAAAACCGAAGTCCCAGCAAAGGCACTTTCTGCACTTTGCACACGGTGCAACTCGCATCTCAGACTCACCGACGTCGTACTACGACAGGGAGCAGAGCGACCAAATGTCAGCACCATTGGCAACATAAGCATCGCGAAAGATGCCGTACTCTCAGGTCTCAAGCTAGACTGCCAAGACCTGCACATACAAGGAACAGTCGATGGATTTTTCCGATGCCATGGCAGGATGCTCGTATCCCATGACAATAACTTGACGAGAAAACCCCACGTCGACACACTCATCGTCGAGCGAGGAATCACACTCAAGCTCACGGCTGGCATCGACGCAGAAAAAATAATCATCCGTGGAAACCTACACGGAACGATCAGCGCGACAGATTCCATCAAGATAGAATCAGGTGGCAGCCTACACGGAGACTGCCGCACCCCCATATTAGCAATTGCAGCACACACAGCGACCCACCATGGACGCTGGCAACAAGCCTAAACGCCCCCTTCGCCATGAACATCACCGTCCGAGGCGCGAGACAGAACACGCTGAAAAATCTGAATCTCAGCCTCCCACTAGGGAAAATTATCGCTCTAGTCGGACCTAGCGGCAGCGGAAAAAGCACATTAGCCTACGAAACACTATTTGCCGAATCACGTAGACGCTTCCTCGACTGCCTCTCAACAGGAGCTAGACGCCTCCTAGCGCGGCCTGATAAACCGCAAGTCGACTCCATCGAAGGACTCCCCCCCGCACTCTGCCTCGAGCAACAAGTCCCCACTGGACAAAGCCGCAGCATACTAGGAAGCATCACCGAAACACTAGACTACCTGCGCATCATCTACGCCGCCATAGGCACACCCCATGATCCAGTCACAGGAGAAGCCCTGCGCAAGCTTAGCTCAGGTGAAATCTCGCAGCAGCTAGCCCAGCTAGCTGAAGGCACACGACTCACCCTACTCGCTCCACTGCCAGCAGAGTTTGCCCGCTGGGATGAGACGCGCGAGTCAGACATCATGGATCTGCAAAAGCTAGGATACATACGCGTACGACTACGTGGGGAAATCCTCGACCTCGAAGACCTCATCACCCAGCCACCAGTTGAAGGCAATAACTGTGAACTCGTCATCGACCGCATCATCTGTAAAGCAAGCGCTGAATCACGCATAGCAGACTCCGTAGAAGCCGCGCTACGCGTCACAGGAGACGAACTACGAGCCCTCGCCCAAGCCCCTGGAGCAGAGCCAGAACTACTTCACTTCTACACACGCTACAGGAACGAAGAAACAGGCTTCACCCTACCCGACCTCAGCCCCCAGAGCTTCTCACACTACTCCAGCCACGGAGCATGCCCAGAATGCAAAGGACTAGGAGTCATTAAAAAAGAAAATCCGAAAAAAGGCGAAGAAAACTACCACATCTGCCCCAGCTGCCACGGCATGCGACTGAACAAAACCAGCCTCGCCGTCACGCTCAATTTCGGAGAGGAAGAATACAGCCTCGGCCGCCTCTGTGAAGCCAGCATAGATGAACTCCTCAGCATCCTGCCCCAGCTCTGCTACCCAGCTGGTATGGAAGAAACCCTCGCACCAGCCTGTGACGACCTCATCAAACGACTCACATGCCTCACCGAGCTAGGACTCGGCTACCTCAGCCTCAACCGCGCGACAAACACCCTCTCAGGAGGAGAACTCCAGCGCGCACGCCTCGCCAGTCAAATAGGCGGAGGGCTCTCAGGCGTCCTCTACATCCTCGACGAACCCACCATAGGACTCCACCCCGATGAATGCGACCGCCTCATACGCGCCCTCCACCAGCTCAAGGAAAAAGGAAACAGCATCCTCCTCGTCGAGCATGACCCCCAAGTCCTCGCAGCCGCCGACCTCCTCATCGAAATGGGACCTGGCAGCGGACCACTAGGAGGAGAAATCATCGCCACCGGCAGCTACGAAGAAATCTGCGCGAACCCCGACTCCCCCACAGGCGCATGGCTTAGTGGCAGAAAAAAAATCACCCCCCCCAGCACAGAGAACACACTCGAGAGCCACCTCTGGGTCAGCCTACGCGACGCGCACGCGCGCACCCTACAGCACATCGACTTCCACTTCCCACTCGCAGCCTTCACCTGCATCTCGGGACACAGTGGCAGCGGGAAAAGCACCCTCATCCATGAATGCCTCATCCCCGCCATCGCACAAGAAAAACTAGAAAGCTCAGTCGAAAAACTACGACCCCACCTCGCGCGAGCCGTACTCGTCGACCAGAGCCCCCTGAGTGGAGCAAAAGGAAAAAACTCCATGCCCGCTAGCGCAACTGGCCTACTCGACATCTTGCGAAAACTCTTCGCCTCACTCCCCCTCTCCAAACAACGCGGGTATAAAGAAAACCGATTCTCACTCAACGTACGTGGCGGACGCTGCGAACGCTGCGGAGGCACGGGACACATCGACATCGACATGAGCTTCCTAGCCGACCTGCACAGCACCTGCGACGCCTGCCAAGGAGCACGCTACAACAGAGAAACACTCGAAGTCAGCTGGAGAGGAAGAAACATAGCACAACTCCTCAGCATGACCGTCAGTGAAGCTGCGGAATTCTTCCGCCACATCCCGCAAGCGAACGGCATCCTCCAAGCCATGCTCGACCTTGGACTCGGCTACCTCGCACTCGACCGCGCCTCATCAAGCCTCTCAGGAGGAGAAGCCCAGCGCATCAAACTCGCCAGCTACCTAGCGCGTGCGAGCAGCACGCAGAGCAAACAGCTGCGCACGGGACAGAACGAAGAAAAACTGCTATTCATCTTAGATGAACCTAGCACTGGACTACACTTTAACGAAGTAGAACTCCTCTTAAAAGCACTACTACGCCTACGCGACCGAGGACACAGCATCCTCTGCATCGAGCACAACCAGAGTATATTGAACAGCGCGGACTACCTCGTGGAAATGGGACCAGGAAGCGGAGCAGCAGGCGGACTCATACGAGACGCACGCAGCAAACAACAATTC
>CAYJLR010000091.1:1284-8537 GCA_964370895.1 uncultured Akkermansia sp. | reverse complement strand
ATAGCAGTGAACTCCTCGCGACTCCATGCAGTAGCTGCGATTTCAGCTACAGTAGTTGCCGCCTTGATTTTATCCTCAAGGCGTAGTGAATACCCTGCTAGGCAGCCGTTAATAACCTTGCCCATAAGAAGGGAATTAGCCAGCTCTGTTGACTGCTGCTCGGTACTGATACCGCGCGTGTGTGCCATCATGGACACCGCTTCTGCGCTGCTGTCCTGAGCGACTAGCACTTCAGCCGTGGAATAGATACCCATTGCTTCTTCATAGGCTCGATTACAGCTAGCGACAATAGCGGCTCTCTGAGCCTCTCGTGCTGCCTCAAGAGGCAGATCTAGCCATTCAGCTTGAATCTCCTTAGCTGTTTCTCGATATTTTAACTCTGTCAGATGATGCGGGTGGTCATGGTAGACGACTAGCTTATATCCGGCATCTGTCGCTCTCTCTTTCACAAGTGCTGGAGGCTGGTATACCATATTGCTGATACCCTTGAATATATCAAGAGTGCCGTCTTCTTTTAATTTTGCGTATATCTTCATGCTTGTATGTCTCTTGTGTAGGATGTTGCGACGAGGGGGGCGGTGATGCCGTCAATGTAGAGGACAGTGAAGCAATAAGTCTTGCCCACTTCCCAGCTTGTCGGCTTCGGTGCTTGGTCGACAAATTGCCATTCGGGAACGCCTAGATCTCCTCCAAAATTGAAATTAGTGGTGCTCGACAATGGAGTGAATTCAAAGACGACCTCATAACTTTTTCCTTCGGATGGTTTAGCGAAGATGGCTGAGAATACCTTTGTTCCATCTGCACTCACACGAATAATTGATCGGTCGTCAGTCTGACTGTAGTCTACGTAATCTGTTACTTCGTTCGTGCAAACGTAGGTTTTAACTTTTCTCTGTAATTCAGAAGGGTTGAAGTCGCCCCCACCGCCAGACGATGCTGTAGGGGCAGAATTAAAAGTCTCTTGTAGAGCATAGCTGCCCGAGCTTGTGATGCTCACGCTCGTGCTAATAGCAGTGAAGTACATTTCGCTCTCGTCACCAGGGTGAGATAGGAGCGTATAGACCTCTTTATTACGCGAGCAGGTGACAGTGGTAGGCGCCTTGCAGCGGATTGCGTAGACGCGGCCTGGTATAGTATCGTGTTTCATATTGATGCTTTATAAGGGGATGTGAAGCCCGTATGCGATTGATACTATGAAGTATTTTTGTTTTTATATCTAGTTAATGCTAGGCAAAGCGCGCACAGAACCGCGACATTTATGAGAGCTTAGCTCAGTCGCTTGATCTATAGAAACATTGTGCTATAATAGAGTTATCAAGTATGCCTAGCCAACGAGATCCAGAAAAAGAGAATCAAGAGTGCGATCCAGAAATGGATGCCTTTTTCAGCTACCTCAGGGTGGAGAAAAGTGCTTCTCCGCATACTCTTTCCTCTTATGAGCTAGCCTTGAGGCAGTTTAAAAAATGGCGAGCTGAGGAGTTTAAAAGCTGGCAGCTCTGTACAGAAGATGATTTTCGTGATTGGCTCTATTCGCTGATGAGCTCACGACTAAAGCCTGCTAGCATCAGGCTGCGCTTTGCCGCCCTACGCTCATTTTACCAGTACCTCATCGAAAGGCATGAGCTCAGCCACCATCCTCTCACAGAGCTAAGCCTACCGAAGAAATCGAAGGATCTCCCCGTTTATCTCAGCGTAGCCCAGATGGAAAGCCTGCTTAATCTACCGCTGACCATGGAACTGGATAAGAAATTCCCCGCATGGTTACGCCTCCGCGATGTCGCCATACTGGAGCTCTTTTACTCTTGTGGGCTACGACTCAGCGAGCTCGTTTCTCTCCAGGTCAGAGATGTTAAGTCCAGTGATGGCTGTCTTCGCATCCTAGGCAAGGGGCAGAAAGAACGCCTCGTCCCCCTAGGAGACTACGCGCACGATGCTCTGACTATTTACATAGCTGAAGCCGAGCTAGGAGAAGACTCACCACTCTTTCTTAGCAGGCTGCGTCGGCGCATGACAGGGCGTGCGATTCAACAGATGCTCGATAAATACCTGCTCTCATCAGATATTCCCTTTAAGATATCTCCGCACAAGCTACGCCACAGCTTTGCTACCCATCTGCTAGATGCCGGAGCCGATCTACGATCCGTACAGGAACTTCTCGGACATGCGTCACTATCCACGACGCAGATTTACACGCATCTGACAAAGCTACGCCTCAAGACCGCGTACAATGATGCGCACCCGCGCGCTTGATGTATTAAATACTACCTAGTGACTCAGGGAATAGCATGCTGTCTTCTTGCTTGCTAGGGGTGGCGAAGTCGCTCCCAATCTGCAATAATCCCTGCTGAATAGCACAGCTCGACAGCCATGATTGAAGGTCTTCTCGCTCACCTGCGAGCGCACGAGCTAATGTCGCGATCTTGCTCGCTACCTGCGATTCACGTTGCTTTTGATATAAGGTCCAAGCCATGTCAGAATCATCAAAAACGAGCAAGCTATTCACGAGAAAGGCCTTCATTCTCTGCTGTCCCACGAGAGCGACAGCACGCGAGAGCCTCTTTGAAGGGAGCGAGCTATGGTGATTCCAATATTGATGATCAAGGCTGCTGCTGAAGTGAAGTAATTCATCCGCACTCTGCGCAGAGAGTAACGAAGCCCACTCATCCCAGCAATCTACAGTACAAGCGAGAGCTGCCACACGTCGATGTGGATGATTCGCAGGGCGTGAGCTGCCCATATGCCAGTGGATGCAGTGCTTACCCTGAAGCTCCCAGCCATCCCTTAATGACCACCATGTATCCCATACGTGGCGATGGTAGTAGCGTACCTCCTCGTCGCATGATTCAGGAAGAGTAGGGCTAAGGAAGCCCGCTATGCCGAAGAGTAAGGCCTCGGCATTCCCTTCTTTCAAGAGTTTAAGGGGGGCTCGCTGCGCTAGCACACGCATGGCAAAGCGATTCTGATAATAGCCTAAGGCTTCTGCCCATGCCTCATACCAGCACTGATCTGGACCTAGAGTAGTCGCTCGTTGTTCGAAGCGTAATCTCTTTCGCAGTAGTCGATGAGCAGCTGCACTCAGGATGACTGACTGTAGCTGCGCAGCTGGTAGATCACGTAGAGGCTGGCGGCAGAGTGCGAGTAACTCAGGATCAAGGCGAGGGGGAATCTGTAAAATATCCTTCCACTGAGACTCATCCAGCGCGAGATAAGGGACGTGACGTTGATTGCTCGTGCGGGTGAAGAAGTTCTTCGGAGCAGGAAGGAGACCGACATGGAGGATGACATCATTATAATGCTCATCTTCACCATAGCCGAGAGATTCCCAATCCTCAGCATGAGTAGTGAACATCACAGGCCCACTGCACCACTGACCACCTATTTCGAGCTGCACTCGCTCCAGATCATAGAGACCGTCGCGCGACCACGAGCCGAAGTCTAGAATCTTTAAGGCTCCATGATGAGCCGTCATCCCCGTGTCACCGAGTAAACCTAGAGCCCAGGCGGACTGGAGCTCCTGTAGACGCTCAGGGGGGAGTTGAAAGTCCGTGCCGCAAGAATCCTCACAGGCTGCAAGCTGCTGTGTCTCTTTTAAGACTCTGCGATACGAGCGAGCAACTTGCTGGACATCTGGAATCATGAAGGGTCTTCTTCGCGACGCTTGAGATCGTCTTCGAGGCTTTCGCATACATAGCCAAAGCTCTCTTCATTTTTCTCGTTGAGACCACGCAGTGTGGTATGTGCCTCGAGGACATGCTTCGTGCGCTCAATTTCTGAAAGCGACTTCGCGCTATTGTTATCACCTTCTTCAGAACTATCATCTTCGATGAGTGCACGAATGGAATCGAGATCCGATATCCACGCTGCGTCTGATGGATTGATACTCAGGAGGGCATCTAAGCCGAGATTTAGCATAGCGCTTTGCGTACGGTCTGTAGGAGAGGCTATTTCAACACTGCCGCCTGCACCCATGCATTGGCGGGCCATTCCTGCGAGCGTTCCCATGAAGGTGGAGTCTACCCCAGGGCAGAGCTCTAGATCTACTACGATATGGTTACCTCCATTCGCGATGTAATTATCAGCTATGGACTTAATGCTAGGACTGTTAAGGAAGCTCCCTCGGCTATTACAGCGAATCCAGAGGGTGTTTTCTATAAGACGGTAATGTAGGGATGTGTCAGCAGTCATTTTCTTAACATGAGTTTAATATCTTCGCTCACTTTGAGCAAGAAAAAACCCCAATCTATTAGAAAAAAATCAGATAGTAAGCATGCATACTTTTGTAGTTGCTTATTTATCAAGCCTTTTTTTCTTGTCGGCAATCTGTCATTTCGCACTAGGCGGAGCTGATGGTGGCGGGAAATCTGGGATGATCGTAGGGACAAAGGATTTCTTACTGCGCTTGTACTCCTGCACATGATCTACCCATTCCTTCTCCTCCTTAGAAAGGCGTCTACTGCACATATCAGGTAGGATGATAGATAGTAAGGCTGCATTGATTGCAAAGAATACCATTAAACAGAGTGTGACGAAATCAGCATTCTCATGGAGATGATGAGTCCAAGAAAAGCTAGAACTTAGCGAGGAAAATAGGCTCGTGCTGATATAGGTAACGAGATGCCATGCTATGAAATTCCCCGCAAGAATCAGGGCGATTAATTTGATACACTTCCCCTTCAGTATGGTGAGTATGAGTAGACAGGGGTAGACTACGAATACACTTTCATACTTCCAAAGCATATCTCCGAGGCTATCTAATCCATAGAAGGGGATGAGGCTAGGGGGGAAGAAGTATGAAATGATTCCTAGTGCCGCACAGAGGTAGAATACAGAACAATAAAAAAAGAAAACCGTAAGAAAGTTCCAGCTCATCCAATCCTTGTTTTTCAGACTCGGCAGGGCGAGCAAAAAGGAGATCGTAAGGATGTATGGGGAGTCCAGCAGGTGGTGACGGAGCTGGTAAGATGTGAAGCATTCCCACAGTTCGTACATGTCTTGCATAGGGCTTCCCATCGCTACGGCTTCTACGAGCCAGATGATGAGAAAAAATAAAACAAAATTAGTAGCGAAACTCTTCACAGATGAGGGGGCTTTCCACTATCTTTTATGAAATGAACCCTAAAGTCAAGATGAAATGACTTACCTAACTTTTCACTCTTATCTTGATGCCCCGCACCACGCAGATTTTAACAGACAGGAAAGAAAGATGGCGATATTCATCACAACGATGGTAGCGCCTACTGGTGTAGAGTATGCTATGGAGATGAGCATCCCCAGAAGAGCGCAGCTCACGGAGATGAATACAGAGGCGATTATAACCTTCTTATAATTCTTACATAGACGCATCGCAGAGAGAGCAGGGAAGACAACGAGGGCGCTGATGAGTAGCGAGCCGACGAGGTTCATCGCGATGACGATGACAGCCGCGATCGTGATAGCGATGAGGAAATTATACAGTGTCACCTTCACACCAGTCGCGCGCGCGAACACCTCATCGAATGTCACTGAGAAGATACGATGGTAGAACATCACAAAAATCCCAATCACAAAGAGCGAGAGAATGAGGCTGATCTTCACATCCGCTTCGGTGAGGGTGAGGATAGAAGTCGCCCCAAAGAGGGTGGTACAGACATCACCCGCCACATTCGTCGAGACGGAGAAGACATTTAGCAGCAGATAGCCGATGGCGAGTGAGCCTACTGACATCATGGCGATAGCTGCGTCGCCATTGATCTTTGTGCGTTGACTGAGACAGAGTAGGAAAATAGCTGCTATAGCCGTGATAGGGAATACGAGTACCGTGGAGTTTGTCAGCTTCATCACGCTGGCGATGGCTATAGCACCGAAGGCGATGTGTGAGAGACCATCGCCTATGTAGGAAAGTCGCTTCAGCACAAGTGTGGCACCGAGTAGAGACGAGCAAAGGGCGATGAGCACACCGACGATGAGCGCGTACTGCACGAAAGGAAAGGAAAGATAGAGTAATAGATCGTCCATGACTAGGAGGGGAGGAGGTGGTAATCGTCTATGGTGTGGCAGTTCACCCCGCACTGATCGAGGCAGATGACGAGATCGACATCCTCGAGTATCTGCTCTAGGTGATGGGTGATGATGATGATGCTGATGCCTTCTACGTTGAGCTTTTTGATGAGCTGGTAGAACTCCATTCGCGTATGTGAGTCGAGGCTGGCGGTAGGCTCATCTAGCAAAATGGCCTTGCTAGTAGCGCAGAGGGCGCGAGCGAGAAGTACTCGCTGCTGCTGACCTCCAGAAAGCTCACAGTAACTCTTGTTCTCAAGGTCACCTATGCCTAGCTTCGTGAGCATGTCGCGCATGCGTGCTTTTTCTGCCCTGTTATAGAAGGGACGCCAGCCCATCTTATTCAGACAGCCTGAGAGGACGACCTCTTTCACTGATGCGGGGAAGTCCTTTTGAGCCTGAGACTGCTGAGGGAGGTAGCCTATGTCTGAGTAGTTCAGTCCCTCTCCCAGCTTGATCCCACCGCTGAGAGGCGGGATGAGTCCGAGTATGGTCTTGATGAGCGTGCTTTTTCCGGCTCCATTATCTCCGACGATGGCGGTGTAGGACCCGCTCGGTATCGTGAAGTTAACGTCGCGGTGTAGCACATGCTTGTTGTACCCTAGCGCGAGATGTTGGCAGTGAATCTCCATTTACTTCGTGAGAGCTTTGGCTAGCTTATTAAGATTTTCTTCCATGATGCCGATGTAGCTGCTGTTCTCTACATCGCTCACCGCCTGCATAGCGTGGAGCTGCTCGACCTCTACTGGTGAGACTCCACTGTTTGCGATCACGGTAGTAGCTATATCCTTGATGCCACCTTGTACGGTGAATATGATGGGTGAGTTTAGCTCCTTGAGCTTGCCTGTCAGCATGGCGATAGTATCAAAGCTGGCCTCCGACTCAGCGGAACAGCCTTCGAAAGCTGCGACATGCTTGATACCGTAATCGCGCAATAGGTAGCGAAAGGGAAAACGGTCGCAGATGATAATCATGTCGCGAGGAGCAGCGCTGATGAGAGACTTGTACTTCGTATCAAGCTCACGCAGTGAATCTATGTATTTCTTCTTGTTAGCTTCGTAGATGGTGGTATTCGCTGGGTCGAGGGCAGAGAGTTCATCTTCGATGCGCTCGCAGAGAATCACAGCATGTTCTAGAGAGAGCCAAATATGCTCGTCACCTTCCACGAGCCCTGAAGCGGGCGCGTGATGTTTATGATGTTCGTGTGTGCAGTTTTC
>CAYJLR010000091.1:0-1184 GCA_964370895.1 uncultured Akkermansia sp. | reverse complement strand
TCGTGTGTGCAGTTTTCACCACAGACGTGTCCGTGGTCGTGATTGCACGATGATTCCATAGCCTCGACGCCCTTGTCTCGGAGGGATTGCATAAGATTAATCGTCTTCATGTCCGATGAACCTAGCTGTTTTTGCACATTGCTCACCCATGCATCGGAGATACCCCCATTGTGGATGAGTAGATCCGCATTAGCTATATCGGCTATGTCTTGCACCGTAGGATTGAAACTATGTAGGTCTGTGCCACCATCAATGAGCAGCTGTACATGAAAGACGTCAGTCTTGTCACCCACTATCTGGCGTACCCAGTCATATTCTGCGAAGGAGGCCGCTACAACATGGATTTTCCCCTCCTCAGCTTTGTTTCGATCGGGGATGCACGCGGTCATGAGTAGCGATGTACAAGCAGCAGTGGTAAGGCAGAGCTTTGTGATGATCTTTTTCATATGAATCTCTTAAAAATGGAAGTTCTGTAGTAGCCAAGTGATAAAATATTGCGTAGACATACTAGGCGTTTTTTTCTATATGTCAAGTATAAATTAGCTTAGTCTAACTTGCAAATGTCTTGGTTAGTACAAGGATTTTAAACTTGCTAAGGGAACCTGTATATGCTAGGTTTAACGAGATTTCATTTATTGTAATTTGAATATGACTAAGACTACACTCCTTATCCTTTCTGGTCTCAGTGCTCTACATGCCTCTGCGGGCGAGCGCGAGACATTCGACTTTGACTGGCAATTTAAGTACTTCGGCTCGGGTGAGCCTCCACGTATCAGCATGGCAAAGGCTAGCAGCAGCGAAGCAGGTAATCCCGCTGATAACGCCATCGACGGTAATCCCCAGACACGCTGGTGCGCTGCAAACGGCGATCAGGGGCACAGTCTGAAGATAGATTTAGGGCAAGTTCGTGTCATTAGATCTGTAGAAATTATCTGGGAAAATGATAAGCCTAAGACTGTCGCACTCGATCCCCATACTAAGGGTAAGTCGAAGGCTATTATCTTGAAGGATCAAGGCGCTAAGAGTGTCTTCGAGCTTGACGGTCCAGCTATCAGGGGAGTCGATATCAGAGTTTCAGACCTCAGTGCCGGCAGCTGGGCTAGCATTCGTGAAGTCATCTTCCGCGACACTGATGGGAATGTGGTTAAGCCTAAGAAAGGCGCAAATACGACTCCCAAGGAAGC
>CAYJLR010000090.1:0-8714 GCA_964370895.1 uncultured Akkermansia sp. | reverse complement strand
CTACTTCCTCACCTCATAGCCACCGCCCATGGCGGTGCAGAGCTTCGCGAGTTCGATGCGAATCTGCTGGCGCGTCGTAATGAGGGTGAGCTCGCTAGACAGCCAAGCACGCTCCGAGGAGGCGACATTCAGGAAGTCTGTGTGACCTACTTCATAGAGGCGTAGGGATAACTCTGCGGCCTTCTTATTAGCATCGCGTATCTTCACCTGCTCAGGGAGCTGCGCTATAAGCTGGGCATAAGTGATGAGTGATGCTTCCACCTCAGCGAAGGCAGAGAGCACTGTCTTGCGGTAGTCCTGTGTAGCGCTCATCTGCTGGAGCTCGGCGATGTTCACCGACTCATTCAGAGCTGTGCGATTCAGTAGGGTCTGCGACACACTCGCACCGAGACTCCAGCCTGCACTCGAGAAAAAGTTCGCGAAGTCGGAGCTAGCACCAGCAGATGTCGAGCCCGTCAGGGAAATGCGTGGGAACAGATTTGCCACAGAGACACCGATACGCGCCGTGGCTGCATGCAGCTGATTTTCCGCGCGGATGATGTCGGGGCGGCGGCGCAGCAGGTCAGATGGGAGATTCGTCGGTACACGAGGAATCTTATTATAGACAGAGGCGCGAGGCATAACGAGCGCGACCTTGTCGACTGTCGTACCCATCAGCAGTGCGAGACTGCTCTCGTAGCTACGTATATTCGCCTCGTAGCGAGGGATGGAAGAACGTGTGGAGGCAATGGTGGCGTGCGCTTCTTCGAGGTCGAGCTGGGCGCTCATGCCCACAGTCTTGCGCTGGACAACGACACGGTACGTGCGCTCTTGATATTCTAGCTGCTCTCGCGCGATACGGAGATTTTCCTTCGCGGTGATCCACTGGAAGTAGACGCTGGCTATCTGCGATGCAAGTGCCGTGCGTGTCGCATCAGCGGCGGCCTTCGTCGAGCCGAGCGAAGCAAAGCTCGCTTCTACCTCGCGACGTGTCGCGCCCCAGATGTCGGGTGTCCATGAGGCGGAGAGTCCGCCTGTCCAGCGACCATGTGAGGTGGAGCTATTATAATCACCCTGATTCGTGCCACCTGCACTGCCAGAGAGGCTAGGGAAGAGACTGGAGCGCGTGCTGCGCAGTCCTGCTTCTGCCTGTGCGATCGAGAGAGCAGCATTGATCATGTCTGGGCTGTTCGCGAAGGCGGTTTCGAGCAGGTTATTCAGCTGAGAATCACCGAACTGCTGCCACCAGAGAGTCAGATCTCCGTCCTTACTGGCAGGAGGCATGTCATTCACCCAAGTCGCAGGAAGTTCAGGAGCATCAGCACCCTGAAAATCAGGGCCGAAGCTACAGGAACTCTGGCTGAGTGCAAGGAGTATCAGAGGGAATAGGGATTTTGAAAAAGAAGTCATATAAATGATAAAAGAAAAGGGTATTTTATTCGTGACGCAGTGCGTCGATAGGATCCATGCGGGAAGCCTTCCACGCAGGGTACCAGCCGAAGACGAGTCCGATGAAGACAGAAACGGAGACAGAAAGGATGATCGCGTCCACCGACATGGATGTGACCCAGCCCAGCTTCGCACTGACGATGACTGAGGCTGCACGTCCGAGAATGATACCGATGATACCACCGACAATACAGAGTAGCACGGCTTCCAGCAAGAACTGAGACATGATATCGCGAGGGCGCGCACCTACAGCCATACGGAGGCCGATCTCGCGTGTGCGCTCGGTGACAGAGACCATCATGATGTTCATAATACCGACACCACCGACGACGAGGGAAATCATGGCGACGATGAGCAGCAGGGTGCTAATAGCATCTGTCATATTCGTCAGAGCATTCGTAAACTGAGCACTATCACGTAGATCGAAGTCATCAAGCTGACCGGGCTTCAGCCCATGCTGACGGCGCAGGATGGGCGTAGCGGCATTAATAGCGGCGGTACTGTCTTCCTTATCCTTCGCTTGGAACATGATGAAGTCTACCGTCTTCGTACGTAGAGGGTGTGGTGCATTCGAGAAATCCTGAATGTCTATACCCGGATAATAGTTCACACCAGAAGAAGAGTAGGTGCTGTGCACGGTCACGCTTTTATTCGCCTTCGCAGAGACGGCACTCATCTGGGCGACGCTAGGTGAGCCTTGTAAACGCATGCGTACACTCGTCCACGGGAAGATGATGACATCATCCTGATCGTTCCCATTATGACCAGCACCCTTTTCTTTCAAGGTGCCGATAACGGTGAAGAGCACGTCGCGGACGCGTATATCCTTACCAATGGGGTCTTGCTCGCCGAAGAGCTCCTTCACAATGGTCTGTCCGATGACGCAAACACGCGCAGAGTTATCGACCATCTCCTTGTTAAAGTTACGCCCCGAGGCGATCTCCCAGTTATCAATATCGAGATAATACTCGTTACCACCGACGATGCTGCCGGGGTTCCAGTTCACACCATCGACGATGGCCTGACCGCTACTGCGCACGACTGGGGTGGCGAAGTTAATGACATCAGAGCATTCTTCCATGATGGCCTCGGCATCACCAGGCTTCATGGATGCGCGTCCGCCCTTACCAGAGCTGACACCAGCGGTACGTGTAGACGCACCCCATACCATGATTTTCCCCGCGCCAAGGGAGGCGACCTGATCGGCGACAAGCTTCTTTGAGCCTTCACCAATCTCTGAAATGGCCACCACAGCAGCGATACCGATGACGATACCGAGCACGGTGAGTGTGGCGCGCATAGGGTTACGCGTCAAGGCGCGCAGGCAGGTTAAAAACAATACCCAAGGCTTCATTTTGACAATTCTATATTCAGTTCTGATGCGATACCCTCGGCTATAAGTCCATCTACCATATTGATCGCACGATCAGTGTAGGCGGCTGTCTTCGGGTCGTGGGTGACGATGATGATGGTAATTCCTTTTTCTCGGTTCAATTCACGGAACATACGCATGACTTCTACCGAGGTGGTGGAGTCTAGGTTACCTGTGGGTTCATCTGCGAGCAAGATACTGGGATTATTAATCAGAGAGCGCGCAATAGCGACACGCTGCTGCTGACCACCTGAGAGCTGAGCGGGTGTGTGGTGGCAGCGATCACCGAGACCGACGAGATCAGCGAGCTCCAAGGCATGGGCTCGTATATCTGCGGCACTACGTGCAGGGTGCGCGTAGTTCGCTGGCATCATGATATTTTCCAGCGCTGTCGTACGCGCGAGGAGGTTGAAGTTCTGGAAAACGAAGCCGATGCGCTCGTTGCGCAGTTTTGCGCGTTCATTTACGCTGTACTTCGCCACATCCTTTCCAGCGATGTAGAATTCTCCGCTTGTGGGATGGTCGAGGCAGCCAAGGAGATTCATCAGCGTGGACTTCCCCGAGCCTGAGGCTCCAGTCAGGGAGACGAACTCGCCCTCCTTGATCTCAAGTGATATCCCTTTCAAAACAGGGAGATCGATCTCGCCTAGGTGATACACCTTGGTGATGTCGCGCAGTTTAATCATAGCATCAACTGTTTCTATCACTTGGATTGACCTGTTCCGCGTTCACGCTTCTTAGGACGCTCCATGCCAAAGGGATTTGAGCCTGTCTTAACACCTTCTTCAGGGGAGACGTATCTCACCGCAGTCACAAGCTTATCTTCTTCCGTGAGTTCCTGACCTGGCAGGAGAGTGACAACAGAGTGTGAGCCATCGGATTCACCGCGAATCACGCGCACAGGCGCGACCGTCTCATTAGCAGCCATCTTCCAGATGGTCGCGATATTCTCATCTGACTGAGCCATAGGCTTGCGCTTACCACGTGCAGCTCCTTCTTCACCCTTAGCGCGAGCAGGGCCTTCGCCCTTAGCTTCACCTGCACCACGTGCAGCAAGACGCTCTTCCATCTTAGCCTTCGCATCGGCATTAATCAGTGATGGGCGTGGGCTGAACTCAAAGGCTGAATCTGGAACAAGCATCACATCGTTCTGTTCATCTACGATAAAGTTCACGTTCGCGCTCATGTAAGGCAGGAGGCGCAGTTCTGGATTCGCGATATCGATTTCAACGATGTAGGTCACGACGTTAGAGCTCATGGTCGCGTTCAGGCGCACCTTGTTCACCGTCCCGATGAACTCTTCATTTGGCATGGCATCGACGGTGTAAATCACCTTTTGACCCTTCTTGATATTCGCGATGTCCACTTCGTTCACACTCGCCCAGATTTCCATCTCACGTAAGTCACGCGCAACGAGGAAGAGGACGGAGGTGCTCATGCTACTGACAACAGTCTCACCTATGTTCACCTGACGCACGATGATAGTACCATCGACTGGTGGCTTAATGCGAGTGTACTCGCGGTTGCGCATTTCGCGCGCAAGGTTGGTCTTTGCGCTGGAGAGCTGGGCTTCTGATTGCTTCAGAGTGGCCTTAGAAACATCTAATTGCGCAATGGCGGAATTGTAAGCTGCGTCAGCATTTTCTGACGACGCAAGGTAGTCATCGTAGGTCGCTTCAGAGAGAGCCTCACCCACACCGAGCTGCTTCGCGCGCTCTAAATTGCGATTTGCCTTCTCCTTATTCGCCTTCGCTTGGATGATGGAAGCTTCAGATTTCGTGATATTCGCCTTAGCAGAAGCGATGTTTGCCTCGGCCTGCTCTACGCTAGCCTCTGAGGACTGGATAGCCAGCTCAACGAGCGTATCATCGATGCGGGCGAGAAGCTGCCCAGCCTTCACCTGACTACCGTAGTCGACGGTGTTGCCTTCTGTATCTAGACCAAGCTCGAGAATTTCACCTGTCACCTGTGCACCGACTGGGACGAGTTCCTTTGGTTCAAGGGTACCTGTGGATTGTACCCTGTTGATAAAATCGCCCTTTTTCATCTGGACGGTTGAGAATACGATCTGGGCCTCTTCTTCTTGATTCCACCAGAACCATGCACCTGCGCCAAGGGCAAGAACAATGACAATAAAAATGATTTTTTTCCACATAAAATATAAGATAAATGAGCTATATAAAGACTCCTCCTAGATAGAGTACGGAATTTTATTAGAAAAATCTACAAGTTTTTCCCTTTTTGTACAAAAAAAATGAAGAGACCTCGTAGAGAGATCTCTTCATTCTAGAAATTTACTTATATTGAGTAATTATGAGCGATGGATGATGCGGGCGGAGCCACTGCTACTCTTGCTGCTTTTATTCTCAACTGGCTCAAGTTTGACATTCATCGCTGCGGAAGGATGCAATTCGGGAGTATTCAGCGCATCTTCGCGCAGCTCGATGTGCTCGAAGTTGCTTACAGCGGGAAGCTGGCTAGCCAAGTTCTTCTGAGAGAGGAGGAAGACTTCCGTCATCTCAACATCCTCATCTGCACCATGCTGCTTCGCGTAGTCAGCTGCATACTTGCGATAATTCGATACAATCTTATGGGCATGCATAGCTGTATGCGCATTTCTCGGGAATTCAGCCTCCACTGAATCGACTATATGAACGCGCGTGCGGTTCAGGGTCGTGAGATCAAACATCTTCGCCGCAGCCTTGCGTGGCATGCGGATACAGCCATGAGAGAGCTTGCGACCAGGGACGACGCGACCGATGTGCATACCGATACCATCCCAGGTGAGACGCTGCCAATAAGGCATGGCTGAGCCGACGAACTTCCCGCCCTCGGGGATGGTGATTTTCGTGGAGTTAGCATCGCGGTTGATAACCTTACCATCTGCGTCATAGAGGCGACCCCAGAGCGTAGAGGCGTGGTCGGCCTTCTTTTCAATGATGCGATAGCTACCAGTTGGGGTAGCGCGATCACCTGCACCTGTGGATACCGGCCAGTCAGCGGCGACCGCCCCTTTCACATACAGACGCGCGCGCTGCTGGGAAAGGCAAATGTAAATTACGCTTTTAGAAGAAGCCTGACGCAGCAGCTTATCATTGAAATAAATAAGAGGAGATACGGGGTAGTTTTTCTGAGTAACGAAGTACTCAAAACTATCAGCAGGATGCTGAGCGATGACCTTCAACGCATGCTCTTCTGAACTAAGGTCAGGTTCGGAGCAGGAGCTAAAAAGAAGCAAACTGGCGGTGAGCAAGCAACTAAGACGGGTGATGTGTTTCATGTATTTATTATATTGGGGGAGGGAGTTAATTTATCGCACGATGACTACTGAGCCGACAGGGATGTTTTCAAAAAAGATTTTCGCCATTTCTGTAGGAACGCGTATGCAACCAGCACTTTCTGGCGCAGAAGTGACAATACCTTCGTGCATCCATATGCCAGTGTAATTCAGCTGGAGACCGTAGAACATGCTTGATCCGACAAATTTACCACCTGCTGGCATGGTATCTTCTCCCATGACAAACGCAGGCATGATGACATTCCCACTTGCATCCTCGATGCTTCCATACTTACTGGAACGATGGTCAATGTCTTTCGACAAGACGCGGTAAGTTTTACGTGGAGTTTGCTTCCCTTCTTTACCTGTCGACACGGTGGTGAAGCCTACTTGGGTGTCCCCTATATAGTACTTCGCATTCTGCATGGCTATATCGACAATAATCTTGTGTGAACCTGTTGCGTGCGCAGGTCTATCCCAGTAACCATCGCTTACAGATTGCTCTGCCGCGACGCGGTAAGAATTCGGCTTAAAGGCGTAGTCACCCGTATTGCTAGTCTCACAAGAAATAAGAATCAAGGAGCTAAGAGCACTAAGAACAGTAATTCGTAGTTTCATAATGATTGGATAGTTTTCCCCCACCTGAGGCACAGAGAAATCGAGCCCACTTTATAACATATCAAGATAGAGGTCAAGCAAAATAAAGTCGTATTTAAGAGCATAAGAAACGCTTTTTCTTCTTCTATTGAAAGCACGGCTTGACATGATGTAAAGGTGCGCTACAATGCAGACATGCGCGTCTGCTTAATAGGCTGTGGAAACATGGGGTCAGCTCTCCTTCTAGGAATAGCTCAGGTCGCGCATAGCGTCGAATACAGCCTCTGTAATCGCAGCGCTGAGAAGGCGCAGCTACTTGCAGATCAGCTAAGAGAGCGAGACTGCCGCGTCGCCATAGAGAGCGATGCCTGCGACGCAGCAAGAGCCGCTGATGTCATCATCCTTGGTGTGAAGCCATGGGACATACTCCCCTTGATTTCTCAGCTTCAATCTTCTATTTCTAAGCAGCCATCCCTCATCGTATCACTAGCAGCTGGAGTGAAGATCAGCCACATGGAAGAGCTCCTCCCCCCGAACTCTGAAGTACGACTCCTGCGTGCCATGCCAAACACCCCTGTGCGCGTCGGTGCAGGTGTCACCGCCCTCATACGTGGAACGGGTGTACGAGACTGCGATATGGCGCAGCTAGAAAAATTACTCCAGCCTACCGGACTTGTCGTAGAGCTAGAAAATGAAGAACAGATTCACGGTCTCATCGCCTTATCAGGAAGCTCACCTGCCTACTTTTTCGACCTGCTCGACAGCATGGCAGCTGTAGGTGAAGAGCTAGGTATCCCCCGCGAGCTAGCCCTCCGCATGGCTAGCCAGAGCATGCGAGGAGCCGCACTACTCCAGCAGGAGAGCCAGCAAGACCCAAAAAAGCTACGCAATGCGGTCACATCACCGAATGGCACCACACTCGCAGCCCTCAGAAAACTTCATGCACTCGGTCTTAAGGAACATTGGCAAGACGTCCTCCGTGCCGCGCACGCACGCTCCATAGAAATGGAAGCCGAAGCAGCGCAGCCATCCACCTCTCCCAACTCCCACACATAAAACACGATGTTTAATCAAGACTCCCTCAGGCAACTACTCCAAGAAACGGAAATATGGCACGAGCACTGGCTATTCTTCCTCTGCACCATCGTCGCCACCGTCGCAGGCTCGATCGCGGGGGCGACCGCTTCGTCGCGTGTGCGCATGGACGCCTTCGGTGTGATATGCTGTGGGACGATAGCCGCGCTAGGCGGTGGCACGCTACGCGACATCATGCTGAGTGGGCATCATAGTATCTCGGGAGAGCCTATACGCGTGTACTGGACCATAGCCAGTGGCTTCGTCTATCTTTATATATCGGCTGGCACGTCGCTGGCGGTGTTTTTCCTCACGCGCTTCATCACTCTCCCTGTGGGTACGATACGCGTCGCAGATGCCTTCGCGATGGCTCTGTTCACCGTGATAGGCGCGGCAAAGGCGCAGCTCGCTGGCGCTGACCCACTCGTCTGTGTCGTCATGGGCACCTGCACAGGAGTCGCTGGTGGTATCTTACGCGATGTGCTTACGGGGAATGTGCCCTTCGTCTTCCGACCTGGTGAACTCTACGCGACACCAGCCGCACTCGGTAGCATACTCTATCTCTTCCTTCAAGCCATACAGAGCCCGCACTGGCTAAGCTACTTCGGCTCCGTATTCGTCATCTTCAGCATGCGTATGGCTGCGGTCTATCTCAACTGGCAGCTCCCTGCCTACCGCCCACTCTTCGACAGCTCCGTCATCGAGAGTGATAACTCTAGCTCTAAGGACGAGCAGAAGTAAATCTCCCTTTATTCCAGCCATCGCAAGATACAGAGTTAGCCCTAATTCCTCAGATAATGAACTCTCATCCTCTTTCATGGCGTCAGTTACGCCAGCCTCTTGTACTCTTTCTCATTCTCTATATCCTTATTCATGGCTATAGTTTTCTGAGATTAGGTCTGCATCAGGATGAGATACTAGACTTCTACGGACAGGCCACTGACACCTATACGGCAGGTGGACGCT
>CAYJLR010000089.1:0-8719 GCA_964370895.1 uncultured Akkermansia sp. | reverse complement strand
TTCTTAATGAAATTCGGATAAAAAAGCATAGCTTATCTCAACATCTTTTTAAAATAAACGGAAGTATATTATTTCTACAGAACTATCTAAAAAATCAGGGTTATTCTGACGAGGTGATGAGTGCTCGTAGAGGCTTGACTGTGGAGCAGCTTATTGAGTCATTATTGTGTACCATGAAAGCAATAGATTCTAATCTTGAAAAATTGACAGAAGAGCAGCAATACGGTGTAGATGAAATATTTGATCTAAATGACCATTTACAAAAGATACAACGTGGTGAAAAATATAATGTCAAATATACTTCTGATTTGAATGATACCAATGGTAAAGCATTTGTTAAATTGGCTAAAGATGATCTAGATAATGTCGTTTCTTCTATTATTACAAACGCTGTTAGGCATGGCTTTATTGATGAGTCTATAACATATTATACTCTTCTCATCGATTTAAGATATGATGATATAGATAATATGTATGTTATTGAGTTTAGTAATAATGGAAAGCCGATGCCTGCGGGGATGGACACTCAGCGTTATGGTATAAAAGGTGAAAGCGCAGGTGAAAGCGCAAATGATGGTATAGGCGGCTATCACGTTAAAAATATTGTTGAGCATGCAGGAGGTTCAATAGAGGTTGTAAATGCACCAAGCGAAATTTTTCCTGTCACGATAACAATTAAACTCCCAAGATACGAGCAAGATGAAACGATATAAAGTACTATGGATAGATGATCAGTATGATGAATTCGAAGTTTTTATTGATCATGCAGATCATCAAGGGATCGATATCAAACCGTATTATACGGCGAGAGAGGGGATGCAGGAGCTCGAAAAGAATTTAAATGAGTATGATGCCGTCATTCTAGATGCGAAATGCTGGTCGGAATCGACTGTTGAGGTAGCTGATACTGCAGCAATGTATTCTTCTATAAGAAAGATTCATGAATTGCGACCAAAGCGAGATTTACCCTATTTCGTTTTTACAGGTCAGCCTGATTTAATGTCAAATACCGAGTTCGTAAAAGCAATAGGGAGAGATAAATATTATAAGAAAGGCTCTCCTGATTCTATTAACGAGTTGCTTAAGGATATAAGCACCGAAGCATCAAGGCAACCCTTTACGCAGGTGCAATATAAATATCAATCAGTATTAGCTGCATTTGACAGGATAGGGCAAGATACAAAGGATAACTTCTTTGAGGTTTTGATGGCGCTAGAAGGGCATAAAGATCTTAACCACACAGCTTATTATACGTCACTGCGAATTGTTTTAGAGGGTCTGTTTAGGCACGCTTATTCGATAGGTCTTTTGCATGACAAGTGCATAGAAAAAGGAAAAGTGAATTTGAGTGAATCTAGCCTATTTTTAGCGGGTGAATCTACTAAATATCTCGGTGTCAAATGTAGCAAGTCTCATTTCCCTAAGTTGATAGCTGAAAATGTTAAGAATCTACTCTTCATTACAGGAGGAGCTTCTCATACGGTCGAACCTGATAAGAAAGATATTATCAATCTGCAAGAGTATTGGAAATTAGTCAATTCTCCTTATCTTTTATACGCACAAACCCTTGTGTTATGCGATATACTTTTATGGTATGACGTGTACGCGAAGCAAAACGAGGATCGTGAACAGAATGTTAAGCTTTGGCTAGAGGATGACTCTGAGGCTATAAACGGGATTGTTGAAAAAGATACAAACGGAAATTATCATTGTGGTAATTGCTTCATGCTCTCTAAAAATGCGGAAAAAGATGAAGGGAAAATGGTTACAGTTATCGATAAGAATTTAAACACAAATGTATCAACTAAAGATTTGTATCCGTATTTTGCCTTGAAATGGGAATGAGAAGCCAATTTTTACTTGTCTTCACATTCTCTCTTGGCTTGTGAGGGGGATTTCGTCAGAATCATGGGGGCAGTGTTCTTCACCGCTGCGGCGACAAAACGCTTCGCCCCATCTCTCACGCTGTCAGGTATCTCGCGATGCCAGTGGTATGATCACTGTGACAGCCAGTGAAGCCTCTATCACAAATCTCCATTACAACCTTAAGACTCCCAGCAAGATCTCCTTCCAGACGATCGTGGGAGACAAGAAAGAAGAGCAGATTACGAGCCCCAAAATGGGCTGGTTGTAAAAGCTGCTTAATTTACGCTCTTCTCGCTTAGAATCATAACTTGATTTTGGTATGCTTAAGTGATATACTGAGCGCAGTATACTTTGTAGATCTCTATGTTAAATTTCCCTTCTCTTGTGTCATTAACGAAGAAAGCCTCTCTTTCTCTTTGCCTTATTTCCTTGAGCTGCTCGCTTTCTGAGGCTAGCAGTGCTATCTCTGATGAAAAGCTTGATGCAGTATCGCAGACTATTACCCCTCGGGCTGAAGAGGAGCCCGAGAGTGTAGCAGAAGCCAACGAGTATTTAGAAAAAATGGCTTCTGGGATTAGTCCCTATGAGTTAATTATAAAGCTATCTAAGCGATATAATGAAAAAATTATAAGTGCGATAAGATTTTATTCAGAAGATGTTTTGCACGCTGCGGATAGTCGTAATTATCATGTCTATAATCTACAGTTAGAACACATTAGGCAATTATCACTGTTTGATTCACAGTTTTGCTGGATGAGCATGAAAGAGCACTTCCTGAGCTGGGCACGCTACAGAGGCGGGATAGGTATACTTGGTAAGGAGGCTCGTACAGCCGCGGAAATCGAAGTAGATTTAGTGATACTCGCTACGGAGCTCGATAAGCAGAGGGTCCGCGATCTGATTCAATTCAACGAATATTATTTGGGGAGTGATATTGATAATGTGGTAGAGTTCGAAGGATATCCCTATGATCCATGCTTGCCTATATTGCATCAGTACAGTCACCCTGATCTTTTAGGCAAAGATTTGAGTCATATGAATCGAATCGAATACGGTAGCTATTGGATTGACGCAAATGCGCACTTAATGCTTCAAGTAGAGCGAATATACGATGAGCATATGACTCGAGTAAGGAACTCGTCTCACCCACATAAGGAAGAGATGCTTACAGCTATCTCCGATAGCTATTCTGATTTTAAGGTTTATGTTGAGTTACTCAGAGAGACGATAGCTTCGCAAGATGGTAAATTATGGGGGAATTTTGCCCTAGAACGACAAAACACACTAATTTTATGGTATTTAAGAGATTTGAATCGCTTCTTTCCTCTCGGAACTGATTAGAGCTCCTTCGAGTCGAGGACGAAGGTTACAGGTCCGTCATTGTGGATCTCCACCTGCATATTCGCGCCAAAGATGCCTGTTTCCACAGCTATATCATAGCCGCGTAATGTCTCGACGAAGGCATCAAAGAGACGCTTCGCCTCTTCTGGTGACCCTGCACCGAGGAAAGAAGGTCGCCTCCCTGTGCTGCAATCTGCGAGTAGGGTGAACTGCGATACGCACAGAATACTACCTGCCGTGTCGAGGATGGAGCGGTTCATTTTTCCCTTTTCATCGGAGCAGATGCGTAAGTGCGCGATCTTTTTTGCCATGACTTCAAGATCTTTTTCTGAATCAGAGCCCTCTATGCCTACTAAGAGGCAGTAGCCTTGCTTGCATGAACCGACGATTTCAGAATCTACGCGTACACAGGCGGATTCTACTCTTTGTAAGACTACTTTCATAACTCTATTATCTGCGAGTTATGGTATCATGAAGGATTTTTTTCTCAAGATTTTATCCTGATAGTTGATAAAAAAGTCTTGCATATAGTACGAAATCGTACTATATAACTTGCGTGAACAAGCAGGAAGAAAGTAAAAGACGCGCACTTCATCATGAACTAATGAGTGTAGCGCATCAGTGGGATCATCTCTATGGACGCTGGGCTAAGACTCAGGGTGAATCTCTTAATACGCTGTTAATGTACGATTATATGCAGCAGGATGCAGGCGTGAGTCCTCGCGACATAGCACTCAGCTGCCGCATCCCGAAGCAGACTCTCACCGGCATGCTGCGCGAGCTAGAGCAGCGCGGTGAAATCACCTTCGCTCCGAATCCTGATGATGCTCGCGGGAAGCTTGTTTACCTCACGGAAAAGGGCTGGTTGCGTCGCATGGAGCTCGTCGGCTCACTACATAGCGCAGAGCAGGCCGCTCTGGAAGCGATGGGAGAAGAGCAAGCACAGCGGCTCTTGGAGAGTTCGACTTCATTTTTAAAGCAACTAGAAAATAGTCTCAACCTCAACCAATAATCCAACACATGAATCATCCCCTTAATCTAGGTCGAAGCAAGCGAGAACTGCTAGGCTTCTCCCTTCCTACTATATTCACCATGCTCGTATTGGCGAGCTATGTCGTCGTCGATGGCATTTTCGTATCACGCTATGTGGGATCTCTAGCGCTCTCGTCGCTGAACATGGTGTATCCCGCCTTCGGTGCGATACAAGCGATCGCGCTCATGCTCGCCGTCGGTGGTAGCGCCTACGTAGCGAAGCTCATGGGCGAGGGGAAAGCTCAGCAAGCTCGAGCTAGCTTTACCATGCTGGTATGTATACAGATAGGACTCGGTCTGATACTAGGACTGAGTGCTATTCTGGGTGTGGAGACCATCCTTGACATCGTAGGATGCTCTGACGCGCAGCGTGACATGAGCCGCGCTTATATCGTTCCGCTGATGATCTTTGCGCCTGTGCAGATGGTGCAGATGAGCTTCCAGATGTTCTTCGTCACAGCGGGCAGACCGGGGCTCGGGCTTTGCCTCGTTTTCGCTGCTGGTGTTTGTAATGTTTTCCTTGATTATCTGTTCATTGTCGAGTGGAACTGGGGTATCAGTGGTGCGGCATACGCGACGAGTCTTGGAGCATGTGTACCCGCGATCAGTGGTCTCATCTACTTTTTCTTCAATGATAAGAGCGTGCTACAATTCACTCGCCCTAAGCTTAATCTGCGCCAGTTCGGACGCATCTGCTACAATGGCTCCTCCGAGATGGTGACCAGCCTATCCATGTCTGTAAGCACCTATCTCTTCAACCTCGGATTCATGAAATACTATGGAGAAACTGGCGTCGCTGCGCTCTCCATCGTACTCTATCTGCAATTCCTCTTTGTCTCCATCACGCTCGGCTTCTCAGACGGCATAGCACCCATCGTCAGCTACCAGTATGGCAAGGGGGATAAGCCTATGCTTCAGCGCATCAGACGTGGAGGGCTTCTCTGCGTGGGATGCATCGCGGTGCTCACCTATGTCGTCGCGTTACTCTGCCTCGATGACATCCTCGCGATATTCGCGATGGAGGGGAGTGCTGTGTATAAGCTGGCTCAGGAGGGATTCTATAGCTTCTCGCTTGGTTATCTGCTCATGGGATTTGGTATCTATATCTCGGCATTCTTCACCGCGCTGGGTAATGGCCTCTTCTCCGCACTCGTCGCAGTCGCGCGCACGCTCATATTCTTGGGTGGGGGTATCCTCTTACTTCCTCTCATCTGGGGCAGTGAAGGACTGTGGTACGCCATCCCTGTAGCGGAATCCCTAGGTCTTATATTCGCCTTCTTCTGCCTAAGTTTGAAGAAAAAGCAGTATGGCTATTAATCAAGAATCCATGAAAATGCTTGCAGCTCGGAGGTGCATTTGCTAGTATAGCATCTTCGTAAGAGCTGTGGCATGAAGCCAGCATCTTGCATCCCCCATCATTCTTTATAACTATGAATAGAATCGTACGTATCTACTGGCCTGAGCTCAACTTTGTGGGACCAGGTGCCATCCAGAATATTTCCACAGAAATCACCAAGCGTGGCTGGAAGAAGATCCTCCTCGTCACTGATGCACCTCTCGTGCAGTTCGGCGTGGCCGCGAAGATTGAAGCCGTGCTGAAGTCCGCTGATATTCCTTACGTCATCTACGACGGAGCTGTTCCTAACCCTACGATGAAGAACGTCGAGGGTGGTCTAGCCGTCTTCCAGAGTGAAGGCTGCGACGCTATCGTTTCTCTTGGTGGTGGTTCTCCACAAGACTGTGCAAAGGCAATTGCTATTCTCGCTACAAATGGCGGTTCAATCAGCGATTATGAAGGTATCGAGAAGTCGACGAAGCGTGGTACTCCCATCATCGCTGTGAACACGACTGCTGGTACAGCATCCGAAGTCACGATCAACTACGTCATCACAGACGAAATCCGCAAGATCAAGATGGTGATGGTCGATCCGAACAGCCTCCCTCTCGTCGCCATCAATGACCCAGAGCTCATGCTGAGCGTTCCTAAGGGAACAACAGCTGCTACAGGTCTCGACGCTCTTTGCCACGCTGTAGAATCCTACGTCACGGCAGGTGCATTCGGCCTCTCTGATGTGCTGAGCTATGAGTCCATTCGCCTCATTGGTGAGTCACTGGAACAAGCAGTCGCAGACGGTAGCAATCTGGAAGCACGCACGAAGATGGCATGGGCATCCTACATCGCAGGTCTTTCCTTCTCCAATGCTGGACTCGGTATCGTGCACTCCATGGCGCACCAGCTCGGCTCTGAGTACGACATCGCCCACGGCGTGGCGAATGCTATCCTCATGCCCTACGTCGAAGCATTTAACGCAGAGAAGTGCCCAGCTAAGTTCGCGAAGGTCGCAGAAGCTCTCGGTAAGGACATCACAGGACTCAACGAGCAAGAAGCAGCCCAGTGCGCAGTAAATGCCATCATGGAACTCTGCCGCAAGCTCGATATACCTGCGCTGAAGGACACAGCCTTCCAAGTCGCAGACATTCCGAAGCTTGCACAGCAGGCGCTCGCTGATGCATGCACAGGTGGTAACCCACGCAGCGTCACCGTAGAAGACCTCGAAGCACTGTATCTGAAGTGCTACAACGAAGAAATCTAAGCTTAGATAGCATCATTCTTATAAGCTCTCTGTCAGATTTTAATATCTGGCAGAGAGTTTTTTGTATAGAAAAAAATGCGATTTATATATTGACAAACTTAGATGTATCGATTAATCTTTTTTCAGACATGACACAAGACAACATAGTGAAGGCATTTAAAGCTCTGAGCGACAAAAGTCGTTTTCAGATCCTTGAATACTTGAAAGCACGAGAATCCTGTGCCTGCGATATAGGCAGCGATCTTTCTATCGCTCAGTCTACACTCGCACATCACATGAAGATACTCTGCGACGCAGGTCTTGTCATTCCTCGAAAAGAGGGTAGGTGGATGTACTACAGCATTTCCAATGAGGTGATGCAGCAGGCAGCGCAGGCCATACTCTCTCTGACTGACGAAAAATAGGCTAATTTTTTTAGTTTAATATATCGATAAATCTAAATATATAAATCAAATTATGCAAGAAATACAAAACTCGATTATTGATGCCGTTTACAGCGCCTTATCCTTCCTCGGCATGGCACACGCAGGGGCGGCTGGTGTGATAGGTACCTTCATCTTCTTGATGGCGGAGCTTGTTGTTCTCTTTATTTTCATCAGTTACCTCGTGGCACTGCTACAGATTTACATCCCTAAGGAGACGATACAGCGAGCTCTCACGACTCGCTCGAAGTGGCTGAACAGCCTCCTCGGTGGTCTGCTCGGCTCAGTGACTCCCTTCTGCTCCTGCTCGACTATCCCCATGCTTATGGGGCTCATCAAGAGTAAGGCGCCCTTCGCGGGCATGATGTCCTTCCTGCTGACATCTCCTATCCTGAATCCTGCCATCATCATCCTCTTCCTGACATTCTTCGGTGTGATTCCGACCGTCATGTACGCAGGTATGGCCTTTACCATTGCAGTCGTCGTCGGTTATATTCTCGACATCAAGGGATTTGATCGCTTTATTAAGATAGCAAACACGACTAAGGCTCCTACAAGCTGCTGTTCATCTAAGGCAGAACCTGCGCCAGCGTCCAGCTGCTGCTCATCCACTCCTGCTGCTAGCTCCTGCTGTGATGCTCCCGAAGAAGTCCGCTATCAGGATATCAAGGGCTCTTTCTTCACACGTCAGCTGAAGGCTTCGGGATACGCGATGAAGGATGCTGTAGGGCTGTTTAACAAGGTCTTATTCTATCTCATTTTAGGCGCGAGCATAGGGGCATTCATCTATGGCTTCATCCCTGCTGACTTCCTGTCCCAATTCGCCGGTGCGAATGAGATATTCTCTGTCCCTGCGGCCGCTCTTCTTGGTATTCCCATGTATATCCGTACAGAAACGATGATCCCCATCGCAGACATCCTGACACAAAAGGGAGTAGGTCTCGGTACACTCGTCGCACTTATCATCGGTGGAGCAGGTGCGAGCATTCCTGAAGTATCCCTTCTCAGTGCGATATTCAAGAAGCAAATGGTCTTCACCTTCGTCTTCTGTGTGATCGGTATCGCCATCGCAACAGGTTACCTCTTCAGCATCTTCTTATAATAGAAAGCTAGCAAGATATGAGTAAAAAATCAGTAGTAGGCGCATCATCCGCTGGTATCCTGTCGACCCTATTAGCCTCTCTAGGCATGGTGTCATGCTGCGGAATGCCTATCGTAGCCAGTATCTTAGCCACCGTAGGAATAGGGGCGTCAGAGCTCAGCTTCTTCAGCGAGTACCAGCCATATTTCATCACAGTTTCGGTCATAGCGATCGTTTACGGCTTCTGGACTCTGTACTTTCGAGGTGCTAAGAAGACTTCCTGCTGCGAGAGTAAGCCCAAGCGCAAGGTCTGGCCGCACATCATCCTCTGGATAGCCGCTGCGTCCGTGGTCTATGTCCTTTGCTTCTCACCAGAGCAGCAA
>CAYJLR010000088.1:0-8811 GCA_964370895.1 uncultured Akkermansia sp. | reverse complement strand
AGGAAGAGATGCTGCGCGCCATCGAGCATGCCGCACCATACTTACCCGTTGAAAAACCACGCTACGCCATGGGGCTCGGTACACCACCGCAGCTGCTGGAGATGATAGAGCGCGGTGTAGATATGTTCGACTGCGTGATGCCGACCCGTCTCGCGCGTCACGGCATAGCCCTGACTCCAGATGGTCCTATGCATATCAAGAACAAGCGCTACGAGCATGACCTGCAGCCTATGGATGCAGAGGGACACCCACATGTGAACCGCTTCTCACGCGCGGCGGTACGTCACTTTTTCCGTGCTGGGGAGATGCTGGCTCTACGCCTGCTCTCCTTCCAGAACCTTCATTTTTACCTACGACTCATGGCACAGGCGAGAAGTGCCATCGCAGCCGGTGAATTCGCTGCTTTCAAGAGCAGTTTTATCTCTCGCTACAAAGCCAATAACATAACATGAGCATCATTATCGCCCAAGCCGCCCCAGCTGCTCCAGCAGCTACCGCCCCTACAGCCCCTGCAGCACCTGAAGTGAAGACAGGAACAGTTCAGAGCACAGAGTCTGCACCAGCTAATAAGGAAGAAGAATCCGGTGGTCAGTGGAACATGATCATCAGCCTCCTGCTGATCGGTGTGATCTTCTACTTCATCGTCATCCGTCCTCAGACCAAGCAGCAGAAGGAGCTCAAGCAGCGCCAAGAAGGCCTCAAGGTAGGTGACAAGGTTGTCACGAATGCTGGTCTCCATGGCATTATCCGCGAAGTTCAGGATCGCACCGTCAAGCTCGAACTCGCAGCAAACATGGTCGTGAAGATCGAAAAGAGCTGCATCGTCTCTCAGGTCGATAAGAACGGTAACACCGAAGCTGCGAAGAAGTAATTTCTTCGTTCACCGAAAAAATCTTATAGAAGGGGATACTGTATAGTATCTCCTTCTTTGCAGACAGAAAAAAAGCAACACCTACTAATCCACCATGGAAGCTCAGCCAGTCTATACACTCGATAGTCTCCCCGAAGGCTGTCGCCTCGCCGTCATCGGAAAACCGATTGCGCATTCGAAGTCACCCTTCATGCACGAGGCTGCTCTGCTCGAAGCATGCAGCTACCATGAGAGGATAGCAGACTATGTAAAACGTGTGCCCGCTGGAGAGCGCTATGTGCGCCTTGTCTGCGATACAGAAGGGGATAAGTTCGAGCGCCTGATCCGTTCTCTTCAAGAGCGTGGCTTCATCGGTGTGAACATCACTATCCCTTTTAAAAAGCGCGCCTACGAGCTCGCTGATGTGCAGGATATGAGCGCGTCCCAAGCGAAGGCTGCAAACACGCTTCTCTTCTCTAGTGATGGCTGTATTCATGCTTATAATACGGACAACGAAGGCTTCATCGCCGCACTCTCGGAGTTCATGGGGAAGGCTACACGATCCTTCAGCCAGCATGACCTCATGATACTAGGTGCTTGCGGTGGTGCTGGGAGTGCCATCGCTCTGCGCTGCGCGGAGTACGAATTCCGCTCCATCACCTTGGTTAACCGCCCACGCCCAGAGCTCGCTGAGCTAGCCGCTGCACTCCGTCAGATTGCGCCCGGCTGCCGCGTCACTACACTCCATTTTGATAGTCCAGATCTTGAAGAAGCTGTAGATCAGTGCGACATTGTCGTGAATGCATCCTCGCTGGGTCTGAAAGAAAGTGATCTTTTACCTATCCCTCCTCAGTACCTGAGAAAGGACAGCTACTACTACGATATCATCACGCATGAGACTGCCTTATCGCGTGCCGCACGTGAGCTAGGCTGCCACGTTAGCACGGGAGAGGGGATGCTTCTGTGGCAAGGCGTGCTCGCCTTCCGCCTCTGGTTTGAGGAGGGAATGCAAGGGACGCTCGCACCATGGTACCAAGGCCTGATGCTTCCGAATGCCCGCGTGATGCGAGAGGCTCTCGCAGCCTTAGATGCTTGATATTTTCAAGCTTGAATAGTGATCAGGAATGATGTAGACTTAGGACATTCTATGAAAGTCATCGCTATCGCAAACCAAAAAGGAGGGGTCGGGAAGACCACGACATCGATCAGTTTGGCCGCCGGTCTTAGTGCTAAGAATCGTCGTGTACTGCTGATTGATCTTGATCCACAGGCGAATGCGACAAGTGGTCTTGGCATAGAAGCCGAGGGCTATGAGACCATCTACCCCGCTTTGCTCGGGAAGACTAGCCTCGTCTCTCAGATACGCCCCACAGGCAGGAAAAGGCTTTCCATCGTGCCAGCTCATATGGATCTCGCAGGCGTGGAAATAGAGCTGACTCTTTCAGGCTCACACATGACTAGTCTTCGCGATGCGCTAGCACCTGTGCGCGAAGCAAATGAGTTTGACTACGTGATACTCGACACCCCACCTTCACTCGGTGTGCTGATGACTGCATCACTCAGCGCCTGTGATGAGATCATTACTCCCCTACAGTGTGAGTATCTGAGCCTAGATGGCTTAGCGAAGATACTTTTCATAACGGAGCAGATCCGCGAAAGCGGTGTGAATCCAGATCTTAAGCACGAAGGTATCATCATGACTATGTTCTCGAATACAAACCTCGCACGACAAGTAGTCGAACAGGTGCGCGAGAATATGGGCTCTATCATGTATGAAACAGTAGTGCCTCGCTCCGTGCGCGTCGGAGAAGCCCCTAGCTTCGGTCGCAGCATCTATGAGCATGATTCCTATGGCTTAGCTACTGTCGCATACCAGAAGATTGTAAAGGAATTCTTGAAGCGTCACGAGGGGAAATAAGGGAGCATCCGTATTTCCTTACTTCCTCTCTACACCTATTCTCATGCTTCGCTGGCTCTTCCCTTATACATGCGAACTCTGTGGAGATAGAAGTGATACTGAGAGCTCTCTCTGCGCGCGTTGCTGTGAGGAGCGTGTCCCACGCGTACCGAAGCCAGCTTGCCTGTACTGCGGTAGTCCAGTTTTCATGACTCTGGATGATCCCTGGTCCTGCCCTCAGTGCGCGAAGCAGAGACGTCCCTTTGATTTTGCGCGGGCGGGATTCTATGGTGTGCCAGAAATGCGCAAGCTCATGCACCGGTACAAGTATGGGCGTGAGACACACTTCGCCCGTAGCTTCGCTCTCCTCATGTCTGAGCTCTGGGAGACACACCCCGTACTCGCAAGTGTGGATGACTGGACACTTATCCCAGTGCCCGTCACGGCAGCACGCCTCTGGCATCGCCGCTTTAACCAATCTGAACTTCTAGCAAAGGAGCTCATACGTATTTATCCCAGCTTCTCACTCGCTCAGCCTCTGACAAGACGCGTGTCAGAAATCAGCAGTCAGACTCAGCTCACGGCGCAGCAGCGCAGTACACATGCGAACAGTCTGTACTCGCTGCTACCTGAGTTTAGAGCAGGTGGAGTAGGACGGCTCCCGAGTAACAATGTCGTCATCATCGATGACGTCTACACGACTGGCTCCACGCTCCGAGCCTGCGCAAGGCAGGTTCTAAAAATCCACCATATCGAGCAAGTCGCAGCAGTGACAGCAATGCGAGCGGAGCGCTGATATGAAAATAGAGTAGAGCCTATTTTCTATGTCTAACAAGCATATTATATCGATTCGGTAATATATCTAAGTTTTGTATATTGTTGATGAAAAAAGTATAATGAGAGCGTAATTTTAACTTGCAAGCACCTAAGGAAACATGTAGAGTTTCGTCCAGAAGGTTTTGATAGATTAGCTACATAAGCTAGATCTAGAATAGACTTCTACCTGCCCACAACAACTACAATCCCCCACCTTCATTCTCAAGCAGTAAACACTGTGGTAAGAAATGGAGGTTAATTATCCTATATATTTCAGTATGAAGTTAAACTTCAGTGCCTTATCTATAGTTGCTATTCTTTATGCTTCTCTTGGAGTATCCAGTGCAGCCAATACGAATGATCACTATGTCTACCCTGCAGGTGAGACAGATTTGAGTGACAACTTGCTTGTTTATACAGGAGATGCTCCTGTGTCTATCCTCATTGAAGGCGATGGATCAAGTGTCGTTAATGGTGCTGAGCATAGCGGATTCCAATTTGTAGATTTGACCGAGAAGACGACAATTACAGTAAAAAATATAGCTGCGTTTAAGAACTTTATCGATACTAGCGATAAGGTAGCATCCACAGGTGAGGGCGGTGCTGTCTTCTATGTCGGCAAGAATGCGACGCTTAATTTTGAGGGTTATAGTATAGATAATAGACTCCTGTTTGATGGCAGTTCAGCGAAGAGTGATGGGCATAATGCTGATGGTGGTGCTATATCGGTACAAAAAGGCGGTGTTGTCGGTGATGTGTATGCTGATTTCTCTAATAATACAGTCTCGTACCCTTCTGATCTGACTGCAGTATCATCATTAACTTATGCCCGCGGAGCCGCTATTAGTCTAGCAGGTACGGTTAGCCCCGCTACGATGGGGAATGTGTATGGGACCTTTACTAATAATTCAGCAGAATATGGAGGAGCAATCTACCTGGGCGCAGGTGCTACGATAGGCTCAATAGAAGGAAGTTTTATAGCCAATCATGCTGAATCTGGATACAAGGCGGGAGGCTACACGGGAGGTTCGGCAGGTGGCGCAATACGCTTTTTCTCAGGAACAATGAGTGCGATTAAGGCTGATTTCATCGCTAATACTGTTCACGCTGTAGGTAATGTATCATCAAGTACAGCTCAAGGAGGCGCAATAGCACTCTATGGGTCAAAATTTGCTAATGATAAAGGAACGATTGAAGGTGATTTTCTAAGAAATATTGCTTTCTCAGAATACTCAACTGGCTTGGGTGGTGCATTCCATCTCGTCAATCAGACGAAATCTGCACCTCTTTATATTGCCGACTCCAGCATTATCGGGAACATGGCTGGTACTGCTAATAAAAATGCAGAGGCTTTTGGAGGCGCATTCTATATTAGCCTTTCTGACTCTGTCTACATCGATGCTAGAAGCGCAGATGTGCTGATGCGCGATAACTATGAGTTAGTCGGTGGCACTTGGAATGCTGCCACGCATACGGTCACTGGGGGAGTACGCGATTACAACGCTATTTACGCTTTCGAGAGTACTATCACCCTTCGCGCGCAGAATAGCACCGCCATTATTGATGGTGAGGAAGTGGTCACAGGTCATAAGATTACTATTGATGATAGTATAGAATCAATTAATGATAGTAAACTCATCCTCGACTCGAGCTCCTCACAGAGATATGATGTGGAAATCAATGCAGAGATACGAGGGATGGATGTTACAGTTCAGCAAGGCGGTCTTATCTTAGGGTCTTATGAGCATAAGTACACTGAAAAGGAAGTGGATTACTCGGTGACGACAACGGGGGCTTTCATCGGTGGATCCCTTACTATCGCAAAAGATGGGCTTGTCAATACCAAGGCTGAGAATATCAGCACAGCTGCAAGCATTACGAATGCGGGTTTGATCGAATTTGAAGGCGGGACGCTGACACAGGGGATAAATACTACTGGTGTGCAGAGCGGTAGCCTTGCGATCTTGGGGACAACAAGCGTAAGCAGTAGCCAGCAAGTCTATGCAGATACTATCGTGATGGATGACATTCTGAAGATAGCGGAAAATGCCACCGTCGATGTGAAAACCATCCTCTTTAAAGGTGCTGATATGAACGAGATTAATGACTTCGAGCATATTGTGCTCACACCTCTTACGTCTCTTGATTTTGACACCGTGCGTCTTGATATAGATAGGGCCATGATTGACGACTACTTTGATCTTATCATCAGCGATGGCTCAGGGAATGTGAATAGCAGCTTCGATCAGACCTACAATGTAGAATTTTATCTAGCCGGAAAACTCCTGATGCGTGACTACCAGTACGTCATCGAAGAGCCGAATGAGGATGGTGGCTTACGCATCCGCTTCCTGATACCAGAGCCCAGTACTGCTAGCCTCAGCCTAGTGGCGCTCATCGCTCTCATGCAGCGCCGTCGACGCAAAAAATAGTCCTCTCAACTGGGTCAGGCGAGGGCGATGCCTCGCCTAGAAGACGTGGTATAGCTACATCCATGCCCTTGCGTATAGGCAAGTTCTCGCAATTCGTTTTCCACAAAAGTGGATGAAGAAAATGAAGTAAACAGCGCGTCTCACTCGGTCTTTTTCGCGTATTTTTACCCTTTTCTCGTCGAATAAGCCATTATGCTCCGTCGAAAATGAAAAAAATACGTCGAAAAATCTCTTCGTGATTTCGCGCTGCGAATTACGAGAACTTCCCTATAGGTATCAGTTCGACTAGGGAGTTTCAGCTTCACGATTCACTTTATCATGCCACTTCAGGGCTTGAGCATCCCAGCGTGCGCGGAGGTCTTTGATGGATTGCCAAGCTTCGAATTGCTCGCAGAGTTGGGTGTAGTCATCATCTTCTTTCAGGTAACCAAACTGGAAGTCATCATCTATTGATGTCACACTGTTTTCATAGTCTTTTTGGGTGTTGAGTAACTCACCTTGGGCATTATAAAAGCGATAGCTAATTACTTCGCTGTGTTGCGGAACTGGGGAGAGCATACCCGACTCTATCTCTATTTTATGACGAAGCTGCCCCCAAGCAGTCGCTCTCTCGCATGCCTGAAAGGTGGTATCCCATTGTGCGTCGCGCGCGATACATGCTTTTTTCGTCATAGTCTGGTAGCCGATCTGAGAAATATAGCTGACTTCATAGATCATGTAGGCGGCTTCATCGTGTATACGCTGAATCATGAGTGCATCTTTCTTGCTATATTCTGGTACGTATGACTCGAAGAGATAGGGCTCACCGTAGAGCTCGAAGATATGCTGTGTGCGGCAACTTACTTGGAGCAGTATGACGAGGCTACCGAGCGAGAGCGTCAGTGTTTTTTTACTGATCATTCTCCCATACTACTTGATGGTAGGTGATAATCAAGCAATTTTTTTGATTGAACTAGGTCATTAAAAAAGCCGCTGTGCGAAAGGCACAGCGGCTGGATGGAGAAATGAATCTCAGAAGTGATTACTTCGTGTCTTCGGATGGGCTCCACTCCTCTGTCTGCAGGGCAGCGAGGTTGAAGGCTTCTTCCAGACCGACCATATCGCCAGCGCGGAGTGTCTCGAAGGACGCTGTTTCGCGGCGGAGTTGTTCTGGGTCGTAGTTGACAGCCTTGATGGAGAGACCGATGCGGCGCTCGACCTTGTCGACCTTGATAACGCGAGCTTCGATTTCGTCACCGACCTTGATGACATCCTTAACACGCTCCACGTGCTCTTCGGAGAGCTGGGAGATGTGGATGAGACCGTCGATGTCGCCATCGAGGTTGACGAATGCACCGAAGGAAGCGATCTTCGCGACCTGACCCTTGACAAGGTCACCGACCTTGAAGCGTTCGTCGATGGATTCCCATGGATCGATGTCAAGCTGCTTGATACCGAGAGAAACACGCTGGTTTTCCTTGTCGATATTGAGCACGCGAGCTTCGACGACGTCGCCCTTCTTGAGGACTTCGGATGGGTGGTTGATCTTGCGTGTCCAGCTCATGTCGGAGACGTGGATCATGCCGTCAATACCTTCTTCGAGTGCCACGAAGGCGCCGTATGGAGTGAGGTTACGCACAGCACCGCTGATGACGGTGTTGATAGGGAAACGAGCTTCGATAGCTTCCCATGGGTTTTCGTCGAGCTGACGAACGCCGAGGGAGATCTTCTGTTCTTCAACGGAGATGTTGAGAACGATCGCTTCGATTTCTTGGTCGAGTGTGAGAACGTCGCTAGGACGTGTGATGCGCTTGACCCAGGAGAGTTCGGAAACGTGTACGAGGCCTTCAACGCCACGCTCAAGTTCGACGAATGCACCGTAAGCGAGGAGCTTGGTGACGCGACCCTTGACACGGGAGCCAATAGCGTACTTCTTCTCGATGTCTGCCCATGGATTGTCGGACATTTGCTTGAGACCGAGGGAGACGCGCTCTTTTTCGCGATCGACTTCGAGGATGAGAACTTCGAGTTCCTGACCGTGGTGAAGCATTTCGGATGGGTGGTTGACACGACCCCAGCTCATATCAGTGATATGGAGGAGACCGTCCATGCCAGAGAGGTCGACGAATGCACCGAAGTCGGTGATGTTCTTGACCTGACCGACGACCTTGTCGCCAACCTGTACGGTTTCGAGGAAGCGCTGACGCTGTTCGCTGCGCTCTGCTTCGATCACTTCACGGCGGGAAAGAACGATATTCTTGCGCTCGTCGTTGACCTTAACGATCTTAAATTCGTAGACCTGACCAACAAATTCGTTGAGATCTTTTGGTGGGATGATGTCGACCTGTGAGCCAGGAAGGAAGGCTTCAACGCCAACGTTGACCATAAGGCCACCCTTGACGACGCTCTTGACCTTGCCCTTGACGAGGCCGCCGTCCTTGAAGACAGCAACGATCTTGTCCCAGTTCTGCTTGTGAGCAGCTTTTTCCTTGGAGAGGACGACGAGACCTTCGTCGTTTTCAAGGCTTTCAAGAAGGACTTCAATTTGGTCGCCCGCTTCGATTTCTTCGTCTTCGAATTCGGAGATGGAGATGACGCCTTCGGACTTGTAACCGATGTCTACGAGGACGACTTGGGGGCGGATTTCAAGGATAGTACCGTTGACGATATCACCTTTGCGGAATGTTGGAAGCTTGGATTCGATCAAGGCTTCCAGTTCGGAATTACTCATTATGTATTGGTTAGGTTAATGGTTCAGTTCTCCTCAAGGCCCCTGAATCCAGTAGCATATGGGGCACCTGCAGCTACTGGTCGGAGAAGTGCTCGCGGATTATAGC
>CAYJLR010000087.1:0-9011 GCA_964370895.1 uncultured Akkermansia sp. | reverse complement strand
AGCTGTGGGATGATCTCACGAGCTACTGCTTCATCAATGACTGTTTCGATCGCTACCCAGCCATCTTCAGTGAGAGGAGCTACGGTAGGACGACGGAGTGATGGAAGAGCCTCGACAAGTGCATCTACATTAGCAGCTGGAAGATTCATCTTCAGACCTACCTTGTCACGTGCTTCGAGTGCGCCCTTAAGCATCATGACGATGTTTGCAAGCTTCTCACGCTTCCATTCATCATCCATGGATTCCTTGTTCGCGACGAACTGAGGATAGGATGTCATGAGTGTGTCAACGATGCGGAGCTTGTTCGCACGGATGGAGGAGCCTGTTTCTGTGATGTCAACGATAGCGTCGACGAGGTCAGGAACCTTCACTTCGGTAGCACCCCAGGAGAACTCGACTTGAGCGTTCACACCGTGTTCCTTCAGCCAGCGTTCAGTAATACCGACGCCTTCTGTGGCGATGCGCTTACCTTCCATATCAGCGACCGTTTTAATGGGGCTATTTTCAGGTACGATGAGTACCCAGCGGGTAGGCATGCTCGTGGCCTTAGAGTACTGCAAGTCAGTCAAAACATCGACGTCAGCGCAGTTTTCGTAGATCCAGTCGCGGCCTGTGATACCTGCATCAATGAAGCCTTGATGGACATAACGACCGATTTCCTGAGCGCGGATAAGGTAGAGCTCGAGAGAAGAGTCATCGCAAGTTGGCTTGTAGCTGCGGCTAGATACCACAACATTGAAACCAGCCTTGCGGAAGAGGTCCACGGTAGCATCTTGGAGGCTACCCTTTGGCAGTGCGATTTTAAGCTTTTTAGACATGCGGATGGATATGTAACAATGTTTTCACCCTTTTGTCAAGACGAAAGATACCTGTGAGCTAAAAAAGAATAGATTTTTTCATTACTACAGCAACCCTACAGATGTTCAATTTTCATGATCTGAAGTAATTTGAACTTGATATTGACAGAAATAGGGCTCCATATTATCATTGAAATCAATGAATATGAAGTTCCTCCTACTCGCCCTTCTTGGTCTGCTTCTTGTCGCTTTCGTTTACATCTTTTTCATCAAGAGATCAGCCTCACCTCTTACAGACGCGCTGAGGAAATCGACACCCCTGCTTGTTTCAGATTCTGGTCTACCAGTCTACATTCGCATCACAAAGGAGAGCCGCGATCTAGAACTATTCGTCCAGCGAGAAACTGGCTGGGAGCTCGTAAAAACATACCCCATCCTCGCTATGAGTGGTGAGCTGGGTCCCAAGAAAGCAGAGGGCGACTACCAAGCTCCTGAGGGCTATTATTCGGTCAGGAAGAATAGCCTGAATCCTAACAGTAGATTCCACCTCTCCTTTAACATAGGCTATCCGAACTCCTATGACCGTGCGCAGGGCTACACTGGCTCATTCATCATGGTGCACGGTGGATGCGCATCCATAGGCTGTTTTTCTATGGGAGATGAGGCTATAGAGGAGATCTATGTCATGGTGGAGCAGGCTCTGGAGAAGGGTCAATCAGCCGTACCAGTGCAGGTTTACCCCTTTGATATGACGGAGCAGCGCATGCACACAGAGAAAAATAGCCCACACTATGAGTTCTGGGCTAGCCTAGCTGAGGGATGGCGCGCATCACAAGAGTCGAATGCGCCTGTGGTCGATACACCAGCTCCGTAATAATGGCCACTGAGTGACCTCAGGGCTGTGCTTTACACGAGCTCGCAGGGTGTCGCTGCTTGTAAGCCTTCATAAGCTCTTCATAGAGGCTATGCTCCTGCCCCACCTTGCTTGTGATAAGGCTCCACGCATTATCATGGATGAAGGGGTAGCCGCGCTCATCAGACGTCTTGCCATCAAACTTGAGATTCACATCTGCGCCTTTTGCTATTTTCCAGCGCCCGCTAAGTTCATGGACAAAATCGCGGTTCGACTGAGAGTTCACCACATAGCTATTCCCCCACCAAGTGACATGCTCTGGGCGTGTACGCGGGGATTCTCTATCGACAGGGTCTACTGTGACAAGGAAGATATCGCCTCCTTCCTTTCCAAGTAAACGTGCGGTTTCTACTGCTATAGCTGCGCCGAGGCTATGCCCCATGAGGACGACTGGACTATGCGGGTTAAGCTTCCGGAAAGCTTCTATATCTCTTGCTAGCCTCTCCTTTGCAAGGGGGGCTTCGCTCTGCTTCCCGTAATGCCAGTGATAATAGGCTCGCACCTGTACGCCCTCTTCGGGCAAGGAGGGGAGAGCCTGACTGACCTTATAAAAATACCCACCTAGTTCATCGGCGAAACCTCCGATGAAGACGAGGGCAAGGTCTGCTTTTTCTTGCTTGAGCGGTTTTTGCTCATTCACGCTCGCGCTTTGTCCAAATCGCTTTACGTGATCTGCGAGATCTACTATATCTATAGCTGAAACTGAGGCGTTCGATAGAGTGAAGCCTAGGAGTGTTAGGGATAAAATATCTCGCATTCTTGAGTTAACTGGGGGGATTATTTTCTAAGTGCAAAGCTACCTGAGTGAACACGCTTCGTCTGTAACTTAACGATAGGGCGCACGGGGTAGGACATATGCTCTTTCGTGACGTAGTAGTGTACTTGCGTGAGCTGAACGTAGTCGAACTTATGCAGTTTCTGGATTTTCTCTAGTGTTTTGAGGCTTTGTCCTTCGACATCTTTATTGATATCCACACGGATCAGGCTTTCGGCTTCGGCTTTCTCATCTCCGTAGACCACGCTTTTTTTGTAACTCTCATTACGAACTACTTTAAAAACAGCAACTGTTTTCGCATGATCACATTTATGAGGGCATAGTGCAGTACGATGCATACAAGGAACACTTTCTGTACCGACATACATGGCTAGCACTTCGTTTCGTGCTAGTTCTTTTTCGTGAGATATGGGGGCGGCCTGAAGACTGACTGCAGACATCAATGAAACAAAAATGAATTTGGCGATATTCATTCCATATTTATAGCATATCTATCAAGCGCCACAAGAAAAAAATAACATTTTTCTAGATTATTTAATCCCTATGGTTTACATGTAAATTACGTAGAATTCTACCTCTGTATTTGTATTGCTATATTAATCACAACTTCTATTCTTGCCCGTACTCAAGCCCGTCGATTTCAGCACTGTTCTTTCTCGCTTTTTTAAGCTATTGTCAGCTATAAAAATACGATTTTCCGCACTCTCAGCATACACCTTATTACTAAACTTCGCGTATGATATATCGAGTATCATTACGGCGAAGTTAGTAATAATTTTTAATAATTACAATTTCTCAAAATTGAGAAGGTATCGGCGATTATTTTTTTTCTGCTGGTGGAGCCGAGCAGCTGAGTCGGGGCTGAATTTTTACAATTGGGCGCACAGGATAGGAAGATCCATCCTTCGTCACATAGTAATGCACCTGCGTCAGCTGCACCTGAGCGGCGGGCTTCAGTTCCTTTATCATAGCAAGAGTCTCGAGGCTTTGGCCTTCGACATCTTTGTTCACATCAACGTAGATCTCTGAGTTGGGCTCGGCTTTCGCATCACCGTACTCACCTTTTTTCTCGTAACCATCGTTGCGAAGAACTTTGAAAATGGCAACCTTCTTCGCATGTCCACATTTATCGGGACAGAGCGAGGTGCGATGCATGCAGGGGATATCCTTCGTACCAGTGTAGATGGCGAAGACTTCGTTACGTGCGAGTTCCTGCGCTGGGGGCAGAGGGGCGGCTTGAAGACTCATGGCAGTCATCATGACTGCAAAAATAGCTAGTTTCATAAGCCTCAGTTATAGCAGAATAGCTCCTATATACAAGAAAAAAGGATACTATCGGCGGCTTTAGTAGTTCCCCTGTGGTCTGCGCCTACGCTTGTGATCTTCCCTATCTTCCTTATTACGCATAGTATCACGCTTTTGTCGCTTAGTAACACGTTCTAAGGTCATACGTCTTTTCTCTGTCATACGATCGAGCTCGGCTACTTCTTCTTCCAGATGGAGGAAGTGTTCGTAGCGCTCTGGTGAGAGCTCTCCTGATTCCAGAGCCGCACGTATGGCGCAGCCCGCATCCTTACGGTGGGAGCAATCGCCAAACTTGCATTGGTAAGTGAGCGCGGTGAGATCGTCAAACTGTGCTCTCAGCGTCGCTGCATCTGTCCACATCTGTATCTCTCGCATACCAGGGTTATCAATGAGGACACCTCCTCCTGCGAGTACGACGAGTTCTCGAGTTACAGTGGTGTGTCTGCCCTTCCCTGTCACGTCATTCACGTGGCCCGTTTCCAGCCATGTGTCCCCTAGAAGGGAGTTTACAAAGGTGCTTTTACCTACACCTGATGAGCCGACGACTGTAATGGTCGTCCCCTTAGGTATGCGACGGAGGTGGCGTGGGTAGCCCTTCTTCCACAGCGCGACTACGGGATAGATCTCCAGCTCATCGTCGAGGGCGGCTATTTCTGCTATAGCGGCTTCCATGACTTCGGGCGGGGTCTGATCCTCCTTATTCAGTAAAACGATGGCACGTGCTCCGCTCTTACGCACTAATGTGAGGTAACGCTCGATACGACGAGGATTATAATCAGAAAGCGCATCGGTGATGATGACGACGATATCGACGTTCGTTCCGATGACCTGCTGAGCACAGCTACGACCAGGAGCCTTGCGCGAGAAGCAGGTCTTACGCGGAAGCAGGGCGCGTATCACGGGCAGATCGACTCCCTGACCTGGGTCTACTGCGACCCAGTCACCCACGCTTGGGAGGTCGGCATCGTTAACAGCATCATGCCATATCTTACCGCAGAGCACGACGTCATGATCGCCCTTGCCCTTCGCGATGACGGTGTAGTTAATCTTCGTCTCTCGTATGATACGGGCGGGATACCAGTCGCTGTTTTCACCGCGGATTTCATCAAAGGGCACACGAAAGAAGTCGCTCCAGCCCAGCATTTCCATAGTTACTTTCATGAGCGGAAGAGGAGAGCATTCTCAATGATGCGCATGGCTATTTGTTCTTTTGAGTCGAGAGGGAGGAGCTCTTCGCTATCAGCATAGACGAGGGTTACTTCATTGTCACGGCTATCGAAGCCTATCCCTGCCTGTGAGACATCATTTGCCACGATGAAGTCGCAGCCCTTTTTCACAAGTTTCTCTCGAGCATAGCTAATGACATTCTGAGTCTCGGCTGCGAAGCCTACGAGCGTTCCTTTAAACTGGAAAACATCACGCATGCTTCCTAGGATGTCAGGGGTGCGTTCCAGCTCTATAGTGAGCTTGTCTGCGCTCTTTTTAATCTTTTGTTCAGAAAAGCTGACTGGTCTGTAGTCCGCCACGGCTGCACACATGATAGCGATATCGACCTGTCCTAACATATCACGCACGGCTTCATACATATCCTGCGCTGATTCAACTTGAATAAAATCAACTCCCACAGGGATGTCTAGTGTCGTAGGCCCCGATATGAGTATCACCTCATGTCCTTCATGCTTCGCAGCTCCAGCAAGGGCATAGCCCATGCGTCCCGACGAACGATTTGTCAGATAGCGCGCCGGATCTAGGGCTTCTCGCGTGGGGCCTGCCGTGATCAAAAACTTCATACCACTACACTAACACAGGCAGCTGCACGGATCAAGCCCTCATTCGAGCCTTGACCCTTCACTATTCTTCCTGTAGAATTACAAGCGATGAAAGAACCCATTATTCGCAAAGTCTATCATATCTCCGTAGCGAGATTCTATGAGATCTACAGACAGTCTCGCGAGCTTCAGTTGGTCAATAGTCCCCTCGGTATGTCGCGCACCCTCACGCAGCCTGCGATCAACAGACCGGGTCTCGCTCTGACAGGCTATATGGGGTACTTCGCGCATGAGCGCATTCAGCTATTCGGTAATTCTGAAGTCGCTTACTTGAGCACACTGAGCAGTGAGGAGCGTCGCGAGCGATTACAGCAATTATTCAATCACGAGAGCATGCCTTGTCTCGTGTTCACACGTGGTGCAGTCATCCCAGCAGATGTGCTCGCCATGGCGGATGAGCACCAGATCTGTGTCTTCCAGACCCCACATCGCACGATGGACTTCGCGAACCGTGCTACCGTTATTCTGGAAAATGAGTTCGCTGATAGCACCACGATGCACGGCTGTATGGTTTCTGTGCGCGGTGTGGGTGTACTCATTACAGGCAAGGGGGGTATAGGTAAGAGTGAGATCACGCTCGGTCTCGTCGAACGTGGAGCCTCTCTCGTCGCCGACGACATGGTGCGTATTCGCAATATTAATGGTGAACTCGTCGCGACTTCTCCGAAACTGAGCCGTGGTTTCATTGAAATCCGTGGTCTCGGCATTATCAATGTCACGAATCTTTTCGGTCTGAAGGCTTACAGTCGTGAGATGAAGCTCAATCTCGTCATCAACCTCTCTGACGGAGAGATGACTGAGATGGAGCGCCTCGGACTCGACCGCCGCATGACCAGCATCCTAGGCATAGAGGTAGAACGTCTGAATCTCCCAGTCGCCCCCGGACGCGACATGTCGCGTCTCGTGGAAGTAGCAGCCCTCGGTCTCTACCTGCGCGACAGCGGCTACGACATGGCAAGCGAGTTCAACAAGCTCCTACACCAAGAGATAGCCAGCCGCACAAAGCGCCTCCCTCCCAACTAATCCTTTCATTTATCCCTCTATATGGTCTCCCTCCAAGATATCGTCACCCACCTCGACACTGAGTTACAAACCAGCATCATTCGTGATGCGAGAAATGCCCTTAATGGTCTCCAAGTCGAAAACAATGGTCAGGTCAGCAAGGTAGCTCTCGCCGTAGATGCCAGCCAGAAAACGATAGACGCCGCTATCGCAGCAGGTGCGGATCTCCTCATCGTTCATCACGGACTCTTCTGGTCGGGTCTGCTCCCCATGACAGGCTGGTGGAAGAAGAAGATCACAAGCTGCCTTGATCACAATCTCGCGGTCTACTCCGCTCACCTACCTCTCGATCTGCACCCCACACTGGGGAACAACGCCAGCATCGTGCAGGGGCTCGGTCTCACAGATATTCAGCCAGAAGTAGACATGGGCGGGCAGAGTATAGGCTTCGCAGGGCATTTCGATGGGACGATTTCAGAGCTCAAGACACGATTCGAAGCCCTACTCGACTCTCCAGTCACAGGCTATGTGCATGATGCTAACATGCCCGCTGGGCGTGTGGCTGTCTGCTCAGGCAGCGCAGGAGATGAAATTTATAAGATGCAGGCGAAGGGATACCAGACCTACATCACAGGCGAAGAGAACCACTGGGTTGTAAATGCAGCAGAAGATATGGGGGTGAACATGCTCTTCGGCGGGCACTATGCGACAGAAACTTTTGGCGTGAAGGCTCTAGGTGAGCTTCTAGAACAGAAGTTCGGACTCCCCTGCTCCTTTATTCATCATCCTACAGACATGTAAGCTCACGCTCATGCAATTCCTCGTCACCGAAGACCACATAGGCATACGCCTCGACCAGTACCTCGTCATCCAGCTCCCTGAGATATCACGCTCACGCATCCAGTCGCTCATCAAGTCGGGCGATGTACTGCTGAATGGGAAAAGCACGAAGGCAAAAACAGCGGTCGAAGCAGGCATGCGCATCGAAGTCAGCATCCCCGAACCTGAGCTAGCTGAAGCGCAGCCACAAGACATCCCATTACAGGTACTCTACGAAGATTCCGACCTCATCGTCATCGATAAGGAGAGTGGCATGGTCGTACACCCAGCAGCAGGTAATCCCGATGGCACGCTGGTGAATGCGGTACTCTTCCACTGTCAGGATCTCTCGGGTATAGGTGGTGTCGAGCGCCCTGGTATCGTGCATAGACTCGACAAGGACACCAGCGGCTGCATCGTCGTCGCGAAGAATGATCAGGCACATGTCTCACTGACGGGACAATTCGCCGAGCGTAGCACATCGAAGATTTATCTCGCTCTCGTTCAAGGCAGACCGAAGCAAGACAAGGGAACTATCTTTACGAACATAGGACGACACCCTGTCAATAGGCTCAAGATGGCGGTGGTGAACCCCGGATCGGGCAAGGCTGCTATTACAGACTGGGAGCTACTGCATCATGATATTAGCAGCGATGTCTCGCTTATCATGTGCACACTGCATACGGGACGTACACACCAGATACGCGTTCACATGCTCCATCTGGGGCATCCGCTTATCGGTGACCCTATCTACGCGAAGCCTCAGAAGCAGAAGACCCAGACGGGACGCCTCATGCTGCATGCTTGGCGACTCGCTTTTACGCATCCTTCGACTGATAAGCGCATCGCGCTGGAAGCCCCCATCCCCATCGAGTATGGGCCATGGCTACCTGAAGTGATGCCATTGTGGGCTGAGCCTTGCTAATTCTGTTCTTCTTGAACTGCAGGCGCATTTCTATCACGCCATGGCCATGGCATGACGAACTCACGCTTCTCCCCCATCTTTGGTAAATCAAAGGCATCGTTAGCATCCCAGATCAGGTAAGCCATATAGAAGAATAGAGGCGTGAGTATACAGCCGAGTAGATGGATGATACGACCGACGATGACCCATCCTGTGATAGCGACGAGCATGAAGACAGCGACGGCACTTATGAGTAAAGTCACCACATAGGGCAGCAGCGACTTGATTTCTCTATTATAGAAGACGAAGTAAATGGCAATAGGCACGATTCCTATCAGTAGGACAGAAATGGCGCAGTCCCAGCTCTTCATATCGGTTTTTTCTTTGTAATCGTCGTCCTCTTCCATGCAAAAAAAATACATTTCTCCTCCTATTCTTGCAAGCTTTATTCCTTCACTTTTGCCATTTTATCTAGAAAAAATTAAAAAGTACATAAAGTCAAAACTTTTCTCTTTACTTTATCATTCTCTTGGGGCATGCTCTGCCTGAGCTAATTTACCAACGCTCATTCCTAAGTAATGACATTTTCCGACCTCGGCGTCTGCCCTGAAATCCTCGAAGCCATCGAAGTCCTAGGCTTTGACACCCCTTCCCTTATCCAAGAACG
>CAYJLR010000086.1:0-9046 GCA_964370895.1 uncultured Akkermansia sp. | reverse complement strand
TCGCGCTGTCGCGCGCGGTAGTAGGAGCGTCAGTTTCGGGTGTGGAGGTGATGCTAGGTTTGCATGGCGGGCGCGTGCGACTTCAGACTATGAGAAACTGACGCTGCTGTGCTCTGTGAGCACAGCTTTGCTTTGGGGACTTTGTCCCCATACCCCTAGCAAGGACGCTGTCCTTGCATCCTGCTTAAGATCGAGATCTTAAGAATCTCACTCTCACTGCCGCGCAGGAATGAGGGTTAATCTAACTCACTCAACCCGTCGCTTATGCCCTTGTCCAGAGCCACGAAGGCAAAGCGTATCTCGTCTTCACTGATGCTCAGAGGTGGCATGAATACCACCGTATCCTGTGTCACAGGACGTGTCAGCATCCCATGCGCTCTCATTGCCACGCAGGCTTTCTCCCCTGCGCGTTCTCCTTGCAGGTAAGGCGTGCCATCTGCTCGCACGATGTCGATGCCCAGTACCATGCCGGCTTGGCGTGTCGTGCTGACATGGGGATTTCCCTCCTCCAGCTTTTTCGCGAGTTGCTCGATGAGCTCTATCTTCGCGGGGAGTTTTTCCAGCGTTCGCTCTTCGTCGAAGATGTCGAGGTTTGCCATCGCTAGTGCGCAGCCGAGCGGGTGCGCGGTGAAGCTGTGCCCGTAGTAGAAGGTTTTATTCTCTTCATAGGGGGCTAGGAAGCGTTCATACACTTCTTCCGTTGTCATGCAGGCTGCCAGTGGGCTGTAGCCGCCTGTGAGGCCTTTTGCGCAGCAGAGGAAGTCAGGGATGACCTCTTCTTGCATGCTGGCGAAGAGGGTGCCCGTGCGCCCGAAGCCAGTCATGACTTCGTCGCAGATGAGGTAGATGCCGCGCTGGGTGCAGTACTCGCGTAGCTCGCGCAGCATGCCCTTCGGCCAGGGTGTCATGCGGTTCACGCCTTGAATGATAGGCTCGATGACGATAGCGGCGATGGTGGAGCTCTCTTCCTCAGTGAGGGCATGGAGCTCTGCCATGCCGCTCACATGACCGACTTCCATGCCGAAGCCCTTGAACTTTTCGAAGAAGGTGCCGACGCCTCCGAGTGAGGCGGCTCCCATGGTGTCACCGTGGTAGCAGTTGCTAAAGGCGAGGAAGCGGCGACGCTTCTCCTTGTCCGTGCTCTGCACGCAGCTCTGGAAGGCCATTTTGAGCGCGGTTTCTAGCGCGGTGGAGCCATCATCAGAGTAGAAGACGCGGCTGAGTGTGCCTTCAGGGAAGTAGGAGCAGAGGCGTGCTGCAAGGTCGCTGGCAAGGCCATGCGAGAAGCCGAGGTAGCTGCTGTGGCAGATTTTCTGTGCTTGGTCTTGCAGTGCCTTGAGGAGGCGCGGGTGCGCGTGTCCGTGGATGTTCACCCAGATGGAGCTGTTCCCATCGAGGTAGCGTCGCCCTAGCGAGTCGGTGAGCCAGACGCCTTCACCTGATTCGATGAAGAGCATTTCGCTTTCTTGCCCCCAGAGGGTAGCAGGTGTGAAGGGATGCCAGCAGTGCTGGAGGTCACGCTCGCGCCAGAGCTGGGTCTGCGCTTCGGGGCTGAGAGGGGAGGGCTTGCTCATGAGGCTGTTGATGCTCTTTATAAAGTCTGAAAGACAGAGGATTAATCTTCCTCTTGCTCCTTGTCCGTAGGCTCGCGCGGTACGAACTTCGTGAATTCGCCATGGAAGCTCAGGTAGATGCTGCCGATAGAGCCGTTACGGTTCTTTGCAAGCAGGAGGGTGGAGTCATTCCCGAATTCTTTTCGCTCTTCTTCCGTGCTGGCGTAGTAGCCAGGGCGGTACAGCAGACCGATCATGTCGGCATCCTGCTCGATCGCTCCAGATTCACGGAGGTCACTCATCTGGGGTGTCCCCTTACTCTTACCGACACGGTTTTCTGGACCACGGTTCAGCTGGGCGAGTACGACGATGGGCAGACCGAGTTCCTTCGCGAGCCCTTTTAGACCGCCGGAGATTTCTGCGATTTCACGTTCGCGGCTACCCTGCGCTTGCTTCGTATGCGAGCGCATGAGCTGGAGGTAGTCGATGCCGATGAGGGCGAGATCGGGGTTTTTCTGCATGATGCGACGCGCCTTAGCACGCAGAGCAGAGATAGAGATACCGGGTGTATCGTCGATGACGAGCTTACTACTATGGAGCTCTTTCATCGCACTGTTAAAGGCCTTCATCTCATTCTTGTTGAGATCGCGCTTCAGATTCAGCTGCGTGCGGCTGACATGACTGCGAGAGAAGAGCAGACGCTCGACGAGCTGGACGCTGGGCATTTCGCAGGAGAACATGAGGACTGGCTTCTTCAAATCGAGAGCGACATGCTCCACGATGTTGAGCAGGAATGAGGTCTTACCCATGGCTGGACGAGCGGCGATGACGAAGAGTTCACCAGACTTCAGACCATTGATCTTCTTATCCAGCTTAGGGAAGCCGCTGCTCAGACCGAGGAGTTCTTCCTTTTGGTTTAGCATACGCTCGACATTGGACATGGCCTCGCGAATATCATTTGCCATACTCCATTCGTCCGCTTTTGCCGCACTCTGGCGTATTTTGAGTACATGCTGCTCCGTTTCATCGAGGAGCTGGTCTATCTCCGCTTCGCTGGTGTAGGCTGCGCTCGCGGAGTTGTTACTCGTCTGGATGATGGCGCGGCGGATATACTTTTCCTTCAGCGTCTCAAAATGGCTGGCAAAGAGTGCTGTCGATGTGGCAAAGGAGAACACATCAGTGAGTCCCGCGTGACCGCCTATAGCTTCGAGTCGCTTGCTGTCGGTGAGCTCTTGGATGACTGAGGTGGGATCGATGGGGACGCCTCTATCATAGCGACTGCGGAATAGCTCCCAGAGAATGCGGTGGGAAGGAATATAGAAATAGTCCTCATTCATGCCCTCAGAAATGGCCTGAGAGATGATACCCATAGGGTCAATGGTCATCATGGAGAGGACACTCTTCTCTATGCCCGGTGCCTGCGGCATGAGGAGGGCGGGTGCCGCATCACGTGTAGGGGATTTCTGAAGATCGACGCTGTAGTTCTCTTGAGCCATAAGGGGTGGATATTTTAGCTGCCTAGCTGGTAAATGACAAGAGAAAAAGGGCAATTTAATACACAAAAAAAGCAAGAACCTCGTTTTGAGTTTCTTGCTTTTTTGCTAAGCCGGTTATCAGATTTGAACTGATGACCGTCCGATTACAAATCGGGTGCTCTACCACTGAGCTAAACCGGCGTGCAGGGGCATATTACAGAATTTTCTAATAAGACGCAAGTCTTTTTTTCATTTTACATGATTTTTTTTGCAGGATTTAAAGAAACTAGTAGGGGAAATCCGAAGAAATTACGCTGAATATGTATTCTTTACACAAAAAAATTGCAAGGCGATGAAGTAGCGTTGATTTTTCATCTAACTATAGGCAAGTTCTCGCAATTCGTTTTCCACAAAAGTGGATGAAGAAAATGAAGTAAACAGCGCGTCTCACTCGGTCTTTTTCGCCTATTTTTACCCTTTTCTCGTCGAATAAGCCATTATGCTCCGTCGAAAATCAAAAAAATACGCCGAAAAATCCCTTCGTGATTTCGCGCTGCGAATTACGAGAACCTGCCTATTGCGACTAAAAATCGCAGCAATGGTTTGCATTTTAGCTGAGATCTGCCTTAAGTATTGTTATTCAGGGTAATACTTGTAATTTTTTAATATTATATTCTTGATAAGAATAAAAATGCCTGTTATCATCCTAGTTAAGATGAACGCTATATTTACTTTAAGAGGAGGCGCGATTGTATTTGTCGCATCAGCATGTATAGGTGATAGTAGTGCCGCAGTAGGAGAAAGCTCTTCTGCCACCTCATACTCCAGCACAGCCGATATCACTGTGACAGAAAGCACCGAAAATGATGCAACCGCGCTGTGGCTTACGCACATGGGGGCTCCTATCGATCTGACCATTAATAATATCATTCATGCAGGGGGGCAGGGCGATGGGCATAGTTATGGTGTGCGCACCGAGGGTGCTATCGGAGATGTGAACGGTAGCGAGGGTGGAGCCATCGAGGCGACCATTTATGGTGTGCGTAAAAACACAGCAGATCGAACCGTTCCTGGGAAGTTTGATTTCCTAGGTGATCATACGAATACCTATGGACTCTATGCAGAGGGGGGGATAGGTGACATCAATTCAGGAACCGTTATCCGAACCACGATTACGAGTGACCCCACGATGTCATCTACCGACTACTTGACTGCTATCCCAGCGGGCAACAATCCACACACAAACCCCACACTGGATGACTTTTATGTAGATGAGACGAGGCCTGCAGAATGGATAGGCCCTCAAGTAGGTTATTATATTCTCTATTCGGTTGATAGCTCTGCCTATGGTGTCTATAGTGGTGCTCAGGTGGGTATGGTGAACGCAGATATCTCAGTACGCGGAAACATTGTCAGAAATAGCTTGAGCAATGGAGATGGAGATAGATATGGGGGAAAACATAGCTATGCTATCTTTGCTGAAGGAAATGTCGCGGGCATAGGATCTGAGGCGAATATTTATTCCTATGCTAGAGGTCAAGGTATTACTGGCAGTTCGAAAGGTCTATTCACAAATACTTCATCTACTGTTGCGGCTGATGCCTATGGTGTCTATTCGAATGCCCACGTAGGTGATACCGCATCCGGAGCTCTGATAACTGTTCACTCAGAATATGGTGAAGGCACGGGCATCTATGGCAACAGTGTCGGAAATTTCGCAGGTGAAATAAACGTAGGCCTGCACAAGGATCATGACAACGGTATCTACAACAGTCTTTCTAGCAGCTGGGGTATCAAATCAAATACGAGTGTAGGTGAAGTCACGGGTAAAATCACCATGATTGTGCAGAGCTCTACAGGCTATGGCGTGTTAGCTGGGACGACTATAGGTGACTTTAGCGGTGAAATCTACTTCTCCACTCCTGATGGTAGTGGACTCTACGGTGACAATGCAAGCGCTCATTATGGGCTCTTTTCTACAGAAAGTATAGGTGATATAAGTGGCGCGATCTTGACAGTGGACAAGAATGGTAGGTCTTCGGATTCAATGGGCAGTAGTGCCTCTATGCATGGTGTGACTACTCACACCATTGGTAGCTATACAGGCATCATTAACTTAGAACGATCAATCTCAGAGGGAGATAGCTGGGGGCTGAAGTTTGAAGAATTAGCAGCAGGCGCCGTGCTTGAAGGGCGCATAGATGTCGGTTCTACAGCTGGCTCAGCCTATGGTATCTGGTATACAGGTTCTACGGCCTTGGGGGATGTGAATACCATCATGTCAGGTTCTGTACCTTCGAGCCTACTACCAAGCGGTATAAGTATCGCTAATTCTCAAGAAATACGCTTTGGGCAATCAGGGAGTGGTTTTGGTATTCACGCCGAAGCAGGTATAGGTGATGTGAATGGAGCTATCAGCGTTATCAAGCACACAACTAACGATTCCGCAGTCATCGAAAATGCCCAAGCGACTGCTGTCTATGTGGGTGAGAAAAATAGCGTGGGAGACATTAATGCAAGGCTTAGCGCATCATCCAAGAGTGGTACTTCTGTCTACACTCTCAGCGCAGGCCGTATAGGTCTTATCAATGATAGCATTATTGCTAGCTTATCTGATACGAAAGTAGGATTTGATGTGGATAATATCGCCATCTATCTTACTGATAGTGCGTACACACAGAACATTACGCTGAAAAATGGTGCCAGTGCCTACACTTCTATTTCGGCTAGTACATATTACAATGCACAATCAATTTCACTCAGTACTCTTGAGGCTGCTGATTTTACAACGGGGCTGACTGCAGGCATCCACACAGCTGGCTCTCTTGGTGCGGTGAGTGGAGGGATTTATATTCAATCTACTGCCCAATGGGGGAAGAGCTATGGTATTTATGCCACAGGAAACATAGACAGTATCAGTATTGTAGGAGCGTCTTCTTTCTATAAGGATGTGGATTCCTCCGCGACCTATGGTAGTGCCTATGCCGTCAGTACAGGTACCATTACAGGTAGCATTAGCTCTACCCTCAGCGCCAGTATCACTAAAAATAATACAACTTATGCAGAAATAGACCCCCATAACCAAGAGGCTATCGGTCTGGATTTAAGGAGTAATCAAGAGCATAGCTTCGCCTTAACTGGGAATATCCTTGCGAAGTTCGCCATGGAGGGCTACGCCATCGGTCTCCGTGCTGAGGGCAGCGTCGGAGATCTCTTAGGAGCAGGAAGCATAGGAGCTTCTGGTACATTTGGTAGCTCCTATGAATCTGAAATCATCGGTCTACAAACAGGTAGCATCACAGGCCGTGTAGAAAGCTCTATTTCTGCCACTGGTACAGAAAGTGCCAGTACAGAAGCCCTCTACACTGCTGAAGAAGTCATCGGCGTGAAGCTCACTGCTAGCAGTGCCCACGATATTTCTGAGTTCAGAGGGAATGTGCAAGCTAGCTACACAGGCTCAGGCACTGCCATGGGTCTCGAAGCAATCTCAAGCATTAAAAATATCTCAGGCTCGGGCAGCATTAATGCCAGCTCGGAATATACGGGTGATTTCGCTAGTAGCGCGGTAGGTATACGCACCAGCACTGTCACAGGAAGCGTAGGCATTAACATTAGCGCTGATTCCAGCGGCTACATGGCAGAGGCGAAGGGGCTAGAGCTTACTCAGGGCAGTATCGTACACACATTCAGTAATAGTGCGCTGCTCCTGGCTACAGGGACGGATTCTGCAGATGCTTATGGTCTCTACAGTCACTCTAGCCTCAGTCTGACAAACACGGGTAATATTAAAGCCACAGCCAGCTCGGCAGATGCACTAGGCAGTGCGCGAGCGGCCGCTATCTATGCCGCCACGGGTGCGATAAGCTCACTCACTGGCACAGGTAGCTTGACATCAATCGCCGTGGGGCACGCGGACGCTTACGGTGTCTTAGCTGACGCTACGACCACCTTAGGCAGCATAACACTCAGTGGCGCGCAAGCTGATGGCACCACAGCCAGCATCTTCGTGAGCTCAGAAGAGGGCGATGCCATAGGTGCTGCCGCCGCTTCCATGCAAGCCATTGCCTCAGAAATATACGTGACCACGATAGACGGCAAGGCTACAGGTCTTGCGTCCTTAGCTAATATTGCAAGCATTTCTGAATTAGTCTACGCACAAGCCACAGGAGATGGGGATGCTACAGCCGTCCAGCTTGGCGGTAATCTGAGTATTACCGCGGCAGGTCAGGTTCTCGCCTCAGCACAAACAGGCACGGCCATTGCAGTGCATCTCAGCAACACCAGCGAGACTAGCTCTACAATAAGCAATCTGGGAATAGTAAAAGCCGAGTCAGTATCAGGAACAGCCATCGCGCTACAAGTGGATGGTATCCTAGATGAACTAGCTGGTGAATACGAAGCTACAACGAAGTCAGCCACGGCTTACGCCGCCAAGGTAGAAGGTGATCTAGGTGACGTGCTAGGCACATTCCATCTTTCAGGAGGTGGATCTACAGCTATCATGTATGGCGTGCGCTCGGGTGGAGATATAGGTAACTTCAATGGTAGTATTAATACGGATACACTTCTGAGTGCAGCGGAGCTTTATGGTGTGAGTGCCGCAGGTAGCATCGCCCAGTTATCTCGCGACGTCATCATCCATAACCCTACAGGTAATGCGACAGCAGTCCAAGCCCAAGTAGTAGCCAGCATTAATGCGAATATCACCGCCACTACATCAGGTGGAACAGGAGCAGTTGCCACAGCGCTCGAGCTCATCGCGCATGCAGGTATGCAGCCAGCAGAGCTCAGCTTTGCGGATGGAACAAAGCTCGAAGGCTATACTAAGAATGCCAGTGGTGAAGTCACCGACTTAGGCTACTCTATTCATGCTGATGGTCGAGATGTAAACTTCAGCTCTCAGACCACCACGGGATTCAATCCGTCGAAGGTCAATGCCAGTCTGAAAGGTGATATCGTAGCCGCTACGCTGCAACTCAAAACGGGTCTCTACGAGGTCGACGCTAAGAGCCTAGTCGTCGATAACCTCATCTTAGGTACTCGCGATGGCAGCAGCATTACAAATGAAACGCGCATGAACGTGGGTAATTCTGTCGAGGGAATAGTCAATTTAGTCTCCACGAATATTGACTTCCACGTCAGCAGCTTTGATGAGCACTCTCGCCTGACAGTCGCTCAAGACAGCATACTCAACTTCACGAGTATGGAATCTATCAATACCTATTTAGGCGATACCTACTGGAGTGAGCGAGAGGATGTCATCATCACCCTCGTCGATGGTCCTCTGACAGGCTTAACAGAAGACTGGCTCGATGCGAACATCCGCTTCACGCGAGATGACGGCGCCCTACTCACCCGCTCAGAGTTATTCGACGAGATGGTATACGTGCTCTACGAGCCAGAAGATGGTCTTTTCCTCGTGCCCCTAAGGTTCATCCCAGAGCCTAGTGCTGCTTCCCTGAGCATCCTCGCTCTCGCTGCGCTCTGCGCACGTCGCCGTCGTAAGAAGGACTGAAGCGTTCTATAAAAAGCACCAAGTGAGTTCCAAGAGAGCTTCACTTGGTGCTTTTTTATAGATGCGAGATGAAGGACGCACCTAGAAGATGGTTGCTCTTCACACTGCTCTATTCTAACAGTATGAGGGATCATGCCGCTTTTTCGCCTATTCACTAAGAAAGTTTGGGAAAAATGCCATTTACCACTTGACCTAGGCTCTTATTTCTGCTTAAATCACATTGTAAACCGTTTTACTTTGACGTATGAAAAAGACAACTCTCACTCTCGCTGTTCTCACTTCGGTGATTCTCGCTTCTTGCTGCTCACAGGAATATTCCGTTCCTCCGCTCGCACCTATGCCACGCTTCCAGGAAGAACCTATGGTGATCCAGAACACAGCTGTGGAAGAAATCGCTGTAGAAATCACGAAGTAAATTTCGTTTCACTAGGCCTCGGTAGCGCTGTGTGCTGAGGCAATTATGTATTATTTTTTCCTCCATCTTTCGAGATGGAGGTTTTTTT
>CAYJLR010000085.1:0-9137 GCA_964370895.1 uncultured Akkermansia sp. | reverse complement strand
GTAGCATATGGGGCACCTGCAGCTACTGGTCGGAGAAGTGCTCGCGGATTATAGCTTTATATTTTCAGCAAGGCAAGCCTTTTGTTGATGATATTAATGTTATTTGTTATTTGATCTGAAAAGAGATGCGTTGCTGCTAAGGAGTATTAACGTGTTATTTTAAGTTCTACCGATTTTACACCTTGACTGCGTGCGAATTCTTCGTTGGGTAGTCGCTTATCCTTTGTTTGTAAGTAGCACCATGTTTCATTATCGTTGATGGGCTCCCAAACTGAGCGCTTTTGTAGGATGAAGTGAGGCACCCTTCTCCCTACAAGGTAAAATGATTTATCAGGTGTGAGCTGTTTTTGGATGACTACATGCTCGAAGCCAGCTGCTTTCTGCGCCTGTGTTTCTGCTACGATTTCTTTGTTAAATTTGTATGAGTTAATAGCGGAGTGCGCTATCGGAAGCCATTGTGTGTATGCTAAGACGAGGCAAATGATGGAAAAGATGATTTTTTTTCTCCTTGTTAGTTGAGGAATGATGCGCAACGCAAGTACGAGGATATTGAAAATCAGGAGTATTATGAGCGGCTGATAGCTGCGCGGTGCTCCCCATGCGGGGGCTTGTGATAGGGCACACATGGTAGCGATAAATGTGAGGATGCTAAGATAGAAACTAGGTGTGAAGAGTACCTGTCTTACACGGCTGAGGCCAAGCAATATCATTAAGCAAAGAGAAATGATCAAATAACGCCAAAATAAGATGAAGAATAGAATCCAGTCGCTTGCCCATAATAATCGGACGAGTTTTTCTACTGCTGATAATCCCCCTGCATCACTATCTCGACTCAGTGCTCCGGATAAGACTATAGCGAAGCCTATTATTAGTGAAAGTAGGAGTATAACTATTTTCAGGGGTGGGAGTTTCTTATTTGTCCATGAGTGATAAATAAGACATAGCGATATGATGGAGATCGTGGTAAAACTGACGACTTCATTGCTCCAGCCTAGAAGGAAAGTTAATGGGAATAGTGTGATGTAGCGTTTTCTGCTTAGTTCGTAGGAGCCAAATAATACGCGACGCATAGTCCATAGTGTTAATAGTGAGAGCGTGCAGGGGTGGAACCAGTTCATATTAGAGCAATGCCACCAGAAATAATAACAGAGCATGCTCGTTAAGAGGCAAGAAAGGGCTGCGGCAGTGAATGCGCGTGCCTGCTCACCCCTTGTCACTAAAAGTGCCCAGCGGTAGAGTAGGTAGGCGGTGCTAATCACGCTGATAGGGGTGACGATGAGATCGAATAGATCTGTGTAGTGGCCTAAGAAATGTGCTAACAGTTCACCCAGTCGAGCGTTATAGGTGAAGAATGAGTAATGTGCGTGTTGGTATGCTTCCGCGAAATTACGAGCGCCAGAATGCCAATAATCTTCTTCTACAAGAGGGGTGAGCCAAGAGAGTATAAATGCGAAAATGTAGAGTAATACGAAGGGTGGGAGATAGATCCAGTTTTTATAGATGTGCGCTTTGTGGGCATTTCTCATGAGTTAATTATTCATTGTTTACTTGTCTCTGTCAAGATTCTGTTGAGTTAAGGAGTCTTGTTTAGAAGATGATGATTTTCTATTTTTACTTTTTTTATTAAGACTTGAGACTCCAGCTATCTTATGCTATGCTGCTTCCATCTATGAGAACAGTAAAGACAGCCGTAGTAGGTGCCAGTGGGTATACAGGTCAGGAATTGCTCCGTATTCTTCTCTTGCATAGGGGTGTAGAAATGGTATGCGCCACGTCGCGCCAGTACGCAGGGCAGCAGCTCTCTGATGTATTCCCCCGCTTTGGGAATCTCCCCGGTGCAGACCTCTGCTTTACAGACTCCGATGTCGACGCTATCGTCGCGACAGGCGCAGAGGTGGCCTTCCTCGCTCTGCCTCATGGAGTATCTGCTTCTTATGCAGGTGGACTCGTTGAAGCAGGCGTGCGCGTTATCGATCTTTCGGCAGACTTCCGCTTGAATGATCCTGCGGTCTACGAAGAATTCTACGGCAGCGAGCATCCGAACATTCCTCTCATGGTGGAGGCCGTGTATGGTATGCCTGAGCTGCATGCCGACGAGATCGCGAAGGCGCGTATCGTGGGCTCACCTGGCTGCTACCCGACGAGCATTATTCTCCCTCTTGCGCCCCTTCTGAAGGCTGGACTAATCAAGACGGAAGATATCGTGGTGAACAGCTCCAGCGGTGTTTCTGGTGCGGGTCGTCGCGCTGATGTGACGCTCCTTTACTGTGAGTGTAATGAAAGCGTACGCGCTTACGGTGTGCCCCGTCATCGCCATCTCTCAGAGATCGAGCAGGAACTCGGGCTCGCCGCAAATGCCCCCGTCGTCATCACCTTCACTCCTCATCTCATCCCAGTGAACACAGGCATCATCACGACTACTGTAGCGAAGCTGGCAGAGGGTGCCGATGCCGCAGCCATTGATGCCTGCCTGAAGTCCGCGTACTCCGCTTCTCCTTTCGTCCGTGTGCTCGGACAGAATAAGCCTGCTGACACGAAGAATGTCACCCGTACAAACTTCCTTGATATCGGCTGGTCCATAGACCCACGCACCAATCGCCTCGTACTCATGAGCACCGAGGATAATGTCGTGAAGGGTGCAGGTGGTCAAGGCGTGCATGCCTTTAACATCATGTTCGGCTTCGATGAGACAGAAGGCCTGTGGCTGATCTAATCTTGTATCACCTATGATACTCCCCCTCCTACTCATTGTCGATGACGAGAAGTCTACGCGCGATGCTCTCGCACTCGCGCTCGGTGATGAGTATGAGGTTTTCGCTGTGAGTCATGGTGCGGCTGCCCGTGCCATCATGGACAGCGAACCTATTGATATCCTACTCACCGACCTCAGGCTAGGCGGTGAGAGCGGGATGGAGCTCATCGACTACGCCCAGTCTCTGCCATCCCCTCCATGCGCCATCATGATGACGGCTTATGGGAGTGATGATATCGCCTCCGAGGCAAAGCGCCATGGGGCATATTACTTTCTCAATAAGCCTCTCAAGCTCGATGAGGTAGAGCTCTTGCTCAAACGCGCTGCGCACACGCGCCAGTTGGAGCAGGAGAATAAGCAGCTGGTCACTCAGCTCGAGCCGAATGCAAAGCTCGATCGCATGCTGGGTGATAGCCCTGCGATGAAGTCCATCTTTCAGCGTATTCGTCAGGTCGCGCCGACGACGGCCAGTGTCCTCATCGAAGGTGAGAGTGGGACTGGTAAGGAGCTTGTCGCTCGCGCCCTGCATAAGCTTTCGGGTCGCCTTGAGAAAAAATGGGTCGCGGTGAACTGCGCAGCCCTGTCACCTCAGCTCATGGAGAGCGAGCTTTTCGGGCACGAGCGAGGAGCCTTCACTGGGGCGAATCAGCGCCGCATCGGTCGCTTCGAAGAGGCTGATGGTGGGACGATTTTTCTCGATGAGATAGGAGAGATAGATATCCCTACTCAGATCAAGCTGCTGCGCGTTCTCTCAGAACGTACCATAGAGCGCGTCGGGAGTAATAAGTCCATCACCGTGGATGTGCGAGTCATCGCAGCGACGAATCGACGCCTTGCCGATATGGTGGAGGATGGTACATTCCGCCTTGATCTCTACCAGCGCCTGCATGTCATCGAGATTCAGCTGCCAGCTCTGCGTGAGCGACAGGATGATATAGTCTTAATGGCACATGCATTTCTGTCTGAACTCTGTGCGGATAATAAGAAGGAAGAGAAGACACTCTCTCGCGAGGCTCTGGACGTACTGCGATCTTATAGCTGGCCTGGGAATGTGCGTCAGCTACGTACAGCTATCGAGTATGCCGTGGTCATGAGTAATAGTCAGGAGATAAGCTTGCAAGACCTGCCTGACTACTTGACGAATGTATCGCAAGCGAAGTCTATTGTTCCTTTAAGTCAATCTTTTCCTGATAATAAGCTTGATCAAGCCCCCTTATTTAATTTAGAATGGCTGGAGAAGTCTACGATACTCAGGGCTCTTGAGTATGCAGAAGGAAATAGAACGCATGCCGCCCAGCTCCTCGGACTGAGTCGGCGCACTCTCCAGAGAAAGCTGAGTGCCTATCCTGAGTACTTCGCTCAATATCTCAGCTGAATAAAATTTCATTACAAAATAATATCTAAACATGGCGAATCCCGTTACTATAGCAGAAAAAGGATACACATCTATTCGAGTGATCCTCATCCTCCTCGTTTTAGGTCTTGTTACGACGCAGCTGGTTCTCACCTTCCGTGGCTTATTCCACGCTGAGGCGATGGATCAGGCGCAGATAGCTCGTAATATAGCCCATGGCGATGGCTTCTCGACACAATTTATTCGTCCCGTAGAGCTTGTCGATCATGCGAAGGCTCAGGCTAGCCGCGGAATTGAGAAGGTGGACTTCGAGAGTTTTAGAGATACGAACTACGCTCCCCTCTACCCTTATACCCTGTCTCTCGCTCTGTCTATGACTGGGCAGGATGATGTGGAGGCGACCCGCTTGACGGAGGTATCCCCCGATGTCTACGGCCCTGACCGCCTAGTCGCTGGTGTGAGTTCTCTGTTCTTCATTGTTTCCTTGGTGCTTGCGTTCTTCTTATCGAGAAAGCTCTTTGACGAGTATCTCGGATACTCTGTGGTGGGCTTCATGACGCTAAGTAATCTATTCCTTGAGTTTGCGACGAGTGGCTTGCCTCAGATGATGATGCTCACTTTGTTCTTAGCTGCGATGATATTCTTTGTTAAGGCTACGGAGACACCTCGCCATAATTCAGTGAGACTGACGGTTTATCTTGCCGTTGCCTTCTTGTTCATAGCGCTTCTCGTCCTGACATCTTGGATGGCTATATGGGTGGCTCTGGCAGCAATTGCTTTTGTCATGATATTCTTCCGCCCTCATGGTATCTATGCTGTGCCTGGTGCGATTATCCTGCTCCTGTTTACCATGCTTCCGCTGATGCTGAATGCTACCGCGACAGGGTCGCTGCTGGGTAATCTCTACTATGAGTTTTATAACTTTGAAGGTGGAGGCTCGGAGATGGTCATGCGACTGGCTAATGTGGGCAATATTCCTCTGAATAGCTCCAGCTTCTGGCTGCGCCTCTTCGGTGAAACATTCGGACAGCTGAGCAATCTCTACACCATGATGGGCTCCATTATTGTCGTGCCTCTCTTCTTCCTGACTCTCTTCACGAAGTATAAGAAGGAGTCGACGAACCAGATCAAGTGGTTTGTGTTCATCCTGTGGGTTTCCGTCAGCATAGGCATGACGCTCTTCGGCACGAAGGAGAATGTCAGTGCTGGTCAGCTTTATATCCTGCTTGCACCTCTGTTCATCGCCTACGGTCTCTCGCTCGTGTTCATGGCACTGGCACGCATGCAGCTGCTACATTCGTTCAACTTGGCTCGTAACACGACGGTTGTCACCTTAATTTTGCTTTCTGCAGCTCCCTTCCTCGCGAAGCTTCCTATGGATCTCTACCGCGGTATCTGGCTGGGTGGTGCTCCTCATTTCCCTCCGTACTATCCTGCTGCATTGAGTAGCACTCTCGCGGATGTCACGAATGAAAAGGATATCATCATGTCTGACCAGCCATGGGCTGTCGCATGGTATGCTGATCGTAAGAGCATGTGGACACCACTGCGCGTGACTGATTATCGTGAAGCGATCAAGCCTATCATCGATAAGGCTGGTATCGACGTGCAGGGACTACTCGTTACCCCTCAGTCCTACCGTATGGCAGACATGGGATCAGACGAGCGCGCAGGACTCCACGCCATCGAGCAGAAGAGTGGAGACTTCTTCCCTGTCGTTGTCGAAGGTGTTCTCTGCAGCAAAACACCTAAGATGAACATCTGGTTCGCAGATGTATTCGCAGGTTCTGATGCCTCGAATGGTGTAGCCTCCGTCGTCTCCTCACAAGGTGACCTCTGGTACAGATACCCCATCTTGGGCTATCATATGCTTTATTACGCAAACAAGGAGATAAAGCGCCAATAAGCGCCTTCTTCCTCACAGATACTTCCCCCTCCTCCCCCCAAATGATACATGAGTGAAGTTAGATCCTCAGCTAAAGCTAAGCCTAGTTCTATTAACTTTGATACTGCGACGCAGCGACTCGAAGAGATCATCCGCCTCATGGATGATCCCAGCACGAGTCTAGAAGACATGATAGCCCTTGTCGAAGAAGGTACCAAGCTAAAGAAAGCTTGCGTCACCATACTTCAGCAAGCGGAACTGCGTATCCAGCAGCTCGAAGCTCCTGCATCCCCCAAAACACCTGCACAACAGCCATCACCCGCTGCTAGTGCGCCCGTACAAGACCATGACTTTACCCTCCTCTGATAGCTCCTCCTTGCTGTCACGTCTGAGCTCACCTGAGCTGCTCAAGAGTTTTAGCCCCAGCCAGCTCGTCGAGCTCGCGGCGGAAATACGCCACTCACTCATCAATACGCTGTCTCTCACGGGAGGGCATCTCGCACCGAATCTAGGAGTTGTCGAGCTCACGATTGCGATGCACCGCGTATTCAGCACACCGCGTGATAAGATCCTCTTTGATGTCTCTCATCAGGCATATGTGCACAAGATGCTAACAGGACGCGCGGATAAGATGCACACCATTCGTCAGCATGAAGGTCTCTCTGGCTTCACAAAACGCTCAGAATCTGAGCATGATGCCTTCGGAGCTGGGCATGCAGGTACAGCGCTCTCAGCGGCTCTCGGTATAGCTGCGGCACGTGACCTGAAGGAGGAGGACTTCAGCGTCGTCTCCGTCGTCGGTGATGGCGCCTTTTCCTGTGGTCCCACATTGGAAGCACTCAACAACATCGCAACTACGACGAAGAAATGCATCCTCATTCTTAATGATAACGAATGGAGCATCGACAAGAACGTAGGCTCGCTTTCCAAGTATTTCTCGTCCCTGCAAGAGACCGAGACCTATAGCTGGCTACGCAAGCACTCACGCGGCTTTATCGAAAAGTTAGCAGGTTCTGAAGCTCGCGATCAAGCATCTAAATTGATGAATGCTGCGCGCAGCCTCATCACGCCGCTTAGCTTCTTCCATCAGCTTGGTTTAACCTATTTTGGTCCTTTAGATGGGCATGACATGCCGCGTTTGGAGCGCGTACTGCGCGTCGCTCAGAAGCTGGATAAGCCAGCTATTATTCACGTCATCACTGAGAAGGGGCGTGGCTATGAGCCAGCGGCACAGAATCCTACAAAGTTCCATGGTGTCGGTGTTTATAACATTCAAGATGGTGCGACTGCTAGTACTGGCTTGACCTATTCGGAAGCCTTCGCTCAGAGCGTGACAAACATGGCAGAAGAAGATCCGAATATCGTCGCGATTACGGCAGCGATGCCAAGTGGCACGAAGCTGAGTATCTTCCGTGAGCGTTTTCCCAAGAGATTTTACGATGTCGGTATCGCTGAGGAGCATGCTGCTATCTTCGCGAGTGGCCTAGCGACTGAAGGGTTCAAACCCTACCTCGCGATCTACTCCAGCTTCATGCAGCGTTGTGTCGATATGATACAGCATGACGCAGCTCTACAGAACCTACCAGTACGCTTCTGCATGGATAGAGCAGGTCTATCACCTGACGACGGTCCTACGCACCATGGTCTCTATGATATAGCCATGCTGCGCTGCATCCCTAGACTCGTCATGATGCAGCCAAAGGATGAAGCGGAGCTCTGCCACATGCTTGCTACGATGAACAGCATCGAAGATAGACCTAGCTCTATACGTTACCCACGTGGAGAAGGTGTCGGTGTCGCTATGCCAGAAAAGGGAGAGATCCTTCCCATAGGTAAATCTGAACTTATCGCGGATGGTACAGACATCGCCCTCATCGCGCTTGGTAATATGAATGAAATCGCGCGTGAACTACGTCAGGAGCTCGAGGAGAAAGCGGGACTGAGCGTCGCACACGTGAATGCTCGCTTTATCAAACCTCTGGATGAAGAGTGCATCCTAAAGATGGCATCTCAGTGCCGCCTTATCGTTACCTTAGAAGATCACAGCTGCCGCGGTGGCTTCGGATCTGCTGTTTCAGAGCTACTAGCCGAGCAGCAAATGGGGACGGCACAGCACGTTGTAGCGTGGCCAGATAGCTTTGTAGAACACGGAACATTGGAAATACTTCGTAACAAATATGGATTCTCCGTGTCTAACCTATATCAAACCGTACTCGGAAAGCTTCCCCAATGAAAAAAATATTTTACACACTAGCACTTATCAGCAGCTGCGCTTTTAGCAATGCTGGCGCTCAAACCGTCACAGAACAGCTCGAAGATATTAAAGATCTACCAACTTGGGTCGTAGAACTATCTAATCTGACAAAAGAACAGCGTGAGGAGTATATCCTCAATTTCACCAAGGCAAAAGAAGCTTACAAGGCTTCACGCTGGCTGGAATGCATCGCTTTATTGAATAGCTGCGAGCTCATCTATGATAAGAATCCTAATGTAGCCACTCTCTTGGCTGGATGCTACATCGAGCAAGGAGACTTTGAGAATGCTCTGGAAGTATCATTGAAATCATTGGAAGCTGCTCCGAATGACTCTGTCGTGCAGCTAAATCTTTCCTCCATCTATCTCGGAACAGAGCAGTACCAGAAGTGTATCGAGATGCTCGATGACGTGCTGAAAACCGTTGATCCTGACGCGCAGGGTGACATTTACAATATCTTGCTCTACCGCAAGTTCCTCTGCTTAGTGATGCTGGATAAGGATGTGGAAGCTCGCGCACTCGTCAAGCATACGCGCCCCATGGATGAGACCCCGCTCTATTACTTCTCTCAGGGGACACTATACCTGACTGCAGGTGACCGTGTGAATGCGAAACGTGAGTTGGACTCGGCGGATAGAATTTTCGAGAATTACCCACTGCTGCGCGCCTACCATAAGGGACTCATGCTCTCTGGGGCTATTCCTAAGTTCATCAAAGACGGGGTCTAAAAATCTTTTTCTCAGCGCGTTCACTTAAGGGAAGTTCTCGTAATTCGTTTTCCACAAAAGTGGATGTAGAAAATGAAGTAAACAGCGCGCCTCACTCGGTCTTTTTCGTGTATTTTTACCCTTTTCTCGTCGAATAAGTCATTATGCTCCGTCGAAAATGAAAA
>CAYJLR010000084.1:0-9262 GCA_964370895.1 uncultured Akkermansia sp. | reverse complement strand
CTCTTCACCATCACCTTCAAGGCGAAGAAAGACACGAAGATGGACCTCCAGATGAAGGATGCCATGATCGTGGACACGAAGCTCAACACAAAAGAGCTTTAATCTAGAAAGATAAGATCAATCAAAAACCTCCCTCAGCAACTGCGCCGAGGGAGGTTTTTTATAAGTTTTAAGTTTGAACTATGGCGTGATCTTGATGGCGAAGCCTCCGCCTGGTGCCATGTGGATGACAGAGGGCGCATCGCTCAGAGGCATGCGCTCGATGGTGAAATCTTCTGCGTTTCTCGCAGCATTCGTGCCGTCCTTGAAGATTTCTATCTGACCTGTGCTCAGCCCTGTGAGGGCGGGGATATCGAGGCTGATGTCTCTCGCGTCCCAGTTGTTCAGCCCTCCGATGTACCAGTCTTTTCCTTTGCGACGTAGAGTGACGATATACTCGCCTATCTTGCCGTCCAGCACGCGGGTCTCGTCCCATGTGGTGGGGATAGGGGCGATGAAGTCAGTGGTGCTCTGATTTTTCTCGTAGTTTGTGGGCGTGTCACACATCATGTTCAGAGGGGCGAGGTAGATGATATACTGTGCGACCTGATGGGCACGTGTACCTTGGCTCATGGGCTTGTGATAGTTTGGGGTATACGCTCCCTTACAGGAGTTGATCATTGCACCCTGTGTGTAGTCCATCGGTCCCGATGTCATGCGGATGAAGGGGATGCTGACATCATAGGTGACGTGATCTACCTCGGGTGTCGCCCATTTCATGTTTTCAAGACCATACACGCCTTCGAAGTTCAGAATGTGTGGGTAGGTGCGCTGGAGACCGGATGGCTTGTAGGTTCCGTGCATGTCGAGAAGAAGCTTGTGACGGGCTGCTGTCTCTGCTGCACGAGCATGGAATGCGACCATTTCTTGATCATCGCGGTCGAGGAAGTCCACCTTGAAGCCCTTCACCCCCATCTTGGCATAGTGTGCACAGACACGCTCCATGTCGCGATCAAAGGCGTAGTAGCCAGCCCAGAGAATGATGTCTACATTCTTTGATTTACCATAGGCGATGAGTTCTTCGAGGTCTATCTCTGGCACGACCTTCATGAGGTCGTACTCCTTGTTCACTGCCCAGCCTTCATCGAGGATGACGTATTCGATCTTATTCTTAGAGGCGAAGTCGATGTAGTACTTGTAGGTTTCTGTGTTTACCCCTGTTTCGAAGTCCACGCCTTCGAGGTTCCAGTCGTTCCACCATTCCCACGCGACTTTCCCTGGTTTGATCCATGAGGTGTCTTTGATCTTCGAAGGGGCTGCTAGAAGGTAGCTCAGATCACTATTTGCCAGATCGATGTCGTGCCTTGCTACAGTCAGTACACGCCATGGGAAGCTACGAGGCCCATTGACTTTAGCGATGTAATCTTCGCGTGTCTTGACGATGGTTTGAAGATTATTATGACCTGTATGTTCTTCTACCGATGCGGGGTAACCTGCCTGATAGCCTTTTAATTGCTGTGCCTTCATGGGGGCATGCATGAAGAGTCCTGGATAATCCTGTAGGTCGCTTTCTGTGATGCTGATTCGCTTGCCCTGTGGTGCATCTACAACTAGGGGGAGGAACATGAGCTTGTTCTTGTCGAGCTCTGAGAGTGGGGCGACGGTGTAGGTGTTTTCAAAGGAGCTATGCAGCTGCTTCTCGAAGTTTTCGTGCAGTGACTTACCTACACTATCGTACACAGGAGTATTCACATAGGGGACAGTGGCTGTGGCATCACTGATGAAGTTGAACTCTACTTGCTCCTCTTGAATGACGTATTCTCCAGACTTATGAGAGATGAATCGGTAGGCGATACCATCATTGTAGGCGCGGAACTCGATACCCCAGTCTCCCTCAAAGGTCAACTGAAGCGACTGGTAGTTTTCTTCCACACTAGATTTCGCGTAGAAGGGAGAGTCAATACGCTGAGATACTTTCTCACGTTTCTCATCCACAAGCTGAGGTGATATGCCCCAGACTTCGCCTGAGCCGAGGGTGATGGATATAGGTGAGGGCTCAATGACCTGAACTCCGTCTTGGTAAACATCGAATTGGAGCGTCTGTCCTACGTAGATGTTTACCTTTGTTTCTTGATCAGGAGACTCGAGTTTAAAAGCCTGATTAGCATCTGCTAAAGCCGCTTGTGATGTGGCGCAGAGACCTAAAAAATACGGAAGTAGTGGTTTAATTTTCATGAAAAAGGGACTATCACTTCTTTGTGACAGTCCCTTATCTTAGCATAAAATTGTTAGTACGGCAAATTGATAGTGCTACCTACTAGGTTAATTTTCTAAACAGCGGGATCTGGCGCAGACCTGCAATGATCAGTGCAGAGATAGGGAAGCTGATAAGGACGACGACAAAGAGCTGGAAGAAAGGAGGGATGATAATGAAGCGTGCGACGAACTCGTAGCAGGCGTGCACGATCACAAAGTGAACGAGGAAGATGCCGTAGCTGTACTCTGCTAGCTTCGTGATGAGGGCGCAGGGGCGAAGGTTCATCTTCTGGGCGAGCAGGAAGATAGGCACGGTCATGATGACGACATTGAAGCTCGTATAGGACCAGGGGATCTCCAGCATGTTGAAGTGCTCAGGGTAGGTGTTTTTCACGTAGTGGAAGCCCCCGAAGGAAATAGCATAACCGACGACCCAAGCAATGATGCAGAGAGCGACTGTCTTCTTCATGCTCCACTGCAGTGGGTACTTCACAAGGTAGTGGGCGAGTAAGACGTAGCCGATGAAGCCGCCTACGTACTGGAAGGTGGTGAAGATATTCCACGAGCAGTTTCCGAATATACCGAAGCTGCCGTAGTTTCCTTGATAACCGATGAAGGGAAGAATGATTTCTATATACTGGATGAATGTGGTGAAGAACCAGAGTTTTAGCACCATCTTGAGTTCTTGCTGCGTCGCCTGCTTCACCCATACGGAGATGATGGGGATGATGAGATACACACCTACCATCATATAGATATACCAGTAAGGGATGGTGGTGTAGTTAAAACTAAAGACCCATAGCCACACATTGTTCAGCACGGCAGTGATCGTGTGGTGGTCAGGGGTAATCGTCGGATTAAGCATCGTAACGCTCGACACGAGGATATAGAAGAGGAAGGGGGAGATGATACTCCAGAAGGCGAAGGGGATGAGCACGCGCTTCAGACGACGGGAGTAAAACTCAGCGATGCGCATGGATGTAGGCATGAGCAGCACGCCTGTGATCATGATGAAAAGGGGGACGGAAGGGCGATAGAAGGTGCCCCATATTGAGCCCGCCATGAAGCTCTCAGCCGAGGCTGCGGAAACGTAGGCATCGCAGCAGTGGGCGAGAACGACGAGGAAACACGCGATGACGCGTAGGTAATCGACCCAAGTGAGGTCGTGCTTAGTAGTAGTGGTACTCATGTAGTAGTTAGTTTGTGTTTTTATTGAGATTAGCTCGGACGCGGCTGAGACTCTGTGGAGTGACACCTAGGTGAGAGGCGATATACTTCAAGGGAATGCGCTGCATGAGTTTCGGCTGCTCGGCGAGGAGCTTGAGATAGCGGTCTTCGGCTGAGAGGCTGAGCTGCGCAAGGCGTGAGCACTGTGTGCGGTGTAGGTGCTGCTGGTGGCAGATACGAGACCAGTTGCAGAGCTCTATGTTGACCTCAAGAAGTTCGTTAAATTCCTTGATAGGTACAGCATATAAAAGACTATCTTCTAGCAGTTCTACAGATTCGAACCCCGCCGTACCGAAGTAGAGCTCATTCATGCTGAATGTCATGTCTCCTTCATAGGAGAACCAGCTGTTTACCTCATTCCCATTGATGAGACAGAAGGAGCGAGAAAGACCTTTCTCGATAAAGTAGAGATACCCTGCAAGTTTCCCCGTTTCAATGAGGAGGTGACCTTGAGGGCTTTCTTGAGGAATAGTCAGCTCTTGTAACTCAGCTATACTCCTTTCAGAGATAGGGTAGTACTGACACATTCGCTTGATAATATTCTTCATTCTGTTCTAGTGGAAATGTTAGGTTATCGCGTATAACCATTCCATCCTAGCAGAATACACCTTGAAGTCAAGTTAGATAGATGCTAGACTGATGGGAATTACCATAGGGTAATTAAAAGAAATCTATGCGGAATAATGTGTGATATGATATCTATCTTAGTCATCCTTACACAGACGATTAGAGCTCTTCAATACTAAGTCATTTCATATTTAAACGAGGCCTTATTATATCTCTATAGCGAGTCGATAAATGACTTTCTGTTGATAGTAAAACTTGATCAATTTCTTGTACGCTTAACTTCTGAATGTATAATTTGACAAGGGATGCTACAGTATCATCGGAAAGCTGTAGTAGTGTCTCTTTATTATCAGGTTCCTGTGTATTAATCATATAGTAAAGGAAATCAATAGATTTTAACATTTTTTCAATTAAGTATATGAAATTCTCGTCAAAATAATTTTCTGAGAAATAAGTGTAGACACATTCGAACACCTTTTTATAAGAATTGATATTTTTTATCGAAACGCTATTGATAGCACTCCCTTTTCTAATACGGTAAAAATAGAAATTGAAATTGAGTAGTTTAAGAGATTTTGCATGGTACATCATTTTGAGTCCAGAGGAAACATCTTCATGAGGTGCTAAGTTAATATCTGTGTCAAAAATATCTTTTGCAAACTGAGATAGAAAATCCTTTCTGAAAACTTTATTCCATAAATGCGAATTGATTCTAGCAGTGCAGTATAGTTTAAATATATCGTCCCCAAAAATAAGAGAGGGTATATTACAAGGCGTGTTAATAGTGACACAATTTCCCTGACCTATATTATTATAAAAACGTGTATAACTGAGAACTAGTACATCTACGCGATAATTCAGCAACTCATTGAGAATGAGACTATATGCATTCAGATCTATATAATCATCGCCATCGAGAAAGTGGATGAAATGCCCGCTTGCGGCTTGGAATCCAGAGGCTCGCGCTACATTAGTCCCTTGATTACTTTCATGCTTAATATATTTGATGCGAGAATCAAATGCGGCGTACTCTGAGCATACAGCATCATCTTCTGGGCAGGGAGAGCAGTCGTTGACAAGGATGATTTCGATATTCTCTAAGCTTTGATTAATGAGACTCTCCACACAGGCTCGTACATATTTCTCCCCAAGATTGTAAATGGGAACAATAGTGGAAATAAAGGGTCTTCCCTCGGAGGCAAGAATACTGTACGCGGCCTCATTGCGAGTCGTGAATATTACAGGTGTATTGACCGTTGTGGGAATCTTGTTTAAGCGGTTATTAGTTATCGATAACTTTTTTTCTAAATCTTTTATGACTTGATGAGACTGATCTATCTTCTGCTCTAAAGATTGCGCTTTCTTTTCAATGTTTTGAAGAGATGTCGTATGATGGGAGAATTCTAGGAAAAAATTGCGAGCTGCTTCTCGCATGTTTTTGAATGGTAGCCATCGACAGATAGCTTTAATTTCTTTAAGGTTCATGATAGGGAGAGAGGGTAGAATTGCTAATTATGATATTCAAGATTAGCCTATTGTAATAATGCATGGATCAAGAGTCAAGCGTGAACTCTATCTTCGTCGTCACGCGAGATGCGATCGCATGTCCATTCTCTGTAGCAGGGAAAAAACTCCATCGATTGAGAATCCAGTTGCGCGCCGTGCTGTCTAGTTCGTGATGTCCGCTGGAGCTCACGATAGAGACCTCGGTGGGCTTCCCAGAGGAATCCACTGAGATACGTACTCGCACAGTTCCTTCTGCCTGACGAGAACGGAGACTGGGAGGGAAGGGGGGCTTGGGCGCAGAGCGGTAGCTAGGGCGCGTTTTCGCGATCAGACCTGCAGAAGCAGAGGTCTGTTGTTTCTGCTGCGCCTTCTTTGTAGACTTGCTAGCGAGTCGCTGAGACTGAGTGCTCTTAGGCTGGCTGGCTTTAGATCTAGAGTTTGATTTCTTCGCTATTTTAGTCTCTTGTTGCTGTGTAGGTAGCTCCATTGTTTCAGGGAAAAACTCCGCTTCAGCCATAGCAAAGGCATTCTCCTCGTATGGTGGAAGGGCGGGAATCTGCATGTCCTGCACGACAATAGGCTCTATACTGATGTGCTGGCGTGTCATATGCGGAGGAGTAACTGCGAGTGGCGGAGGTTCAATAGGAGCATTGATCTCCTGCTGCTGCTCCTGACTGATGACTGGGACAGGCTCTGGGCTGCTTACTAGAGTCATTTCCATCACTTCTGTGTTCTGCGAAAGTATCTGATTCCATGAGAAGTGACGTCCTTCTGTCACGAGCCATGGCATCTGAAGTCCGAGGACGATGCCGCCTAAAATGATGGTGAGGCATGGAAAAATCTTCCAAGCGAGCTCTTCTTGTGCACGAACTACTCCTGCGCTCGCGCTACGAGAGTTTAGATGTTTCGCTGAGATGAGGTGCTTAATACCTCGTTGTTTAGATGAACTCATGGATGCTCGCATGATCGGTGTGCGCCGATGCTGGTGGGGATTGCGATGTACTCAGCTTGGTTTTCCGACTTTGCTCTTAGCTTCACGGTTGCGACACAGTGATGGAATGACACCATTCTTGCCCAATGATGGACACAACCTGCGTCCATCGCTGAATACGAGCTAATCTTGTCATAAGTTGCTGACTCAAGCAAGCAAAATCTCGGCTTATTTTGCAAATGGGGAGTTCTCGTAATTCGCAGCGCGAAAAAGACCGAGTGAGGCGCGCTGTATGGCGACTTTTCTTATTCACTTTTGCGGAAAACGAATTGCGAGAACTTCCCAAATGATTTTACTTGATTTTGCCTGTTTGTTAATATATAGATGCTTTGATGATACGTTTCCTCTTATTATTTATCTTATTCATGCTACCTAGCCTCGCGCAGCAGACACCCACAGTAGATACCGACGCTATGGAACAGAGGGTGAAGCAAAGAATATCGGAGGAGTATCAGCGCAATGCGCGACGCGCAGAAGGAGGCGCTGGTGGTCGCTATCGCCACTATAGTAGCAATATGACCGCGGAGGAAAAGCGCGCCTACGCAGAGTCACCTTGGTATGCGAAGCTATGGCGCGCGGTGAGGGGGGTGCTGGTACATGCTGGCTTCCTCTTCCTCATCTTTGTGCCAGCATCGATCGTGCTCATGCTTATCTTCTACGTGTACAAGAGGTTGTCGCCATCTGTTCAGGATGATGATACAAAAAGCCCTGACTAGCATGGCTAATCAGGGCTGAAAGTATTTTTATATGGAAAACCTTAGGCCTCATCCGTGCATCCGTCCAAGCGGGCTTGGAGTTCTGCGAGCTGGGCTTGGAGCTTTTTGAGTTCCTTGAGCGCGGCTGGGAGCTGACGCGTAGCGACCATTTGACGCTTTGCATTGAGATAAGTGTCAGTCGGGAATCCCCAGTAGGTCTTACCCTTTTCCAGGTGTGTGAGTACGCCTGATTTAGCTCCTACTACTACTTGATCTTCGATATTGAGATGGCCAGAGATGCCGCACTGCGCTGCAATCGTGACATAATCACCTACGACTGTGCTACCGGCTATGCCTGTCTGTGCCACGATGATCGTGTGCTTCCCGATTCGAACATTATGCCCGATCTGGACGAGATTATCTATCTTGCAGCCATCACCGATGATGGTGCGACCGAAGCGCGCTCTGTCTATAGTCGTGTTTGCGCCGATATCGACATGATTACCGATTACGACGATACCGACCTGATCGATGGTGTCGTAGCTGCCTGTTTCCTTGTTTAGCAGGAAGCCAAAGCCATCTGAGCCAATGACAGCACCCGGCTGGATGACGACATGATGCCCGAGTTCGCAGCGCTCGCGTATAGTGACACGTGCAAAGAGCTTGCAGTTCTCACCTAAGCTGGCACCACGACTGATGCAGCATCCTGGCCCTATATCACAGCCATCGCCAATGATAGCACCTGCTTCGATAACGCAGCCTGCTGCGATGCGTACCTTGTCCGCATTGTACACCACACCATCTTCGATGATGGCCTGAGGGGAGATGCTGGGGGTAAACTCCTGAGATGCCTTCATGAAATGAGACACCAGAGCATTAAACGCAAGAGATGGATTCTCCACCTCTACATAGGCTGGTCCTGAGGGATAGTCGGGGAGTGACGGGGGGACGAGGACTAGTCCAGCTTGAGTCTGGAGGAAGTCGTGGTAGTACTTCTCGTTGCCAAGAAAGCTTGCTTCGGTGGGGCAGGCTTCTGATAAGGTAGAGACTCCAGAGATAAGTATCTCTGGAGTCGTCTTAAGAAGCTTACCTCCCGTGAGCTGGATGATATCATCGATACTCAGCTTCATATGGGAGAGAGTCTAGTGTGTTTATTCGCCTTCTGGCTTTGCGCCGTTAGCACGCTCGACTTCAGCTGCTGGATCGTAACCAGCAGGTGCGCCAGCGTTGAGCTTTTCCATCATTTCTGGTGTGATGTCGAGGGTCTTCTTAACGAAGGGGAACACCATAGTACCGAGTGGAGGGGAAGCTGCACCGGAGTTGATCAGGAGATCGTAATCACCAGCAGCGGCTGCTTCGTCGATGATCTTCTGGATGTCCTGAAGGAGGATAAGGATTTCGCGACGCTGCATTTCTTTGAATGCGAGTTCACGGCGCTGGCGGAATTGGTTGAATTCCTGCTCACTTGCTTGAGCTTGGTTTACCTTGGCGGTGAATTCTGCTTGAATCTTTTGGCGTGCGGCTTGTGAGAGTGCAGGGTCGTTCTTCTTGTTGATAGCGTTGAGCTCTTCGCCCAGTGCCTTGAGCTTTTCTGCACGGCTCTTCATTTCTTCTTCGATATCTGTCTTTGTTGCATTGAGACGCTTTTCTGCTTCGACGCGCTTGTAGAAGGATTTGTAAAGGTCTTGCATATTAACAGCAGCAACCTTAATTTCTGCTTGAGCGGTACTTGCAAGTGCACATGCAGCAAGTGTCAGTCCTGTGATGGTGGGGAACTTCATGATTATATGTTGTATAGTCAAGAGTGATTATAGCATTTTGATAGGCTAGGTCAAGAAAATGGATGAAATTTCTAAGGCTATGACAGAATTTTCATCCTGCTAATTCTTTGAATCTTTTTGACAGTTAGTGCTATGATGATAAATTCTAATGAATCCTGAAATAAAAAAATAGTGATTTTCCATCAATTTGCTTGACTTTATGAGGGAATGCAGTAAACTTCCTGCCACAAGAAACGTTAAACCTCATACAACACTCCCAA
>CAYJLR010000083.1:0-9286 GCA_964370895.1 uncultured Akkermansia sp. | reverse complement strand
GCATTTCTGAAATACCATGAGTGTGTGGCAAAAGCATCGTTGCTGACATCGAATCCCAAAGTACGCAGGTACTTAATAACAAACAGAGCTGTGGTACGCGTGTTCCCTTCTTCAAAGGGGTGAATCTGCCATAAATCTGAGGTGAATTTTGCGATATGAGCGACAATGTCATTGGGTGAGAGATGCTGATAAGAAAAATTCTTTTCTTGGTTCAAGTCATACTCAATCGTCTCTCTTAGGTTGATTGCATTGCCATAGATGACACTCTCTCCATCTAGCACCCATTCCTTTTTTGAGATGTTGAATACTCTGATTTTCCCTGCATGGTCATAAATACCCTCAAAGAGGCGTTTATGGAGGCTGAGGTACTCCACGACGGAAAAGTTAAAGGCACTTTCCGACAGTATCTCAGCTATCCGTGCAGAGACCTTGTCCGCTTCCTCCGTCCTACTAGAATCAGGTGTGCGAAGGTCTAGGATCTGGTAGTAACTATCAATCTGCGCCTTCGCTTCTTCGATTGTGATATCACCTTCAATATGCGCAATGGCCGTTTCACGCAGATACTCCGATGTCGTCAACCCATCAACCTGCTGCAAGCCTATAGCTATACGCCACGCAAGCCCGCGTTCGCGTGCTTGTGGCTCTCCTTGTCTGATATACTCATCGTAGTTGATGTTGGTTTCTTGCATGGTAGAGGTGGTATTAACGATGCAGATTCAGAGAGATAATCTCGAAAATGAATGTTTATTTATTTTGCCCATTTTCTAGCTTGAGTTGCTCTAGTTTCGCTGGGTTCGCAAGTGGAGAATCCGATGAATAAGGTACTTTTGCTGCTGAAACAACTTTACTTGATGAATCAAGATGCGCATCTTGATCATCGAAAAATATTTGTGCGCCAAATGCTTTTAATATTTTATCTTTAGATAAACCTCCAAGAAAATACATTTCATCTACATATACACCCCATTCGCGTAGAGTATTAATAACACGCATATGAGAAGGCGCGTTTCTTGCTGTTACAATAGCAATTCTCAATGGCGAGTGCTCGATTCCCGTATTGAAGTGACTTTGAATATTTGACAATTTTTTCAAAAGCGCCGCGAACGGTCCTTCTTCTAATGGCTCATTTGTATGTTTTTTTTCATAATCATGGAAAGATTCTATGCCTTCTGTTTTATAACGAATCTCCGATTTGTCAGAAAATATGACAGCATCCGCATCAAAAGCAATCTTTACTCGGGAGTCTGCTTGTTCGTAATCTTGTGGGGGTGGATACACGATTGCTGCTGCACATTTTTTCGTATCAATAACATTCTGTACGTCTTTTTCATCCTTCGATAAAAACAAGTCGATATCATAAGCCTCAATATAGGGGGATAAAGGCTCACCGCCAGATAATGCTATTCGTGTAATATCAAGCTCATATTCTTCGAGTGAGTTGAGCATGCGCACTCCTGTTTCAGGGCTATTTTTTGACATGACAACAACCTCTACAATTCGCTCATCTGCTTCTTTATTTAGTCGTAATAGGCTTTCAACAAGAGCAAACGCTGTTCCCTTTTTTAAAGCGATATCCTCATTCCTTTCTTGATATTGCCTATATTCAGTAATACCTTGTTCTATAAATATTTTATTTTCTTCTTCAAGATCAAATAAAGCTCTTGATGAAACTCCCACAACCAATATCTTTGATAAATCTACTGCCATAGCTTAAATTTCGATTCTTTTCTGTGTTCCTATCTATTTCTCATTCTTATGGAGAATTGCTAGGCATCATTTATATCTCTCCGCCTACTCCCTTATACTTATTAACGAAATTAACAATCTTTGAGAACACATTCTCTTTCTTAGTGAGATACTGCGGATTGAGCGGGCTCATCTTCGGTAAAGTCGCATTTAACTCTGTACCATTATCACTGGCGAACTCACGTTTCAGCGATATGGCTATATAGCGTCTTGCGGCATCTTCATTCAAGTTCTCTTCTGCTATCAGGGCAGAAGCCTCTGCCTTTTGCTTGGCCTGAGCGTAGGCGAAGAATGACTCGATAATACTAGCCTTATCCTCGAGCGTGTTCAGATCCGTCTCATTGATATAATCGACGATGAGTTCCTCTTTCGCCCTATTGCCTATACTCGCCCTAATGATACGACGAATCTCTTTAATCAACTCATCCTTATTCTTCGTCTTTTTATTATGGTCAAATATCAACTCAAGGATATAATCCAGATTTATCTCTTGCGACTTGAGCAGATCTATCTCAAAGACAACATCATCCCAATCAAGCTTCAATAACTCAGGCTCTTTCCCTTCCTTCTCCTTTCTTATCCAGTCACGTATATCATTATAAGTCGACTTATAATCTTGAACAGTACGCTCCTTTGGCAGCTCGATCTCTTTCATCGTGGCGACATCCTCATCGGTGAGATGGTGCGCCACTTTGAATGCCTCAACAGCCTCTACATCATTCGCATCAATAGCCTGAAAAGCCTTGAGATGCGTGTACTCATCGAAATTCTGGAGGATATTCTCCACACGAAGATAATTACCAAAGAGCTTCGCAAACTCCCTCTTATCCTTCTCCGTGACGATAGCATCAGGATTCGGGAATTTCTCCTTAAGCTCATTAACCAGCCCTACATAGCCGCGACGCGCTTCACCTGTGATGAGATCTGTGAAGCCTTCGAGATACTCGTTGTAGCTTTTCTCCAGAACAATCTTGCTCGTGTTACTATCACCAAATGTTTTGATAGCCTCCTTAGTAGCCTCTTCTAAATCGCGGAATGTCACGATATTGCCAAAGGTCTTCGTCGCATCATAAATTCGATTCGTACGAGAGAAGGCCTGAATTAAGCCATGATAGCGCAAATTCTTATCGACAAACAAGGTATTCAGTGTCGGTGCATCAAAGCCAGTGAGGAACATCCCCACGATAATGACGAGATCCACCTCCTTACTTTTGACACGCTTTGCCAAATCGCGATAATAATTCTGAAACTCACGGCTATCAACTCCGAAGTTCGTGCTGAACTCCTTGTTGTAATCCGCTATAGCCTTCATGAGAAACTCCTTCGCGCTAGAATCCATAGCAGTGGGCTCGAAGCCCTCATCAGGTATATCACCCTTGCTGCTCTGCTCCTCATTAGCCGCAAAGGAGAATATGGTCGCGATCTTGAGAGGCTTATCACTGCCCTCTTGCAGCTGGTTTAAAGCCTCGTAATAGCACTTTGCAGCATCCACACTGCTGACAGCAAACATGGCATTAAAGCCCCTGTTCGCGCCTTGGTTACGGTGGGTTTTAATCCTAAAATTCTGCAAGATATATTGAGAAATCTCCTGAATACGCGCAGGGTGCAGCAGAGCCTTTCTATTCTCCGCGGCACTGAGTTTATCTAGATCTTGCTCAGATTCGATGGATTTAAACCTTGGGCGCACATTATTATAATCCACCTTAAACTTCAGCACCTTTTCATCTCTGATCGCATCTGTGATCACATAGGAGTGCAGCTCGCGCCCGAAGACAGAAGCCGTGGTCTCTGAGCCCAGCGCATTCTCTGGGAAAATGGGAGTCCCCGTGAAGCCAAATTGGTAAAAGCGCTTAAATTTCTTCTTCAGATTCTTCTGCGCCTCACCAAACTGCGAGCGGTGCGCCTCATCAAAGATGAAGACCACCTGCTGCTTATACACCGACAAGTCAGCCTCCGTCTTCATCAGGTTATTAAGCTTCTGGATGGTCGTCACGATGATCTTATTATCCCCTCGCTCTATATTTCTTTTCAGCCCAGCGGTGTTCGCCGAGCCATTCACGCTATCGGGAGAGAATCGCTGGTACTCCTTCATCGTCTGGTAGTCGAGATCCTTGCGGTCGACCACAAAAAACACCTTGTCGATGAAATCAAGCTCCGTCGCCAAGCGTGCCGCTTTAAAACTAGTGAGCGTCTTACCCGAGCCTGTCGTATGCCAGATATAGCCTCCACTCTCTGGCTTGCACCAGTTCTTCGACTGGTAGGCACATTTAATCTTCCACAAGATGCGCTCAGCAGCAGCGATCTGGTAAGGGCGCATAATGAGGAGCGTGTTGTTGGAATCAAAGACGGAGTAGTTGAAAAGTACGCTTAGCAGAGTATTCTTCTCGAAGAATGTCTTAGAAAAATCTTTCAAGTCCTTGATGAGGCTATTGTCCTTCCTCGCCCAGTTCATCGTGAAATCAAAGCTATTCTTATTCCGCTGCACCGTATTAGCAAAGTAACGGCTATCTGTCCCATTAGAAATGATGAATACTTGAATATACTTGAAGAGCGAGTTATCGCTATTAAAGCTCTCCTTCGAGTAGCGATGTATCTGGTTAAACGCCTCGCGTATCGCGACACCTCGTCTCTTAAGCTCGATGTGTACCAGGGGCAAGCCATTTACCAAGATCGTCACATCATAACGATTCTCTTGGTCTCCATTCAGAGCAAATTGGGAGATAACCTGTACTTTATTACGCGCCAGATTCTTCTTATCAACTAAATAAATGTTTTCGATATGACCATCGTCAAAGACGAAGTCATGGATGTGATTGTCATGTATCTTTCTCGTTTTCTCTACAATCCCATCGCCTGCCTTATCGAGGTATTCTTTGATATAGCGTTCCCACTCCTTGTCCGTAAAGACTGTATTGTTGAGAGTCTGAAGCTGTGTACGCACATTCGCATACATTGCCGTCATATCATTCAGCTGCCCTGCATGCTCATAGCCTAGCGAAAGCAGATCGTCGATTAACTCTCTTTCTAGGCTAGGCTCAGACTGATAAACGGCAGCATCCTCTTGAAGGCATAGCTCTTTGCTATATTTTTCGAGAATAATAAAATTACTCGATTCAGCTATGGTGTTGTATTGCATCATTTACTCCGTCTTTCCAATATTTACTATCTACTAAATGTTCTAATAAATATTTGATAATAGTTTTCTCCGGTTCAGTTGGCTCTGGTACTACCTCATTTGATAATGTAGAGTGACTTGTAAATTGAATGATTCTGTTATAATAAAGTTGTTTGTTATGAGGCAGTAGCTCAGACCATTTAGGATAACCTAAAAAATTAGCAGTCTTCTCATACAGATTACGCAGCAACATAAAGTGATACTTCTGAATACTATTAGTTTTTATAGCTTTTTCTATTGTATCTTTTAAATAGAGATGGTAAGAGAAACTTCGATTAGAATCTCCTTTCTTAGCTTCAAGTTCAAATGTACCATCTACATGTTTATGTAGCATATAGCATTCTTTATTATTTAACTCATTGTAAAGCACATTATAGAATAACGGATTATGTGTTGCAATGATGAATTTCAATTTTGCAGCCTGTTTTATTAACGCAGCTATATCAACAGCTAATTCAATCAAATGACTATCATCCAATGAGCTAACTGGATCATCAATAAATACGTATTCTAAATCTTTGAACTGATTAGCTAAACGGTCTATAGTTTGCTTAGTTCTTATATCATTAAGAGAATCATCTTGTTCATCTGTACGCTTTGTAGGATTTAATACTTCTATAACTTGTTCTAATAGTGAATAAAATATACACCATATAAAGTTATTTTCTTCTCCTTTTGATATTTTTATATTTTTTTCATTAATATCATTCCCCCCATCAATAGAAAATGTTACTTCTGAGTGTGGTTTTACTACTATTATCTTATTTTCTCTATTTTTATGAGTATATTCTACGTTAAAGTTTGGAGTCAATTTATCATTAGTGTATCGCTGGAAGTGAGAAATAATATTGAGCTCTTGCCCCTGATCTTCAAGCACCCAATCGGTGAACTTATTGGGATGGATTTTCAATTTTCTCTCTTTGTCATCGTCTAGATCATTATCCCAATAAAATAAATCCTCTGTAAAAGCATTATAATATAATACTTTTTCATTAGAATCAGCTTCTTCTGTATCATTTTTCTTAGGATCAACGAGTTCCTTTAACTCACGCGATAAACGCGTTTTTCCAGTTCCATTAAAGGCATAAATAAGCTGAACTTTTTTATCGCTATCTATGAGCTTTTGTGCTATATTCTTAAGATCATTTGTCATAATATTAGTTTATTGTATCATTTTGGAAATGCCAATAGCATATCCCTGAAGTGTTCATACTGTTTTTTGCGTAGCTCTATTTCTTTCGGTAAACCTTCTGTTATAGAATTAGTTAATATATCAAATTTATCCAAGATAGCAACGATTCGTTCTTGTTCAGCGAGAGGCGGAATTGGGAATTCAATACCCATTATCATAGGTTTAGTAAGTTGGGGGATACCCGAGGTCGGAACATTGTAATTACCTTCTATCGTTTTCAGATAATAATAGGCATATTTAATATTAATTTGAGATTTCGGAACTAATACTAATAATCTTATAATAGGATAAAATGGTTTTGTATATAGATTTGTCCATCCAATTGTCCCCCTGGCTGAAATCGTAATACTTGGCTGATCAAATTTCGTGCTATTTGTCCATCCATATAATGCTTTTGATTCTATGCCATTTGATACTATAGGAATCGAAAATTCCTCAGTTTCTATTTCTGAAAATGCATCTTTAGGTTTATCACCGCCAGCATAAATATGAAAGATCTCTTCCAAGCGTACTCTCTCAACCTCATCACCAAAAGTCAGTAATTGATCTCGGTAATACTCATACTGCTTTTTACGTGCTGTAAGCTCTGCTGTAAGCTCTGCTGTAAGCTCTGCTGTAAGCTCTGTAAAGCTATCTAAGATACGTACTATCTCTTTTTGAATTTCAAGCGATTTTTCAGGATTATTTGGGCAGGGAATGGGGATTAAAACTTGTTCCATTTGTTTCTTAGAAATAGCAGGAATACCTCCCTTTTGCTGTTTTCCAAGTAAATTTCTTTCATTTGTTTTTAAAAAATAATAAATAAACATCCAATCGACAAACTTTGAATCTCGTACTCCAATTGAATAACAGCTATTTCCCGCCCAATATGGTTTAGATATGTAATTTACAAAACCAGCATTCGCCCCTCTTGCACTGATAATAATCTTATTACCTTTATTGTTAAACTTAAAATAATATCCTGTAGGAAAAATGCCTCCATTATAAACTGGGTATTCAGCTGCATCATCTTGTTTATTTTGATGTACAAATTCGCCTATTGTTATAGTAGCAATTTTATGTAATTTTTTCCACTCAACCTCAACTCCATCCAGTAATTTCTCTAAATAATTCATACACTCTCCCCCTTGTTAATCTTTTTGACGACTCTCACTCATGATTCTCCCTCGATTTCTTTCACGATGGCATCGATGTCGAGGCGCAGTCTGTCGATCTTCTTGACCGTCTCGGCGATCTCGGCGTTGAGCTGGGTGATGTCGATCACCTCGCGCGTGTCCCTCGCCTCGACGTAGGAGCTCACCGAGAGGTTGTAGTCATTTTGCTCAATCTCGCTATACTCGACGGACTTGGCGATGTGGTCGATATCTTCCTTTTGGGCAAAGATGTCGATGATCTTCTCGATGTGTCCTTGCTCGAGCACATTGTTGTTGGTGACTTTCTTGAAAAAGTCTTCACCGCTGGCGTCGATGAATTGGGTCTTCGTGTTGTTCCCCTTGGACTTGGAGAGGATGAGAATATTCACCGCGATGGAGGTGCCGTAGAAGAGATTGGGCGCAAGCGAGATCACGGTCTCGACATAATTGCGGTCGACTAGGTATTTGCGAATCTTCATCTCGGCTCCACCGCGGTAGAAAATGCCTGGGAAGCAGACGATGGCGGCACGTCCTCTCCCCGACAGGTAGCTCAGGGCATGGAGGACAAAGGCGAAGTCCGCCTTGGACTTGGGCGCGAGCACGCCCGCAGGCGCAAAGCGGTCGTCATTGATGAGGGTGGGGTCATCCGAGCCCACCCAGTTGACGGAGTAGGGCGGGTTAGAGACGATGGCATCAAAGGGTTTTTGGTCACCAAATTGGGGGTCAATGAGTGTGTTGCCCAGCGCAATATCAAATTTGTCGTAGTTGACGTTGTGCAGAAACATGTTCATACGAGCTAGGTTATAGGTTGTATGGTTAATTTCTTGACCGAAAAAACCTTCTTCAATAATATGATCATCAAAGAGTTTCTTGGCTTGCAAAAGCAATGAGCCAGAACCTGCTGCGGGGTCGTAAATTTTGTTAATTTTCTTTTGCCCATGCGTGGCTAGCATGGCGATAAGCTTGGATACGCTCTGTGGGGTGAAGAACTCGCCACCCGATTTGCCTGCATTCGCGGCATAGTTGGAGATGAGGAACTCATAGGCATCTCCAAAGAGGTCTATCTGGTTGTCTTCAAATCGCCCAAAATCTAACTCATTAACGCCTTTGAGCACTGCCTCTAAGCGGCTATTTTTATTTTCAACGGTGTTGCCTAGTCGCCCACTGGTGGTATCAAAATCGGCAAAAAGCCCTTTGATATCCTGCTCAGAGGGATAGCCCATGGCAGAGCTTTCAATGGCATCAAAAATAGCTTTTAGGTCGGTGTTCAGATTCGCGTTGGTTTGGGCCTTTGCCACTACATTTTCAAAGAGCTGGCTAGGGTAAATAAAATAGCCTTTTGTCTTGATCGCATCTTCTTTCAACTCTGGCGTAATGACGCTATCAGGCAATTCAGCATAGTGCACGCTGTCATCCCCCGCTTCCATATAATGGGTGAAATTCTCGCTAATGAAACGATAGAAGAGAGCACCCAATACAAATTGCTTAAAATCCCAGCCATCAACCGCGCCTCGCACCTCATTGGCTATTTTCCATATTTGCGCTTGTAATTTATCTCTTTGTGCTTGGCTGGTCATACTGATTACTCGTTTTCATTATGGTATTAACTTAAAACAATCGAGGCGCGATAAGTTCGCAGGCTGTTTTTGTAAACAGCTATACCGATATGCTTATAAGTTTACATTATACGAGATTGGGCAATATTTGCAAGTCCTATGTCGCAATTATAGCACAGTTTTCTCTCCCTCACCCCACCTCAAAAAGCACCTTCTCAATCTCCTCCACTCCTTGATTAAGCATCTCCAATAATTCCCCTAGCGTGTTACGACTAATCCCTGTCCTCATAGCCAACTCTCTCACGCTCTTAAACCGACCAGTTTCTAATAACCTTTCCACTCTTAAAGCATTTGCCATCTTTATGGCGCGTCTGGTGGGGCGTTGAAATGGTGTCTTGAAATGGTGTCAGGCAACAGAAAAGGTGTCTTGAAATGGTGTCAGGCAACAGAAAAAGTTTGCATTTAGTTTTTTAGATGCTAAATT
>CAYJLR010000082.1:0-9450 GCA_964370895.1 uncultured Akkermansia sp. | reverse complement strand
TCTGGGAGGTGATAGCCACCTTGCCCGTACGCAGATCCTTCACTGGGTGATTACCACCGCGATGACCGAACTTCAGCTTGAATGTCTTACCACCGAATGCGTGTGCGAGGAGCTGATGTCCAAGGCAAATGCCGAAGATAGGAAGCTTGCCAAGAAGCTGCTCGATCTGAGCATGGATGCGTGGAAGTGCTGCTGGATCGCCAGGACCATTTGAAAGGAAAAGACCATCGACATTCATCGCGAGAATCTCCTCTGCAGGTGTGTAGGCATTCACCAGTGTGACATCAAAACCAGCGCGGCGCAGGCTGCGCAGGATGTTACGCTTGATACCGAAATCATAAGCGACGATGTTGTACTTGATTGGAGGAAGCTCCGCATAAGTGGTCATGTCTTCAGCTGTCTTATTAGGAAGTTTCCAATCGCGGGATTCTTCATCCCAGCGGTAAGTTTCCTTTGTAGAGACTTCTGTGACGAAATCGCTGCCGCTCATAGGTGCTGATTGGCGAGCTGCTTCCACAGCTTCTTCCGCATTCAGTTCTGTAGTGAGGCAGGAGCGCTGAGCTCCATGAGTACGCAGATGCTTAGTAAGCTTACGCGTGTCAATGCCTTCGATGCCAAGAATGCCGTAGCGTGCCATCCAGTCACCCAGAGGCTCATTGCTGCGCCAGTTTGAGTGAAGACGAGCGAGCTCACCGATAGCGAATCCTCGTACCTGAGGTCCCGTGCTTTCGTTGTCTTCTTCGCAGACTCCGTAGTTTCCAATGAGTGGGTATGTCATGGTCACGATCTGTCCACGGTAGGATGGATCTGTGATAATTTCCTGATAACCAGTCATAGAGGTATTGAAACAGGCTTCGCCTGTCGTTGTCCCCGCTGCCCCAAAGGATGTACCTTCGAATGTCGTTCCGTCTTCTAGTGCAAGAATAGCTTTCATTCTCGTTGCGTTTAGCCGTGCAATTATAAGCCAGTGAAATTTAATTTGCAAGTAAATTCAGTCAATATCCTAAAAGAAGACGTAAAAACTGCCATTTCACGGGCAAAAAATTATCTGCACATCCATGAGTATGAAGTGCAGATAAGATAATAGCACGATGGTAAATTTATCCTTCCATCTGTATCGCCTGACGGATCTGCTCCGCGTAGAAGGCGGCCTTCTCTGCAAAGCTCTTTTCAGGGTCTTGGTACATGATACCACGGGATACATTAATGACGATAGGGGAGGCCTGATGGCGTGCTGCGAGTCCCTTGAGCTCTCCACCCTGTGCGCCGAGGCCGGGGATGAGGAGAGGGGCGGAGGGGAGCTCGGTGAGGAGCTGCTCACTAGCATTTGTCAATCCGACAACCATGCCTACTTCTGTGTCACTGTTTTCTTGGATGGAGCGGCTGACCATGTCACCGACAAGTTGGTAGACGCGACGACCATCAGCCAGCTTCTGCTGCTCGATGTCGGCGGCACCTGCATTACTCGTGACGGCGAGGAGGTAGACGGCCTTGCCCGCATGTGAAAGGAAGGGCTCAAGGATGTCGTAGCCCATGAATGGATTCAGCGTCACGGCATCGACATTCATGTGTTCGAAGTAGGCCTGAGCGTAGTACTTTTGCGTCTCTCCGATGTCTCCGCGTTTCGCGTCGAGGATGACAGGGATCTCAGCAGGGATGAAGTCGAGGAGCTTCTCAAGAAGAGCGAGACCAGGGAGGCCCATGGCTTCGAAGTAAGCGATATTAGGCTTGTACACAGCTGCGTAAGGAGCTGTTTCTTCGACTAATTTGTAAAGCCAATCTCCCAGTTCTGCGATGTTCTCGCGCTGGGGGCGGGGATCTATGCCCACACAGAGTGCGGACTTGGTCAGGCGGATGCGCGATTGAAGTTTCTCGGTGAATTTCATGCTGCGGGCATCTTATCATGATTAATAGCTGCTGGCAAGTCTACATGCTCGCTTGACCTATTTGTTCTCATGTGATAGGATGCAAGAGATGAAACGCTACCTAGTATATTGTGGTATTTCCCTACTTCTCGGCTCCTGCCAAATTAGTTCTCCTGTGAATGAGGACGTGAAGCCGAAGGAAGAGAAAAAGGAGAGTGTGTACTATATAGGCACCGTGCATAAGATCTATGCCGACTCGAAGTTTGCGCTCATTCGCGTCGTGAAAAGTAAGCCTGCCGCAGGCACGACACTCATCACTCACCCCGTAGTCGGAGCACACATCCGCATGGCAAACCTAATCGTATCTAATGAAAGTGTCAGCAACAGCATCACCCCGCTGATCGCTGCTGACATACGCTCTGGAGATGTCGTCGTAGGAGATGCTGTCTATATATACCAAGCCATAGGAGCACCCACACCTGGGCTCGTCGCGAATGGCGCAGAGCAAGCAGAACTAGACAAGGAAAGAGCCATCCTCCAAGCTGAGACGCAGATCGTACATGAAGAGCCCATCGACATGTCAGCGACAGCCCCTTCTGAGCCAGTATCTCCCAGCGAGGTAGAGCCCACTGAGTTAGAAGTAAGCACACCCATGCCTCCGGTCAAAGATCCCGTCAAGATCCCTGACCGCATCAAAGAAATTCCACGTAATATAGACGACTGGGAATAAACATCAAAAAACATTTTTTAAACAACATTAACACAGAGAACAATTTTAATGAGATTACAATACTACGCAGACGAGGATGGCGAAAGCGTCATCGGTTTATGGATCCCTAAGCGTCGCTGCTTTATCGACGTTAGTGCCCAAGAAGAGCAGATCTGGCACGCTCTACTTCCTGAAGGAAAGAAGATACGTAAAGAGATCGAAACATGGATATCCCAAGGTGCGAGCGATGGCGTCGCCATCGACCCAGAAGGACTAGTGCTCTCCAGCGCTCTCCATGTGCAGCCGGGGAACATCGCCTGCCTCGGGCTCACCTACCCAGGGCATGCCGACGAGTTCGGTGAACCTGAGCGTAAGCTTCCTGCACTCTTCCTGAAGTCTGTCTCTGCCATCAGCACAGACCTGAGCTACGTCATCTGCCCCGAAGGCAGTAAGTGCCTCGACTACGAAGTCGAACTAGCCGTCATCATAGGCTCACCACTGAGACGCGCCACTGCAGATGAAGCACGCCGCGCCATACTCGGCTACACGCTTCTCTGTGACTACACCGAGCGCAGCTACCAGCTGGAACATGGTGGACAGTGGACAAAAGGGAAGAGCTACGACAGCTTCGCCCCCTTCGGACCTATCCTTGTGAGCAAGGATGAACTTCCCGATCCAGACAACTTAACTATAGAACTCAAGGTAAACGGGGAATTACGTCAAAAGGCCAGCACCTCAGAGCTCATGATGCCCGTTGCCGAACTCATAGCTCACGTCTCACAGTACATGACGCTGAACCCCGGTGACGTCGTCTCCACAGGCACCCCCGCTGGTGTGTCCATGAACGAAGGCGAAAGCCGTCACCTCAAGGTTGGTGATGTCGTCGAGTTCGGCTGTGACCGCATCGGCTGGGTCACTCAGACTGTCGAAGCGGAAGAAGACTTCGAAGACTAAGTAAGATCTAAGAGATATTAAAATAGAGCAGCTGGCAAGAGATATTCTCTTGCCAGCTGTTTAAAATTTCGCCTAAGAAGAAGCTCAGAAATAGAGTCTAGCTAGGTTTCGATTACTCGTTTGACGTAGAGGGAGCAGGAGCTGTTGCTGGCTGGAGCGGCTGGCGCGTGCGAGGGTCTACTTCGACTCCGTTGATGTACATGCGCTCTATCCTATTTCCTGTCAGTGGATCTGTTTCTACGCTATGCTCCACGCGCTGCACCTCACCATTCCTGATCTGGATACTGACGCTGCGGCTTGATTCTCTGTTCATGTTGTGCTGCTGATTCAGAGCTGTGATCTGTCGGGGGAGTGTGAGACGAGTCTGCTGAGGTATAGTGGGAGCAGTGGGACCTGCCTGAGCTGCTGTCGCACTGCTCGATGGGGCTGCAGGCTGACCGAGGGCGAAGCGGGTGCAGGGGCGTATGATACGACCGCCTTTTTTTCCATCTCCGTCGAAGAGGAAGATCGTGTCGAGAATGAGTATCGCGGTGTCGCCTTCTTTCATTTGCATGATATCAGAGGCTACTTGATTCGGCTGACCGTAGTTATCGGGTGCGACGCTGATAGTGAAGAGCTGTCCCTGCTCTAGTTTCGGGCTACCGTATGGGGTATGCATCGTGTGCGCGAGGTTTTCATCGACTTCAAACACGGCTACCATTTCTCCCATGGGCTTATTCACATCTTTGACAATGTGGCTCAATCCGCGGAAAGTGGCGCGCAGGGTATCTGCGGAGAGGTGTTCGCTGTTTGCCGCGACTGTATTGTTCTCCCTTGTGTTTTCTGGAGCTTCATTGTTCTGGGCATGGCTGAGTGCGCCGAGAAGGAAGAGGGGGCTGAGGATGAGGGTGGGGATACGCATATGATAAGAGGGTGGTGCGGATTATATGTTGTTATATCACGTATTGTAGATAAACTCCCTCGAGTTTGCAAGTGGGAAATGCGGCAGAAATGCTGTCATGACAGTATAGATTGCCCTTGCTGAGTGCATGGAGAGTATTCGGCATATGGTGTGCCGACCACTCTGCTAGTACGGTGAGTCCTAGCTGGCTTTCTAGCATGGAGTTTGTCCAGCATTCTATGCCGCGTGCGCGCGCTGCGTGAAGCCATTCCTCACAGCCGCTGAGTCCGCCATGGAGGCTGGGCTTGAGCACCAGACCATGTGGTTGGATGCTATCAAGGAGAGGTTTTATCGATGAGCTCGGGCAGCCTATCAGTTGCTCATCGAGAGCGATGCGAAGCGGAGCAGGGCAGTGGGCGATGAGTCGAGATAGCTCGTGGCTCCTTTCTGGGGCGATAGGCTGCTCTATCCAGCTGACTGCGAGATCTGCGAGCGGAGCAAGTCTCCTCCCAGCTTCTGCGCTAGGGAAGCTTCCGTTAGCGTCCACGCGGATTTCTAGGTCAGGATATGCGTCACGCGCGCGCTGGATGAAGGCGAGTTCTTCTTGCCAATCATGGCTGCCCACTTTCATCTTAACGCAGCGAAAGCCCGCGTCTACACCTGCTTGCAGTTCTTCTTCCATGTCTGCAATGCTATTCATCCAGATGAGATGATGGATGGGGATGGCGCATTCGCCACGCGTGAAGGGGCTATCCCAGATAGGATGATGAGCAGCAGTCTGAGCGCGCAAGATGGCACTCTCGAGGGCAAAGCGTAGAGAGCTCTGTTCTCTGTAAGCCTGCTCGGGAAGATGCTGGAGTGCTTCTACCTCGCGGCAGGCTTCGTGGAGGGATGTTTCATAGGAGAGTTCATCCCTGTACTCGGGGGAGAGGCCTGCGATGGGGCAGGCTTCTCCTCGACCGAGATATCCATCTTCTGTTTCGCAGATGATGGTGTAGAGCGTGCGGCTATGATGGATACCGCGTGTGGTACGTCTCGCTGAGGCGAAGCGCAGCTGTTCCTTCTGCACATGCAGTCGAAAGTGGGCTGGCAGTGGGTTAGCTGCAAGACGAGACGCAGTCATTCAAAATGCGCTTAGGGGATTTTAGGATATTTGCTGTAGTCTGGTTTACGCTTTTCGAGGAAGGCCTTTGAGCCCTCGTGCGCTTCATCGCAAAGGTAGTAGAGCATTGTAGCGTCGCCAGCGAGCTCTTGGATGCCTGCCTGACCGTCGAGTTCTGCGTTCAGACCAGCCTTGATCATGCGCAGAGCGATGGGGGAAAGTGCCATCATTTCTTCTGCCCATTGGACGTATTCGTCTTCGAGCTGATCGAGGGGGACGACCTTATTCACGAGCCCCATGTCTAGAGCTTCTGCAGCATTATACTGACGGCAGAGGAACCAGATTTCACGTGTTTTCTTCTGACCGATGCAACGTGCCATGTAGGATGAGCCAAAGCCCGCGTCAAAGCTGCCGACGCGTGGTCCAGTCTGACCAAAAATGGCGTTTTCTGATGCGAGAGAAATATCGCAAACAACATGCAAAACATGCCCTCCGCCGATGGCGAAGCCATTCACCGCTGCTATCACGGGCTTAGGAAGAGAGCGTATCTGCTTCTGCACATCCAGTACGCTGAGGCGTGGGATGCCTGCGTCGTCGATGTAGCCACCGCGCCCCTTGACATTCATATCACCACCGGAGCAAAAGGCTGTGTCGCCAGCACCTGTCATGACGACGACACCCACGTCGGACATCTCGCGGCAGAGGCGCAGTGCGTCGCTCATTTCTGCAGTGGTGAGGGGGGTGAAGGCATTGCGATAGCGTTCGCGATTAATCGTGATGCGGGCGATTCCGCCGTGCTGTTCGAAGAGGATTTCTTTATATTCTTTGATAGTGGTCCAGGTACGTGTCATATGATGATGTGATGTGTGGGTTAAATGCTGCTTTTGAGATAAAATTGTTTGAATGCCTCGATGTCATCTTCTGTCTCTGTGAAGGCTTCGATGAGCATAGGGGTAGACTCTTCTGTGACTGGGGCGTGGAGTGCATCAAGGCACTTCTCCCATTCTTCTAGTGTCGTGACACGGCGGTAGTTAAATCCCGCTGACTGGGCCCAGTCTGCGGCATGGAGGTGGTGTGCTGCCACGATATGAGGCTCACTGCTGGGGATGATGGGGCGTGTGGGGAGCGCCTTGAAGAGGGCACCGCCGCTGTTATTGATGAGCAGGATGCGGATATTCTTTGGCAGGGGGCGTAGGCTGAGTGCATTCATATCATAGAAGAAGCTCAGATCACCTATGATAAGATAATTCGGGCGCGTACCGTCTCCTTGTGCATAACCTATGGCTGTGGAGAGGCTACCCTCGATGCCATTTACACCTCGATTACACTCTACTTGTACCATATTGGGTATCTCACTGAGCTGTGCGAGACGAAGGGAGAGGCTGTTTGCAAGATGTAGCGTGGATGGCGTGGATATGCCTGCGATGAGCTCGCTGATGAAGCGAAGCCCGCTGAAGCTGATGTCTTCAAAACTAGGTGTTTTTAAACGAGCATCGGCTTGGTACCATTGTGCATGGAATTGTGCTGATGCGTCTTCTGACTGGATATCCGGTAAGAAGTTCACCAAGATATCCCATAGTTCATCTTCACTGCCTTCAAGGCAGTGCGTCAGGCAGCAATAAGTATCTAGCAGTGCCCCGTCGCCACTGATGTGCCAGTGGGCGCGCGGTGGGTTTCTGCGCAGGAAGCCTTTCAGTCGCTTAGAGACGATGTGACCGCCACAGCTGATCAGTAGGTCCGGTGACCAGCTGGCATCGGGGCGTGCGCCTAGGATGAGATCTACTTGGGATATAGCTGCGACATGCTGGTGAGCATTGCTTAGGCAATCACCTATGATGACAAATCCCTTGTCATGCAGGTCTTCGTAGAGCTGAGGTGGCAGTGAGCTCTGCCCGAGTAATATCATGCGACGTGGGAGTTCACGCGCCTCGTGGGTCAGCTTATCCTCGTCATCAGCATTCATACGTGCGAACTCCGTGCGGTTAATGACGCGCTGGGGAGTGAGAGGGCTAGGGCTGCTCGTCCATAGCGGCTCGGAGAGTGGGATATTCACGTGCACTGGGCTAGGTGTTCTATGCTTCAGTGCGAGTAGTGCCTCGTTGAGGAGCCTATTGCGGTGCCACTGTGTTTCTGATGATTCCTGCTCGCTGTCAGCAGGAAGCTGTGCGCTGAGGCGCACGAGTGAGCCGAAGCAATCATGCTGAGGGACTGTCTGCCCATCCTGCTGTCCTATCCATGCGCTAGGTCTATCGGCAGAGATGACGAGTAGGGGGATCTGTCGGTAGTGAGCCTCAGCGACTGCGGGGTGGAGGTTCAGCAAGGCAGATCCTGAGGTGACGATTACGGCTACTGCTGCTTTAGCCTGTGCTGCCCAGCCTAGGGCTAAGAATCCAGCACTGCGCTCATCAAAGGCTCCTCGGCATTCGAAATCCATCTGCGTAAAGAGATTTGCAAGCGGTGAGTTTCGGCTACCTGGGCAGATGACGCAACGCGTGACGCTATGAGCCTGCATCAATGTGGCGAGCTGGCGTATAGAGTTAAAGGCTGGGAGGTCTGACATGCTTGCATAGTATCATATAATTGATCTGCTGACAAGCAGAGGAAATTCTAGAATGTTCCCAATTATGTGTGACATTTTGCAAGGATTACAGAGAGAATACTTGTCACTCGCATATAAAAATCTTATCATGTCCCTGTGCTCCGCTTCAACTTACTTCGTATCCCCATCTTAATCCACCCCTCGGTGTGGATTACCTTGGCACTCTTCGGGGGTGTATGGGGGATAGAGTGCGTGAGTACTTTCATGTCTGTTCTCTACTTCATGCTGGCGGGCTTTTTCTGTCTTCTTTTGCATGAGATCTCCCATGCGGCCGTAGGTCGCTGCTTTGGCGGAGGGCATCCAAAGGTGCTACTCTCAGGCTTGGGCGGTGAATGCTGTAATCCTGACGCGCGCATGAGTCGCATGCAAGGTCTCCTCATGACCGTCGCTGGACCTGCATCTACGATGCTTGTGGGCTTAGCATGTATGGGACTCATCTATGTGGCAGGTGGCTTCGATGCGGAGAATACATTCGCCCGTGTCCTCGCCTACATTAAGGGGGAAGTTCCTTATTTTTCCTTGAGTTTTATTCCCGTGGGTATCATGGGATTGCTGCGCAGTCTTATCATGATTAGTTTCTGGTGGACGATGCTGAATCTCATCCCTATTTACCCCCTTGATGGAGGGCAGATCATGTGCGGGCTCATGGATGTCCGTCAGATGGGAACGGCGCATGCGGTGAGCATTTTTTCCTCAGTGATTTTCTTCTTAGCCTTCTTTATTTTAGGCTGGTGGCTCCTGTCTCTCTTCATGCTCGTACTGCTTTATATCAATTTCAAGTGGTGGAGACTCTATTCAGAGGCTAGTGAAGATTGACAGGCATTACTTAGTCTGCTATTATCGCTCTCCTATGGCACAACAGACTGCAATAACTCCCACCCGCGCTCAGGATTTCCCTGAGTGGTATCAGCAAGTGATCAAGGCCGCCGATCTGGCCGAAAACTCCGAAGTACGAGGCTGCATGGTGATCAAGCCGTGGGGTTACGCTATCTGGGAACTCATTCAGCAGCAGCTGGATGGTGAGTTTAAACGCACAGGTCATACGAACGCCTACTTCCCTCTTCTTATCCCTGTCTCCTACCTCGAAAAGGAAGCGGAGCATGCCGAAGGCTTCGCTACCGAGTGCGCCGTGGTCACGCACCACCGCCTTGAGGCTGTAAAAGACCCTGAGACAGGTAAGACCAAGATGGTACCTTCAGGTGAGCTTACCGACAAGTATGTCATCCGTCCTACTTCCGAAACCGTCATCGGTGCAGCATTCGCGCGCTGGACGGAATCCTACCGCGATCTTCCATTGAAGGTGAACCAGTGGTGTAACGTCATGCGCTGGGAAATGCGCCC
>CAYJLR010000081.1:0-9503 GCA_964370895.1 uncultured Akkermansia sp. | reverse complement strand
AAAACGAATTGCGAGAACCTGCCTTAATGTAAGTTCTGCATTAAAGCATTTACTTCACGGATGCAGGGACGAACTTGTTCACCTTATCATAGCCTACACGTTCACCAGCCAGCGTACCATCTGATGGGATGTATCCCACCTCCTTGGCATAGCTATACCATTCTTGAGACACTCTGGACATGATCTCTGGATGCTGAGCGGCTATATTGTTTTGCTCGCGCAGATCTTTACTCAGGTCATAGAGTTCCCAGCCGCGCTCTTTTGTAGTAAAGACCGCTTTCATGTGACCGATGAAGATCGCGCGCTTCTCGACGACTTCAAAGTGGAGGATATCTTCTGCGTCACGAGCAGGCGTAGAAAGCATAGATTCCCCATAATAAGGGGCGAGCCCAGTTTCACCACCAGTCTGAGGAAGAGCGATATCTGCACTATCAGTGATTGTCTTATAGATATCTGTGACGTGAAGAAGGCGATTATCTATCTTACCCTTATTCTCAAATCCAGGTCCTGCGATAATCAGAGGCGCACGTATACCACCCTCGTAAGACACTCCTTTAAAGTAGCTAAAAGGTGTGCTTGCCGTTTCTGCCCAAGCAGGGCCTATGGAAACTGATGAGTTCGGGCGTCCCATGTTTTCGAGTGTGTTATCGAAGTTTTCTAAAACGTATTCTTCAGAACTACCCGGGTAATCAGAAGGCACAATCTTCGAAGCGCCATTATCACTCATGAAGATAAAAATAGTATTCTCGTAGCGACCAGTTTTTTTCAGTTCTTCGACGATACGCCCCAATGAGTAGTCCATATACTCAATCATAGCGGCATAGATCTCCATCTGGCGCGCTTCTCGCTTCTTTCCATCTGCATTCAATTCGTTCCAGCGAGGATACTGCCCCATACCTGAATTAGGCGGAGTATCTTCTGGTACAATGCCCAGATGCTTCTGTCGCGCAAGGCGATCCTTCTTGATCGCATCATAACCCACGTCATAGACACCCTTGTACCTATCCGCCCATTCTTCAATAATATGGAGAGGATCATGAGGAGCAGTGTAGGCTATGTAGGCGAAAATAGGCTTATTCTTTGGCGTATCTGCGATATAGTCAATGGCTTTATCCGTGTAATAAGTGGAGGAGTAGAAGTCGGATGGCAATTTCTCTACACGTACCCCGTCATTCACGTAAAAGGCTGAGTGTTTCTGATTCTCAGCCATCGCGCGCGTATCAGCGAAGTGAGAAACACCACCATTTACTAACGCAAAGCTATGATCGAAGCCCTTCTTGTTAGGCCACTGCTGTGGCAGCTCACCAAGATGCCATTTCCCCACCATGAATGTGGAGTACCCATGCTGCTTCATGAGAGCAGGCAGAGGTGTGACCTTCTTATTGAAATAACCGAGGTAATTCTCATTTCCGTACTGATTATTGGACTGGAAGTCAGACATATTTCCAAAGCCCGCATGATGATTATCCACCCCCGTGAGTAGCATAGCTCGAGTCGGTGCGCTAAAGGAGGACGTGTGGAAGTTATTATAAACACTTCCCCTATCAGCTAACTGCTGAATATGAGGGGTGCGTATCTCACTGCCAAATACAGGGAGATCTGAATAGCCCATGTCATCGACGACGATGAGCATGATGTTCGGAGCGGGCTGAGTCTGCTGCTCACTGGCGAAGCAAGGTGCCGTAACTAGGGGAGTGAGACCCAGAGTAGTGATGAGTTTATTTTTCATATTACTTTAATCGTTATTATAAGTGCTTACGTAGTTCTTGAGCTGATGTCTTGTAGTAGTTGCGACCTGTGGCTGTCTCTGTACGCTCTCCTAGCTCGTAGAGTGCATCTGCTTTAAGGTCGCGGTAGAGTTGTTTCTCAGGGTCTAGAGCCAGAAGCCTGTCGCTGAGCTCAGCTGCCCATTGGAACTCTTCATCCTTGAGAGCCGTCTGCGCTGCAGCTACTAATGCATCTACGCCTCCGAGAAGCTTCACCCACTTTTCTGCTTCTTCTTTTGGTGATAGAGGACTCAGGGTAGTGGCATTCCCATCAAACCAGCCTAGATAACCGTTGAAGATATTACGCACTGCCCATTCGACACGTCCATAATATTGAGCTAGTTGAGGGTCATTCGCTAATTGATCAGGAAGCTGAACATAGGACACAAGCTCATCAGGAGTGAGCCCCTTATTGATCCCCTCTATCGTCTTCTCAAAGACAAAGGCTATAGCATCACGATACTGTGTCAGAGAGTGCTTCACATTCTCCGCTCCGATAATTGGGCGTGTATGCCCCATCACCATGATATCAGCATGTTTGCTCATGATAAGATTGAGAGACTCCACCCAGCGAAGAACGTCGCGATAGATCCCCCCACGGATGGCATAGAGGTTGGGGAACGATTTATAATAGAGGTCACCTGGGAAGATGATTTTCTTCTCTGGATACCAGACGAGGAGATGATCTGCAGTCTCTCCATCCGCACGTATAAGCTCCAGAGATACTCCAGCGACCTTGATCGTTTCAGTGGGTTCACTGACAAAGTGAGATATCAGATCCTTAGAGAATGGGGCGAAGATGCTGGCAGCTCCAGCGGTGTTATCTTTCTTATACTTACCTCCGGGGTATACCGCGGGGGCTATCCCATTATTGATACGTTGCTCAGGGGGGAGAGTCATTCCTGATTGCCTATGTGCACGTGGGTTTTTCAAGCCCACTGTGCGAGGAGCTATGTCTTCTACACCGAAATTTTCAGCTGCCCAGATCTCAGGCTGATGCTCCTTAATGAAAGGCGCGATCCCCTGCGTGTGATCACCATGACCATGGGTGAGGATAATAGCCTTGATGGGCTTATCGGAGATCTTCCTGAATGCCTCATAGACTTCTTGGGTAATGGCTGGAATCATCCCTACATCGATGAGGATGATTCCATCATCTCCTACGATCATGGTTTGGTTAGAAGCATCATATCCTACTGCGACATAAACATTGTCTGCCACTTGGATAATATCTTTACGGAACTCTTCACTATGCTTGATAAGCTGTAAGGTCTCGGGAGTTTCTGTTTTAGCCTGAACTGTGAACGCTGAGAGCAGCGCGCAGGCGATGAGTATATTTTTAGTCATATGTATTTTTGAGTATTAATTTATTTAATTGGGTGAAAAACTGTTATAGATTTTCTTTATTTCTTTAAATAAGCCTTGCTTATCCCTATGCTTGGTAAAGATGTCATGGCAAAGCGCTATGCGCTTACAAGAGCTATCTACGTACTGAAGCATCTCAGCATCTCCTAAGATGATGGTGTCTCGCTGGCTGCGGTAGAGATCAAGCAATTCCTTTTCACGCTTCACTTGCGAAATAAACGGTGAGGCTATTTTTGCTGTGGCATGACGGCAGAGTACCTGCGTAACATCGGCACCTAGCTCGGTAAAGGCGGACTCCAATGCGAGAGCCACATCATAATCAGCATGGATCATGACTTTTCGCTTTTCTTCTGATGTATAGCTAGCCTCCGGAAGACTCAGGTGTTTCCCTAATGCTTGTGCTATTTTCTCCAGCCATGCGCAGCTGCCCTTCTGCCCAAGCGGCAGAGCGTGGATGAAAGGAGTTCCGAAACGAGCTTCTAGTATCTGCGCTGCTTCTAGGCCCTCATAGCTAAGAACCAGATTAATCCTAGCCTGCGACATACTCTCAATCTGGCTGATGCTCGTCGCTGCTGCAAGGATAGCATATGGGCTTAGGTCAAAGTACTGCTTCATCATCCTTGAAATCTCGCTTAGATCGCTCTGCGCAAAACTAGGCGCTATGATATTAAAGCTATCGGTAGGCGCATATGCTTCGCACGCTAACTCTTCAATCAAGCGCGTGAGTACGATCTGATATCCGCTACTATAGTCACCGCTAAAGCCACCCTGTGTAAAGACGATGAGTTTTGCGCTTATCTCTTCCTGCATATAATGGCAGACTCCTCGCAGATCAGCTCCGATGACGGAAGCCACAGAGGAAGCCATGACAAAGATGACTCTAGGCCTATATTCCTGATCCAGCTCACGGAGCTTTTGCTCCAGATTCGAGCTATCCCCCATGACGACATTATCTTCTTTCATCTCGGTGGTGAAGAGTCGATTACGCACATCGACACCATTGATCATGCAATACTTGAGCGCATAAGCAGTAGTACCTGATGTACCGTACTCGAGGATAATGGACTCATCTAGGCGTAGTAAGCTCGCGAGAATCCCCATACGGTCAGAGGGTGTGGGTAAAAAACGTGTAAGGCTCATGATGAAGCATTCATTACTTGATTAAATCCATCGTGGTGATTTTTCCCTGTAAAATGGTTTGTCTGAATCAGTTTAATGGAGACCTGGTACTTTTCCTGACACTCCTCGATGAGAGCCGTGAAGTCATCACCCACGATTTCCACCACACAAGTCGTGATGAGATAGATGGAAGAGGGATTATATTCTTCGATAAGCTCTCTGAGTGCTATGCTTACCTTTTCGATACTTCCAAAGGTCACATCGTGGTTATCGAGAACGACAGAAAAGCACTGTTCATCTAGCCCTTTATTGCGGAGAGTACTCTTTGTGTAGTATGAGCACTCCTCCGTACCTATGATGAGGGCATAGGCCTCTTGCAATTTCCCCACAGCAACTGCAGCGCCCATCAGTGGACAGCGGCAGACACCGTCTGAGTCTTGCTTATCGAACATCGATTTCACTTTAGACATCTGTGCTGCGAGATAAGATTTCATCGGCTAGAATATTATATTTTTCTATCATCAAGGAGTCAGGCTGAAATTCGAAGACTGTACCTCCCGCATTCTCGGCAAGCTGTATATCACCGCAGCGCGGGATGCGTGAGACGATTTCTGTCCCCATCTCCTCACTAGCACGCTGGACGATGTCTAGCTCATTTGCTATGTTTTTCTCATTTAAGATGATTCCTCCGAATTTTGCATAGCTGCGCTTCTCGAAATTCTTTACAGCTCGTGATATATTATCTGCAGCGAAGAGTGCCATCATCTCCCCAGAGGATACAATGAAGACTTCCTTGGCATAGCCATCACGTATAGGCATAGCGAATCCACCACAGACGACATCCCCTAGAACGTCGTAGATGACAATATCAGGTCGGTAGGTTTCAAATGCTTTGAGATCTGCTAATTTTTCAAAGGCAGAGATGATACCGCGTCCCGCACAGCCTATACCAGGGGCTGGCCCACCTGCTTCGACGCAGAGTACTCCAGCATATCCTTCAAAGACGATATCCTCTAGCCGCAGCTCACTCCCCTTACTCTTGAGTTGGTCAAGAATAGAGGGGATCACTTTCCCCTGCATCAGATTCTTTGTCGAATCAGCCTTAGGATCACATCCAACCTGCATGACTTTGTAGCCTTTTTTCGCGAGAGCTGCTGATAAATTAGACGTTGTAGTAGATTTACCTATACCGCCTTTTCCGTATATTGCTATTTTTCTCATGATAGAGTAAAAGTTAAATTAGTTATTATTAATGATAACGTTGACTCTTTTCAGAATACGTATAAGATGGTCTGTATCCTCATCGCCTAGCTGAGAAAGAATATCAGAGATTTGCTTATTCATTTTTCGCAGATGAGCATGTAGTACAGCTTCTCCCTCCTCAGTTATAACTAAAAGCTTGGCGCGCTTGTCAAACTCTGAAACTTCACGTCTTACGAACCCTTTTTTTATTAGTCGATCAACTAAAGTACTCAGAGTGGCTTGTGTAATATTCAAAATTTCGCATATATCGAGCATGCGTGGTAATTTTTTATACTCTTCTTTGTATTTGTATATCCATTTCATCGCCTCACTCTCACCGCTATGTAGAGTCGATGGGGATTGATTACTAGACTTCTTTAAAAGTCGTATCTGCGTGCGGAGTGCGATGATTTGATCATCTAATTGTGATGGAGTGCTCATTTACTTAGGTGTGCTAACTAATTAGTTTTATCACCCCTCATCTTTCCCGTCAACTATAAAAATTTGTTATGACAACTATTTTAATCTAATGAAGACCCAAGTATGCAAGAAGAGCGAGCACTCCTTGAGGGGAGTACTCGCTCTTTATTATATGTGAATTTTTATTTACACGTCTATATGATCAGCAGGCTTTTTCTCGCTTGTAGGATTTGCGCTGCTTTCATTTTTCGCTTCGCTGCTAGCTGGTGCTTCGCTTGCGATAGACTTAGAGGCTGTCTCAGACTTTTCTTCTTTCATCAGCTCGTCCTCAAACTGCTTACGAGCTTTTTTAAACTCACCCATCCCCTTACCGAGGTTACGTGCGATATCAGGCAAATGCTTCGCTCCGAAGATAACAAGGCACACGACCACAAGAATAAGCCAGTGGGAAGGTGATCCCAAGTTTGCTAATACGTACATGCTGTAACACTAGCATAAAGAACTCATGAAATCAAGCCCAATGTTATAACAATGACGAAATACGAGTATCATCGCATGCTTTGATTAAGATCACACTCCTTAGTTAGACAGGCATCGCAGCATATTCTTTATAAACTATCTATACGTTAGCAATATAGATTGATAACAAAATTGATTATTCACATAATTAGGGCACGAGTATTTATCAAATATATGAAGTCTCCATTTATAAGCACATTTTTCATCATCGCTACTATGACTTCGAGTCTCTGTATCGTATCCTCTAGCCTCCATGCTCAAACACTGACGATCGAGTCTATTAGTAGTGATTTCACATCCGATCTCACCGCCTTTAGCGCTGCGGAAGCTAGTCAGTCCTTCTCAGGAGAGCTCATAGGTTATCAATTAACTGGAGGAACATCCCCAATCCAAGTAGGCACACTGAATGGGGGAGAGCTTGATATTACCCTTGCCTCTAGTACCATCATTAATCTTAGTAATACGAATACCACCACTACCGGGACAGTGACAGGCATCTCTGCTTCCAGTGTAGAAATGGGGGATGTCGCAGGTACTCTCAATGTATCGTCCCAAGGTAATGCTGTCGGCTTAGAATTACTCAATACCTCTATCGAAAGTCTGACGGGTACTATCAGTAGTCAGTCAACGGCAGGCAGTTCTACGGGTATCCTCTTAAATGGTACGAATACCATTAGCGCCATTGATAACTTTACGATTGTGGCTAGTACTAGTGGTAGTTCAAGTCGCGCTACTGGCATGTCGTTTGAATCCGCGAATAATGGGAGTAGTGATACGTCTGTGAATGCGAATATTACTGTAACTGCCATTAATGGGCAGGCATCTCTGATGCTAGCTAATATTAATCCCGATAACATTGATATCAATACAGGAGCTCGCTCGCCCTTCGGGCTCATTTCAGGAACTTATACGATGACATCGAATACAACTTACCTTGATACGATAAGTTACAGTGCGGGGTATTTATTAGGAGTGAAAGGCGCGGGTACGCAATTCGCACTCGGTTTTAAAAATAGTTATGTTGACGGCACTAGTGGCTCTCTACAGAACTCAGAAGGTCTCGCTGTAGACTGGAATAATATTACTCTGAATGTTAATCGAGGTCTAGGTCTAGCAGCAGGCTACGTCGCTGTAGGTTATGATTATGGTTCATCAGAGTTCTCCTTAGGAGAGGGGGGGGCAATAAGCACGACATCTGGTCTAGGTGCTGCTGTAGGCGTGTGGATTAATGGCTCTAGCGTGGGTGACATGAATGGAACGATAACTGCGAGTGTGACTGGTAGCTCGACTGGAGCTAGTACTGCGGCAGGTCTTCTCACTACGGGCTCCGCAGCCGCGAATACGCTACCTGCTCTGCAGTCACTCTCTAATTCCAGCATAGGAAATATAGGTGGTAGCATCAGTGCTACTATAGGCACGAATGGTCAGGCAGTAGCCCTTCAGATCGGTAGCACGGAGACGGTGAAAGCATCTGGTAACATTTTTGCCAGTGCGGGGACAGATACTGTCGACTATATCACGACAATAGGTGACATCAGTGGTCAACTACTGGCACAGTCAACCTCAGATACAAATGTGCAAGTAACGGGCATAGAAGACATAGCGGATAGGACTCTGAGCTTCATCAATGGCGCGAGCGTCACCGCCCTCATAAACACGACCAGTGATGGAGGAGCTCTGACCAGCACAGCCTACGGAACAGCCATTAATAATACGACCGCAGGGATAAGCGTATCTGCGTCCTCTTCATCGACATCGGGTGGAACTCAGGTCCAGTTCATCGGCAACTTAGAGGCAGGTACGAATTCGATCAATTTTGAATCAGGAAACTTTGACGTGAAGGCTAGCAGCCTGAATGCATCCACTTCTATCACTTTCGGTAGTGGAGATAATACCTCTACTGACATCACTACCACCTACCAAACGAGCACGGTGACAATCTCTGAACTCGTTAGCAGCAGCGGCGATCTGAATACGATTGCTAAGTCCACTGATATGAGTACTAGCACACTCGACTTCTATCTCAACAGTGCCAGTGACAATTCTAGTCTCATCGTAGGCGAAAATATCGCCCTGAACATCAGCGACATGACTCAGGTAAATGTCTACCTCACAGGTGATGTCAGTGAGTATCTAGTCGGACTTCCCATCGCACTGCTCGATGCGCGTCAGGCGACGGGCTTCACATGGGATGATCTCACTATCACTTACACGATTTATCTTAATGGTGTCGTGTACACTCCGACAAGTAGCTTCTATATAGAACACAGTATTGAGGGGATATTCCTCGTCCCTGAACCGAGTAGCGCGACACTCTGCCTCATCTCACTTAGCATTCTTCTTCGGAGAAGACGTAGGAAATAATAGCAAAAAAAGGAGCCTTCGTAATGAAGGCTCCTTTTTAAATTATTCTGAAATTAGCTTAGCTAATCTTAGGAAGGGAAGCAGCTGCTACTGCTTGACCGTGACGCTTTGTCTGCTCGTCAGGTACGCAGAGAGTGATCTTCACTTCTGGGAATTCCTTCGCGAGAACTTCATTTGCCATATCGATGATGATCTGACCGCCCTCACCTGTCGCGACGCGACCGAGGAAGAGGAGGTTACGTACAGCATAGAACTGAGCGAAGTATGCGACAGTGTAACCGAACTGTACACCGATCGTTTCGTAGATCTTGCGAGCGCGTTCGTCGTTTTCTTCCATTGCAGCCTGTACTTTCTTAAGCTGCTCTGGGAATGGCATGTCGCCGAACTCGAAGCCTGCGCGTGGAGCGAGGCGAGCTACAGCCTGCTGAGAGAAGTAGAGAGCACCACAGCCCTTGTCACCGGACCATTCGTCTACGCCACCTTCTTCTTGGTAGTCGACAGGGACGAATGCGAGCTCGTTGAGCCATGGCATGATGTGACCATCAGGATCGACGTAGCCAGCTGCGAGGGATGTACCCATAGCAACACCGAGTACTGCGTCGTCTTCCATGCCCATAGCACCTGCGAGAGCGGTGACTTCACCGTCATTCACAACTTCGAAAGGAACATTCTTGCCCATCTTCTCAGACCAGCGCTCCTGAAGTTGGC
>CAYJLR010000080.1:0-9655 GCA_964370895.1 uncultured Akkermansia sp. | reverse complement strand
AATAAGCCATTATGCTCCGTCGAAAATGAAAAAAATACGCCGAAAAATCCCTTCGCGATTTCGCGCTGCGAATTACGAGAACTCCCCTTTAGGCAAGTTCTCGCAATTCGTTTTCCTCAAAAGTGGATGTAGAAAATGAAGTAAACAGCGCGCCTCACTCGGTCTTTTTCGCCTATTTTTACCCTTTTCTCGTCGAATAAGCCATTATACTCCGTCGAAAATGAAAAAAATACGCTGAAAAACACCTTCCTGATTTCGTGCTGCGAATTACGAGAACTCCCCTTTAAGATAAATTGCTTTCCGTGGACTAAAAGTGATTTAAGTAGCGAATTACAAGAGAAATTATTGCAAGACGCTCAACTAAATAGAAGATAGTCATTCTAATACTATCAGAGGGAAAAATACTTCATTAATTGATAGAAAATCTCGTCACCTCATCCACTATTGCTAAGTGGTGTGCGAGCTTCCTCTGTGAAGAGGGGGTATTCGATTTTGTGTGATAATTATAAGAAAAAGCAGCATCCCTTTGCAGAGATGCTGCTTTAAGATCTGTGACGATCAGAGACGTATGATATTGTACGAGACCCTGTTCGATCATGGGGTCAGCGACCTTTACGAAGCTAGCCGCGTTTGCGCGAAGCTCAGACTGAGTGAAATGTGAGTTAATGATCTTTCTGAAATTAGTTCATTATCAAAAAGTTAATAGTTATGAGTGCAGTCCCTACTACGCAGATGATAATCAGGCGCGTTTTTTTTGATATTTGCGGAAAATGGGCGTTGCTAGACCTTTTTATGAGGCGGTTCGATCCGTAAATCATTAACGATAGTAGCGCGATTATGACGCTAGTGACGAGAATGATCTGTGCATCTATGTAAAAGCCACTGAGTGCTACGATGCAGCCTATGATGAGTACAATAAGAGTATACAATACGGCTCGTATTGCAAGCAGTAAGGTGATGACGAGCTTATTGTTTAGAATGCTCATGAGTAGTTATACGCTGGTTCACTAGTACTTTATCATTTAGGCGTAGAGCCGTCTAGAAGTAAAAGCGGCATCCCTTTGCAGGGATGCCGCTTTAAGATCTGTGATGATCAGAGACGTATGATATTATACGAGACCCTGTTCGATCATGGAGTCAGCGACCTTCACGAAGCCTGCCATGTTAGCACCGGCGACGTAGTTCGTGAACTCACCCTTGGAGTCAGCGGAGTATTCGCGAGCGTGTGAGTGAGCGTTGTCATGGATGTTCTTCATGATGCTCTGAAGCTTCGCGTCTACTTCTTCGCGTGTCCAGTTCAGGCGCATGCTGTTCTGGGACATTTCAAGACCGGAGGTAGCTACGCCACCTGCGTTTGCTGCCTTACCTGGACCGTAGAGGATCTTAGCGGCAAGGTAGACGTCGATACCTTCGATGTTCGTAGGCATGTTAGCACCTTCGGATACGAGCTTACAACCATTGTTGACAAGTGTTGTTGCGTCTGCTCCGTCGATTTCGTTCTGTGTAGCGGATGGGAATGCGCAATCACATGCCACACCCCATGGGCGCTGACCTGCGTAGAAGCTAGAACCTGGGAACTGCTTTGCGTATTCTTCGATGCGACCACGGCGGTTGTTCTTGAGATCCATGACCCAAGCGAGCTTTTCAGCGTCGATACCTGCTGGGTCGTGGATGAAGCCAGCGGAGTCAGAAAGTGTGACTGCCTTAGCGCCGAAGTGGTTGAGCTTTTCTACAGTGTACTGAGCTACGTTACCGGAGCCAGAAACGGTGCAAACCTTACCTTCAAGGTCCTGACCGACTGTAGCAAGCATGTTCTGAGCGAAGTAGACTGCACCGTAACCAGTAGCTTCTGGACGGATGAGTGAACCACCCCAGTTAAGGGACTTACCGGTGAGGACACCTGTGAATTCGTTACGAAGACGCTTGTACTGACCGAACATGTAGCCGATTTCGCGTGCACCTACACCGATGTCACCAGCAGGAACGTCTGTGTCAGGTCCGATGTGGCGCTGGAGCTCCGACATGAAGCTCTGGCAGAAGCGCATGACTTCAGCGTCGCTCTTACCCTTAGGATCGAAGTCTGCACCGCCCTTACCGCCACCCATTGCGAGTGTAGTGAGGGAGTTCTTGAAGACCTGCTCGAAGCCGAGGAACTTGAGGATACCAAGGTTGACGCTTGGGTGGAAGCGGAGACCGCCCTTGTAAGGGCCGATTGCGCTGTTGAACTCAACGCGGTAGCCGCGATTGACGTGGATCTGACCTTTATCGTCTGCCCAAGGAATGCGGAATGTGATGACGCGTTCTGGTTCAACGATGCGCTCGAGAATAGCGTTTGCTTCGTATTTTGGCTGTGCGTCGAGAACTGGGCTGATTGTGCCGAGTACTTCTTGTACTGCCTGAAGATATTCAGCTTCGTGACTGTTCTTAGCACGAACCTGTTCCAATACTCGTGAAGTATATGTAGACATATGTGGTAATAGAAACGGGGTTAGCTCCCGCACTTGAAAAAGACAAATGATACGAGGCTTCCGCTGGGCTCTATCTTATCATTTTTTTGAATGATAAAAAAGCCTTTTTTTATGTCATTTCTGTTTTTAATAATTAAAATTAAAAATAAAAATAACTTTATTTTTCTTTATTGTCTTTGTGGTGGTGGCAGTTACGGCATGATCCGCCGCAGCCACCACCAGAAGAGCAAGAGCTCTCATGCGACGATTTTTTCAATCGCCTCCAGATGAGGTAACTCATAAAAAGAAGGATAAGACTTAGAATGATGATATCGTGCATGAGAGTAATGAGGTTAACGCGTGCAGCGCCCACTGAGAGGACTGATTCTGTAAAGCAGAGCTACGAGCAGGATGCTTGCGAGGATCTGACCAGCACCGAAGATGCTATTCTGAACGCCGTAGCCGAGTTGGTAGACAACGAAGCCTGTGAGGTATGCCCAGATGCACATGTAGGCGATGGCAAAGCTCGTCCAGAATCCGCTGTTCATCTCGCGACGAATAGCACCGCAAGCTGCGAAGCAAGGTGCGCAAAGCAGGTTGAAAATCATGAAGGAAAGCGCTGCGAATGGGGTGAATGTCCCCAGCTCTTTCAGCGTGGCGGCTACACCGACTTCTTCACCTTCGCCTTCTTCTTCTTCAGCTTCTTCCGTGACGGGAAGAGGAGCCTGTACTTCGCTGTCCATCTGCCATGCAAGCATGGTGAGGAAGGTGAGTGCGTTGTACTTAGGCAGAGCTGCTGTACGTGCGAACTCAGGTTCGGCTTCTTCTTCAGTGGCAACTTCTGCGCCAGCATCGGCAGCTTCTTCTGCTGCAGGTTCTGTGTTCGTATAGAGAACACCGAATGTACCGATGACCTGTTCCTTAGCGATGAGACCTGTGACAGTAGCCACGGTAGGACGCCAATCAGAACCCCAGCCAAGTGGCTCGAATACTGGTGATACTGCATTACCTACGTCTGCAAGCATGCTGTCGTGGATGGTTTCCGCTTCTTGCATCTTCCATGTGTAGCTCTGGGTGAACCAGATGGTGGCAGATGCGATGAAGATGATGGTACCAGCGCGCTGAACGAAGGACTTGCAGCGTTCCATGGCGCGGAGGTTGATGCTTGTGCCTGATGGCATGTGGTAGGAAGGTAGCTCCATGAGGAATGGTGTGTAACCACCCGAGAAGAAGCGAGTCTTACGCAGGAGAAGACCACTGAGGATAACAGAGCCAATACCTGTGAAGTAAGCGAGTGTCGCGATGTTCTGATCCTGACCGAGCAGGAGACCGATGAGGGCGATGATAGGAAGCTTCGCACCGCAGGGCATGAAGGTGGTGAGCATGGCTGTCATGCGTCTGTCCTTTTCATTCTCAATCGTACGCGTAGCCATGACACCGGGGATACCGCAGCCCATGGAGACGAGGAGAGGGATGAAGGACTTACCAGAGAGACCCAGTGAGCGGAAGATACGGTCCATCATGAAGGCAACGCGCGCCATGTAGCCGCAGTCTTCGAGGAAGGAAAGCATGAGGAAGAGCACGGCCATCTGAGGAAGGAAGCCGAGGACTGCACCCACACCCGCGACGATACCGTCTGCGATGAGGCTGTATACCTGATCACTGACCTGAAGGCCGAGGCGACCGAGCATCGCGATGCCGAAAGCGATCGCGCTCATGAGTACGAGGTAGCCGACGAACTCTAGGCGACCGAGGCGGCCAGCGAGTGTCATGGGCTTGAAGCTCTTAGGATGAGTCGCAAGGCCGTAGCGGTTCTCCTTCTTCTGACCTGGCATGAAGAGCATGGCGAGTATCATCACGGCATTCACCGCGTAGAGAAGGTACATGATGCCTGTCTGGATGGTCTCAGGGAAGTGAGGGCACATGTATTCCAGCAAGAAAGGAGCAATGGCGAGGTAGAGCCATGAGCCATTCAGGCCGATGTCGTGGAGACGACGTAATGCGGCAGGGAAGACGAGGCAGCTGCTGAGTACTGCCGTGAGCATGACGAGGCTTTCGATAGGGGCTTTACCCGCACCGATGAAGCCATCGAGCCAGCCACCGACGACAGGTCCGAAGATCACGTCATTCGCCCAGCCTGTACCCCAGTCACCGACTGTGGAGATGGAGATGTAGTAAATCGTCCACATCACGGCGGCGAACACACCGAGACCGAGGACACGGTTTGTGAGGATGTTGTCTACCTTCTGGCTGAAGGAGGATTCGCGCTTCTGCTGCTTCTGCACGGAGTTTACCATCTTGACGATGCTATCGTAGCGTGCGGAGGCGATGATGGAAGCGATGTCATCATCCTTTTCCTCTTCGAGCTCGCGTACGCTCTCCTCGATGAGGCTGTGGGTCTCACCACTGATACCTTTTGCGCTCAGCTGCTCGTGCTCGCACTGGATAGCTTCGACAACATCGGCGCGTGAAGCCTTCATCTGCTCGCTAACCTGAGTGATGATGGATTCCAGCTCTTCTCCAAGATCGAAGAATGGTGCGGTTTCTAACTGCTGGCGCACGAGTGCTGTCCAGAGCTCATCGAGCCCTTGCTTCTTCAAGGCGCTGATTTCAACGATGGGGCAGCCGAGCTGTGCGGAGAGTTTTTCTGTGTCTATCTTCTCCTTTACCAGATCCATCATGTTGAATGCCATGATCACGGGGATACCGAGATCGAGCAACTGGGAGCTGAGGTAGAGGTTGCGCTCGAGATTAGTCGCATCGATGACATTCAGAATGAGGTCAGGACGCTCTTCTGTCAGGAACTGGCGCGTGATGCGCTCTTCGGGTGTGTAAGGGAGGATGGAGTAGATGCCTGGTAAGTCGGCGATTTCTACATCCGTCGTGTCGCGTAGTGTGCCACTCTTGCGCTCGACAGTGACGCCGGGCCAGTTGCCCACGTATTGGCTCGCACCTGTCAGCTCATTGAAGAGTGCGGTCTTACCACAGTTAGGATTGCCCACAAGGGCGATGATTTTTTTCATAAATGAATGGGGGGATTCAAAGCTTCTTCTTATTCGATGATGATATGCTCTGCTTCACTGCTGCGTATGGAGAGAGTGTAGCCGCGTACGAGAATTTCAATAGGGTCACCGAGTGGTGCGCGCTTGAGAACTTCTACTTCTGTGCCACGTGTGATCCCCATATCGAGGATACGCTGACGGAGAGCTCCGTGGCTGCTGACGCGAAATACTTTCGCTCGCTCGCCTACTGGAACGTTTTTGAGTGATTGATGTGCTGTCATGTTAGTTAGTTCTTTCTAACTTTAGTTAGCTTAAACTAAAAAGGTTAGCTGATTCTAACACTGAGGACTTATGCTGTCAATACCATTATGAAAATAGATAAAAAAACACCCCTAATTTCGCAAAGAAACTAGGGGTGCTCTTGGTTTATCTCGTTTAGAATTTGTAATTTATATCGAAACCGAAATTAATTTGAAAGTCATCCACAACACCACCGAAATCGCGGTCTATGGTCTTGTCATTGTCACCAGAGGTGGTCATTTCCACCCATGGAGTGACGCTCCAGTTTGAATCGCGTCCGAATAATCCATCATGCGCATAGGGGAGGAAGCTCACGCGAGCGCGGTACGCATCGATGCCGTCGGCATTCCCTGTCCAGTAGCCAGATGAGCCTGCTATTCCCACGAGGTATTCGAGATCAAGTCCCCAGTTCTGCAAGGAAAATACTTCTGTCTGTCGATAGCCTGCCGCGAGGTCGTAGTACCAGCCAGTCAGACCTGAGAAGCCATATCCGAGCTGTACACCACCGAAGAATCCCTTCTGCTTGTCGTCATAGCTCAGTGTGAGGCAGAGATCCTGTGCGACGCTGTGAGCGGACTTACCGCGCTGCTTAGCGAAGAAGCCTTCTAGTGTACCGTAGCGGAGATTGTAGCCGAGTTCCAGCATGGCATTCGGGAATACTTCCTTGCCGATGCTGTAGCCCCACTGGCTCATGTAGCCGTCAGCGAGGGTATCATTCGATCCCCAGATGCGCCCTATTTCACCGTGGAATCGCTGGTGGAGTCCTGCTTGGAAAAGATTGCGATTGCTGCTTGTGTAGGAAGCTCCGAATGTCGAGTAACCGTGATCGCTGAATCTGTTTGTTACGCCCATACCGCGCACATTGTAGTGCAGCGTGTAGAGGTTAATATCCAGATCCCAGCTATACTCACTAGACTGAATCTCGCTGATAGGAGTAGGCTCTGTGGCGATGGGAGTCGTCGGGAGTGTCAAGGTCTCGTAGCTAGCTGCCTCCACGATGGTGTCGAGATCCTGATTACTAGCAGGTACGCTGACACTTGTGTAGGAAATAGGGCCCGCTGGGATGGGTGGGGGTGCCATCTGTGCGAAGCTTGGTGAGATGGCGGCGAGTGAAAGAAGAAATAGACTAGTTTTCATGATGAGGGAAAGGTGATATTGCTTATTATACCTTTCGTGTGAGCAAAAACCAGAAAAAGAGTCCAATATGGATAAAATAACGCTTAAATAAGCGTCGTGGCTCCTTGCAGAGGCGGTATAACCATTCGAATCCACGCTGGCGCACCCACAGAGGTGCTTGACTGACAAGACCTGCGTGAAAGTTGAAGGCCGCACCTACTGCGAAGTAGAGTGCAGGTGGAAGTGTGTCATCAGAGAGCTGCTCTGCGAGCCATCGTTCCTGCTTCGGGCAGCCGAGACCTACCCAGACACAGTTCGCTCCGCTCTCCCGGATGAGTGCGGCGATACGCTCATGCTCGTCGGCTGGCCATTCGCCCATAGGAGGCGAGTAATAGCCCGCTATGATGAGTTCAGGGAAACGAGTCTTGAACTTTTCTTGCAGGAGCTGCTGTGCTTCTGCTGATCCTCCGAGGAGGAAGTGGCGTACTGGCGTAGTACTCTTGCGACCGAGATCACAGACGCGCTCCATCATGTCAGGCCCGTAGAGGCGGTGTGCGTCTACCTTCTTTTTCTTGCGCATCAGCCAGACGATAGGCATGCCATCGGGGCAGATGTAGTCGAACTGCGCGAGCTTCGTGCCATAATCCTTCTCACTGAGTGCGCGCGTGAGTACGTGTACGTCGGCATGCGCGATGAGGGTAGGCTTCGTGACGACTGCTGCTTGCTGTACAAAGTATGCTGCCGCGTTCTCGAGTGAGGATACGGTAAAAGGGATTTCGAAAATATCTTGACGTGGCAGCGAGGTCATAAGAGATGGTCTCTCTAAGCAAGCATATGAGAAAGAATCTAAATTGTCAAGGGAATAGAAAGTCCTCGACTTATCGCAACGCGCCTATTGGGGAGTTCTCGTAATTCGCAGCGCGAAAAAGACCGAGTGAGGCGCGCTGTTTACTTCATTTTCTACATTCGCCTTTGTGGAAAACGAATTGCGAGAATTTCCCTATTACTGATCCATTGCATCCCTTTCGTCAAGGATGCCTGACTTTTCGAGATAATAGTCGTAGCCGCCTGCGTAAGGAGTCACTGTACCATTGCTGATATGGAGGGTCTTTTTCGCGAGGGCGCGGATGAAGTGCACGTCATGCGAAATGAAGACCAGCGTGCCTTCGTAGTGGTTCAGCGCCTGTGACAGGGCCTCGACACTCTGGAGGTCAAGGTGAGTCGTGGGCTCGTCCATGAGGAGGAGGTTCGGCGGATTCACGAGGAACTTGACGAGGCTGAGGCGTGATTTTTCCCCACCTGAGAGGACTTCGACGCGCTTTTCCACGTCGAGACGACGGAAGAGGAATGAGCCGAGCACGGCGCGCGCTTCTTCTTCGCGAAGCTCGTGGTTCGCATTCATGATTTCCTCAAGCACGGTGAAGTTCGGAGTGAGGTTTTCTGCGCGCATCTGGGAGAAGTATCCGATGCGAGTCGTCGTGCCAGGTGTGCGTTTCCCTTCATCGATGGGGATGACGCCAGCGAGCACCTTGAGTAGTGTGGACTTACCAGCACCATTTGGTCCGACGAGCACGATGCGCTCGCCACGCTCGATGAGGAGATCGAGATTCTTATAAATACGCTTCTCGCCATAGGCTTGACCGACTTTCTCCAGCTCCATGACCTTCTGCATAGCACGTGGTGGCTGGGGGAAGTTAAACTTGAAGATACGACGAGCCTGCTTAGGCTTCTCCATGCGCTCCATCTTCTGGAGCTGCTTGATGCGGCTCTGTACCTGCGCTGCCTTCGAGGCCACAGAGCGGAAACGCTCGACGAAGGACTCGACATGCGCGATCTCCTTCTGCTGGTGACGCCATGCAGCGAGCTGGTGCTCGTAGCGCAGTTCCTTCTGCTCGACGAATGTTGTGTAGTTCCCAGAGTAGCGGATGAGCTTCGTATTCTCGATGTCGTACACCGTCTCGACGAGTTCGTCCATGAAATCGCGGTCATGGGAAATCATAAAGATAGCGCCGGGATAATTCTTCAGGTAGCGCTGGAACCAGAGAAGGCTGAGAAGGTCGAGGTGGTTCGTCGGTTCATCGAGCATGAGGAGATCAGGCTCGGCGACGAGTAGCTGCGCGAGGTGTGCACGCATGACCCATCCACCGCTCATCTCGCGAGCTGGACGGTCGAAGTCAGAATCTTTGAATGCGAGACCCTTGAGGATTTTCTTCGCCTTAGGTTCGAGCTGGTAGCCGCTGTTTGCGATGAAGATATCCATCGCTTCGGCATAGGCGTCGCTGCTGACATCGCCCTTTCCTTCACATTCGCGAATTGTACGGATAGCATCACCCATTTCGAGTGTGACGCTCATGGCGATTTCCAGAACTGTGCGGTCTGTAGGATCACCTGCCTCCTGTGCGAGGTAGCCCACGACAGCGTATTCATCACGGTCGATGCGTCCTTCGTCAGGAGAGTCCGTACCGAGAATCATGCGGAAGAGTGTCGACTTGCCCGCGCCATTAGGTCCAACGAGCGCGATACGCTCGCCCCAGTTGACAGTGATTTCAGTTTCTGCGAACAGGGTACGACCCGCGTGTGCCTTGGTGAGTTTTTTGATGGTCAGCATGCGGGCAGCAGTATACAGGCATAGGGGAAGCTTGGCAATAGTTTCTTTTATTAGATTGATGATATCTTAAAATGCCCTTGACACATACCCTGTAGGGGTATAAGGTATATGAAAATATTTTTTAATATTATGGACTGTTTTGATGAAGATAAGATGATGAAACGCCTCAATCGCATTGAGGG
>CAYJLR010000079.1:0-9663 GCA_964370895.1 uncultured Akkermansia sp. | reverse complement strand
GTGACCGTGGTTTCGACAGAAATGACCGTGATCATGACAAGCCTTCCAGACCTTCTGATGAAGATCAGGACGCAAGCAACAAGCCTTTCACATTCTAATATATTCTCACCTAGATGAAGAGCATAGACATAGATACTCTCGTACAAGCCACTGGCGGAAAGCTCGTGGCGCGAGGGGTACGCGTCATCTCTTCTGGTGTCGTCACGGATACGCGTCAGCTTGAAGCTGATTGTCTTTTTGTCGCTCTGAGTGGCGCGCGTTTCAATGGCAACCACTTTGCCGCACAGGCTGCTGAGGCGGGAGCGGCTGCCGTCATCGTCTCCGAGGAGGTCAGTGACGTCCACCCTGACTGTAGTATCATTCTTGTCGATGATACACTGATAGCTCTGCAGATGCTGGCTTGCTGGTGGAGAGGAGAGTTAGAACCTCTCCGAGTCATCGGTCTCACGGGCTCTAGCGGGAAGACGAGCACGAAAGATATGCTGCTGAGCATCCTGTCGCAGCGTTTCTGCGCACAGGCGACTCGTGGTAATCTGAACAATCACATAGGCGTCCCCCTCAGTGTCTTGAGCACCGAGCGCGCCACAGAAGTCGTCGTATGGGAGATGGGGATGAATCACGTAGGCGAGCTCGCTCCACTCTGTGACATCACCCAGCCTGATGATGGTATCATCACACACATAGGCTCTGCTCACATTGAGCATATGGGATCTCGTGAAGTGATCGCAGAGGAGAAATGCACCCTCGCGCGCAGTCTCCCTCGCTCAGGCTGGCTGTACTACCCTGCGCATGACGATTTCGCTGACTATATCGCGACGCAGACGACCGCGCAGAGTCTTGCCATAGCTGCTGACGACTGTCCTCTCCAAGCCTCTGATATGCGCTTCCACGCACAGGGTAGCGAATACACACTTAGCATCGCAGGCGAAGGCAATATCCTGATCCAGCTTCCCACCCCCGGTCGCCATATGGTGAGCAATAGCTTACTCGCAGCAGCAGCCGCTTGGAAGGCAGGGTGCACACTCACGGATATAGCTGCCGGTCTCGCAGAATCCTGCCTGACACAGGGACGTCTCAGCTGTGAGCAGCGTGAGGGGCTCTTCATCATCGATGATAGTTATAATGCGAATCTAGAAAGCATGCTTGCAGCTCTCGATACGGTGGCTGACATGGATGAACCTAGCCGCTGCATCGCAGTACTCGGTCCTATAGGTGAGCTCGGTGAGCATGGTCCTGACATCCACCGTCAGGTAGGCGAGCGCGTGCGTGCACGCGAGTTTCACGCCCTATTCACCGTGGGTGCAGATAGTGAGAACATGCAGGCACTTCACGCAGGCGCAGCGGGCATAGAGCTACATCACAGCGAATCACATGAAGCTATGGGGGTAGAACTCTACGACTACGCCCGATCTGGCGACGCCATCCTTTTCAAGGGCTCTCGTTCATCCGCCATGGAGCGTGTGTTACAGAGTCTCATCTCAGAACTTAATCGCCACGCGGCGACCTCCGATCTCCCGACCTCATGATTCACTACTTCTTCGAGATTCCTACGCGCATCCTCTTCTTCTGCGCCATCCTTTTCCCCTTCGCCATGAGCTTGATCTTAGGGCCACCATTCATTGCCATCTTACGTCGCATGAAGGCTGGGCAGCCTATTCGTGAGAAGACAGCTTGTGCGCACGCTCCTGATCACTCGAGCAAGAAGGGCACACCCACGATGGGTGGATTGATGATCATAGGTCTCATCGCGCTGAGTATGTTTCTCTTTGGAGACCTCAGTAGTCCTTCACTGCAGGCTTGCTTACTCGTTCTGCTGATGACAGCGGGACTGGGCTTTCTCGATGACTTCGCGAAGATCAAGCAGAAGGGCACGGATGGCGTGAACGGCTGGGTGAAGATCTTCATTCAGACTCTTGCGGCTGGTGTAGCTGCCTACTATATCTATAGTGTGAAGGCGAATGCGTCTGAGATCATCATCCCCTTCTGGGGCTGGCTCGACATAGGCATCTGGTTTATCCCACTTTCCATGCTCGTCATCATCGCAGGCTCTAATGCGGTGAACCTCACCGATGGACTCGATGGACTCGCCAGTGGCAGTGTGGCTATAGCCGCGGGACTCATGAGTTTCGTCGCGGAATCAGCCCAGATGAACATCTTCCTCGCGAGTATCACCTTTGCATGCCTCGGCTTCCTCTGGTTTAATGCCTTCCCTGCGAAGGTCTTCATGGGTGACACGGGTTCACTCTCGCTCGGCGGTGCTCTGAGCACGGTGGCTGTCTGCACGGGGAATCACCTTATTTTCGTCTTCATTGGCGGCATCTTTGTCATCGAGGCAAGCTCCGTCATTATCCAGCGCATGGGCTTCAAACTCACGCGCAAGCTCACAGGAACAGGACGCCGCATCTTCCTCATGGCTCCTATCCATCACCACTTTGAGAAACTCGGTTGGTCAGAAACGCAGGTCTGTATACGTTTCTGGATTATCACGCTGCTGCTCGGACTGAGCGGCGCGCTCGCTTGGTATGTCGCCGTCATTCAATATTAATACTATCCTTATCTTTTCATTATTTCGTTCATGAATATAGCTCAACAACGTATTGCCGTCCTCGGATGTGGTCGCAGTGGTATCGCTGCGGCAAAGCTGGCTCTCGCACAGGGAGCAAGCGAAGTCTGTATCTTTGACAGTTCTCCGAAGGCCACCTGCTCCATCGCAGGTATCAAGTGTGTACCTGCCGCAGGTGAAGCCGACGCGACAGCCTACGCGGCTGATCTCGTCATCCTTTCCCCCGGTATCGAAGCGGACATCGCATGGACACTCGCCTTCTGCGCCCCGAAGCAAGCTACCTTGCTCGGTGAGACCGAGTTCGCCTATCGTTACTTCAAGGGTCGCATCATCGCTATCACAGGCACAAATGGTAAAACCACCTCTACGGCACTCATCGAGCATATTCTCGTGCAATCAGGCTACCCAGCCATAGCATGCGGCAACTACGGCTTACCACTCAGCGACGTGGTAAGCGCACACCCTGAGAAGAAAATAGCGGTGCTAGAAGTATCTTCCTTCCAGATGGAAACCATAGCGCAGTTCCGCCCTGACATCGCTATCTGGCTGAACTTCGCTCCCGACCACATGGATCGTTACAAGAGCGTAGAAGACTATTTTAATGCTAAGAAGCGCGTCTTTGAAAACATGGGTGCCGAGCAGCATGCCATCATCCGCGCGGGTGAAAATCTGGGTGAACTCCCCTGCCCAGTCGAGACATTCTGCTCCACTGGCAAGGATGCGACACTCTACTATCAGGATAGCTGCATCTACGAAGGCGACACAGTCCTCATGTCCCTACGCGGCACACGCGTCGAGCAAGCGCATAATGCAGAGAACACCATGGCTGCCCTGCTGGCATGCCGTCATCTGGGACTCGACATCGAGCAGATCGAGAGCAGCGTACGCAGCTTTGCGCCACCATGCCACCGCTGCGAGATGGTCGCAGAAATGGATGGTATCCTATGGCTGAATGACTCGAAAAGCACGAACCTGCACTCGACAGCAGCCGCTATCCACTCCCAGACCCGTCCCGTCATCCTCATCGCAGGAGGCAAGGATAAGGGGCTCAACTACACGCCTCTCATCCCTCTTCTTGAGAAGAAAGCTCACCAGTGCCTCTGCTTCGGTCAGATTGGCAGCCAGCTGGTCGAATGCCTCGAGAAGGCATGCCCCTGTGAGCAATACGAGACAGTGGGTGAATGCGTGACACGCGCCATGGAATTAGCTCGTGGCGGTGATGTCGTGCTCTTCTCCCCCGGAACATCTTCCTTTGACCAATTTACAGGCTATGAGGCACGAGGGCAGTGCTTCCGCGACGCCGTCCTTCAAGCACTTCGCCCATAACATTCAAGATCATACTGAAATCCCATGTTAAACAGCAACAAATCGTTTGAAAAATCGAGGCTGGGACGCACGAGCCCTAGCCCTAAGTTATCCATCGATAGTCTTCTCACAAAAAAGCCGAAGCGCGCCTCAGTACGCATGCACTCGAGCATGAATAAGACCAGTGGGGCTAACCCAGCTGTGCGTATCATCCTCGGACTGCTCATGCTCCACGTTGTCGTCATTGGCGGCATCCTCGCGCATGAGCACTTCAATGGCGGCTCAAAAGAGACGGTAAAGGCTACGAATGCTCCCCCTAGCACTGAAGCTAAGAGCACTCCTGCGGAACAGCCTAACCCAGCGGTGACTGTAACACAGCCCATCAGTGCTATCCCTGAAAACAAGACAGTTACTGAGCCCATCAAACCGATGGAGCTCACCCCTGTACCAGTCGAGCTTAAAGCTCCAGCAAGCACTGCTGATGCTAGCCAGACTATCACCTCCCTCGTGGTCAGTGAAGAAGCTACACCTACGCCTACGCCTGCTGAGCCCGAAGAAGTCATCGCTGTCCTAGACTCAGAGATCCAAGATCTCGTCGTGCATAACCCAGCGCACAAGTCAAGCAGCGCAGCCCCCGCAGCTACCACAGTGCCAAGCCAGACGAGCAAGGCAAAGGAACACATCATCGTCTCAGGTGATGTCTGGGAAAGTGTCGCTTCGAAGTATGATCTCTCTGTCGCAGATCTCAAAAAGGCAAACCCGAAAGCAGCCTCTCGCCCCTACCTTTACACAGGCGATAGACTCTATATCCCTGCTCGTGGTGGCGCAGTACAGCTCGAAGAGATCGTCGCAGTGCCTGAGCAAGCAGTATCCCAGAGCTACACTGTCGTCTCAGGTGACACACTCAGCAGCATCGCGCGTCGTCATAAGATGAGCTTGGAGCAGATCATAACCCTGAACCAATTTAGCAAGGAACAGGCGAACCGCTTACGCCTCGGTCAGAAAATCAAGGTGCAGGTGAAGTAATCCGTCACTCACCCCAGCCTGCCTCCGCTCATGTCCTCGCGCATTTGCATCATCACCATCTGGGTGTGCTTCATCATGCTTCTATGCCTCGGCATTGTCATGGTGGCTAGCACCAGTACTGTGGTGAACATAGGCGAGGGCAGCGACCCCTATGCGCTGCTACGTGGGCAGGTGAGAAATGCGGTGCTAGGCTTATTCGCAGCACTCGCATTAAGCCAGTTTGACTACCGCCACTACAGACGATTCGTCGTGTATATCTGGGTGGGATGCGTCGTGCTATTAATACTCTGCTTCGTTCCGGGCATAGGTCTGAGGCTCAATGGTGAAGCCCGCTGGATCCAGATGCTGGGCTATCGCTTCCAGCCTAGTGAGATGGCGAAGATCGCTCTCATGATCTCACTGGCACATTGGTATGCGCGTCACAGAGAGTACTCCAAGAGCATCTTGAGAGGCTTCCTCGCGCCAGGTCTCATCTTTGGTATCCCACTCATCCTCATCTTAGTGGAAAAAGACATGGGTACTTCTGCGGCTCTGGGATTAGCAGGTTTCGGAGTCATGCTTGCCGCGGGCACACGCTGGTGGGTACTGGCACTCGCATTACTACTCGGAGCTCTCGTGCTCTTCCAGTTCACCACAGAGAACCCCAATCGAATGGCGCGTATCGAAGCGTGGATGAAGCCTGAACTTTATAAACAGGAACAGGCCTTGCAGCAATGGGTCTCGCAGAAAGCCTTCCAGCGCGGCGAAGCAACTGGCGTAGGACTCGGTGAAGGCATAGAAAAATACGGCTCACTCCCCGTGGCGCATACTGACTTTATCTATGCGAAGATAGGCTCTGAACTCGGCTTTGTCGGATCGGTATCCGTCGTGCTTCTTTTCACGACGATGACGATAGCCGCGATCAACCTCGCGATACAAACGAAGGATCTCTTCGGGCGCTACCTCTGTCTAGGGCTCATTCTCTCTATCAATACGCCTGCCGTGCTTAATATGATGGTCGTCACCTCCATCGTGCCGAACACGGGTCTCCCCCTCCCCTATATCAGTCATGGTGGCACGAACCTCATCTTCAGCATCGCGGCCATAGGCATCATCACCAGCATACAGCGTCGCCTCCCCGTCATCTCCGACTATATCCCGCTGAATAAAAGATCAGCCTGATCAGAACTGCTATGAACAAGCCTCTCAACATCCTCATCGCCTGTGGTGGCACAGGTGGGCATCTTTTCCCCGGAATAGCCGTGGCGCAGGAGCTACAAGCGCGCGGTCACAAGCCTCTACTTCTCATCTCTAAGAAGCAAGTGGATCGCGACGCCTCCGAGAAGTATGGAGACCAGCTCCCCTTCCTCTCCATCCCTGCCGTGGCGAAGCCCCCCTTACTCTCACTGAAGACTCCCCTCTTCCTGCTCAAGATGGCAGCCACCTATTGGAAGAGTCGCCAGCTGCTGAAAAAGGAGAAAATCGACCTCGTACTCGGCATGGGAGGCTTCACCTCACTCGCTCCTATCATGGCTGGTGCGCATATGAAGCTCCCCTGCTATGTGCATGATTCCAATGCACTACCAGGGAAGGCAAACCGCCTCACCGCACGCTGGTGCAGACGCGTCCTGCTCGGTCTCGAAGATGCGGCGCGTTACTTCCCAAACTCGCAGTGTGAGCTGACAGGCACACCCACACGCAGCGAGTTCAGCACAGAAGCCCAGATCAGCAAAGGCGAGGCACGCGCCTGCTTTGGTATGAAAGCAGAAGGATCAGCCATCCTCGTCCTCGGGGGATCACAGGGAGCGAGAAAACTCAACGAACGCGTCCTCGAAGCTGCAGCACGCGACACCGACACGCAGTACCTCATCATCGCGGGAAAAGCCCATGAGGCAGAAATGCGCGAACAGTCAAGCGAGCTTACAAACGTTCACGTCCTCGGCTTCTGCGCCCAGATGGCACAAGCCTACACCGCCTGTGATGGAGTCATCACGCGAGCGGGTGCATCCACACTCACAGAACTATCCCTGCTGGGAAAAGCATCCTTACTTGTCCCCTACCCTACAGCGGCGGACGATCACCAGACCTTCAATGCTCAAGCATTTAGCACGCGCGGAGCAGCTCGACTCTGTCAGGAGCGAGATCTCACAGCGGACAGCATCCTCGAGTTCACCCAAGGAGACGTCGCACAGCAGGAAAAACGCGAAGCCATGGAAAAAGCCATGCGCGAACTCAGCGCACCTGATGCGGCAGAACGCATCGCTGATATCCTGTGCAAGCTGTGATGGAAACGAGTATCCGAATCGATCTCGCACGCCAGACGCTTGTACTATGGCGTGATGGAGTCATGCTGCTAGAGCTGAGCATCTCAAGCGGAAAAGCTGGTGTAGGATCCCGAGAAGGCTCGGGCTGCACCCCGACAGGGCGATTCCGCATCGCGTCAAAGCATGGAGAAAATGCACCACTAGGCTGTATATTCCGCGCGCGAATTCCTCAGCAGAATCTCATACTTGAATCCAGCGGCTACGAAGAAGCAGACCATGTCCTCACGCGCATCCTCACACTAGACGGACTAGACGAGGAGAACGCGAACACACTTGCACGCTACATCTATATCCATGGTACGCCCCATGTCAGGAAACTAGGAAGCCCCGTCTCACATGGCTGCATACGCGTATCTCCTGAAGAGATGATCACTCTCTATGAGCTCTGCGAGATAGGATGCCGTGTCGAGATCAGCCTCGGAGCTGAATAGAAGAGAGGATGCGGAGAGGGTAGAGGTGCGTCTTATGACTCGCGATCTTTCTTCCTTCCACGTGGATGGAACTTCTGGTGAATCTCATGGAGCTTCTTCTGCTGTACATGGGTGTAGATCTCCGTCGTAGCGAGATTCGCATGCCCCAGCAGATCCTGTATCACGCGAAGATCTGCCCCATTTTCTAGAAGATGCGTCGCGAAGCAGTGCCTCAGTAGATGCGGAAATACATGCGCATCTAGCCCAGCTTCCTCTGCCCTCTTGATTAATACCTGTCTCACTCGCTCGCGCGTGAGCTGTCCGCCTCTATTGGACAGGAAGATGAGATCAGAGACGCGCTTTCCCTTCTTTTGCAAGAGCGGTCGCGCTTCCTTGATATACTCGCGCAGGGCTTCCGCAGCCATACGTCCTAGCGGTACGAAGCGCGTCTTCCCACCCTTCCCCTTGATGCGTAGGAAGTGCTCATCCCAGTCTATCTGGCTGCCTCGTAGTTCTAGCAGTTCACTGACGCGCAGTCCACTGCCATAGAGAAGCTCCAGCATAGCCCTATCTCTCGCACCGTAGGGTAGCTGCGTCCTATCAGTGGATTCTAGTAGCTGTGCGATGCGCTCTGCGGGCAGGTTCTTCGGTAGGCGACGTGGTAGTCTGCCCGATTTCAAGAGTAGGGTCGGGTTCTCAGCGATGAGTTTCTGACGCGTCAAGTAGCGGAAGAACACCCGTAGGTGTACAAGGGCGATGCGACAGCTACTCGCTCGTAGCTCACGCTCTAAGAGCTCCTTCATATAGAGAAGCACCTGATCCTGCGTGATAGAAAATAAGTCATACCCCTCTTCCCCACACCAGTGCAGGAACTGGCTCAGGCTCTGGTGTAGAGATATTCTGTAGTTCCTGCTCAGTCCCCGCTCTGCGGCTTGATACAGAAGGAAACGTTCCAGAGCTGACTCCTCATCAGTCATAAGCTAGGTGGGATGCGCGGTACTGGAGGGCTGGATGCAAAAAGTCGTGCACTAGCACGACTTTTTACCTATAAATTATTTAGTCAAAGCTTCCACTTGGCTCGGGAAGATCAGGGATGTCAGAGTAATCGACAGGAGGCGGTGTAGGAGCTGTCGGCTTGCTCTGCGCACTCTGCTCTAACTTCTCACGTACCTTTTCGAAGTCTTCAGCTTTTCCTGTATCGCGTGTCTTGATATTGACAACGCGCCCAGACTCCGTTGTCGCCGTCGAGCTGTCTACATTAGTCCCATCAAGGAGGAGTGCTCCACCTGGGAAGAGGCCTTCACTATCACCACCAGGTAAGGTCGTGTAGTCGCCGATTGTGTAATCAGTAGGCACGGAGATAAGCCCTTCTGAGCCCACCAGTGCTTCATCAGTGAGTGTAGGTGCCACGACCGCAAGGTCAGACTCACGTATATAACCTCTGTCCATCTCGTTCGTTTCTACGAAGTAATAGAGACCTTCACAGAAAATCACAGTCGCGCTTGTCGCATCGACTAGCTGACCTGCAGGCTTGATGTGCTTGTCGTAGTCAGGATTGCTCATGAAGAGCATCGCTTTCCCCCCGACAACTGGGCGCACGTCACCTACTTTATAGAGACCCTCTTTGCTTCGCTTATCGCGCTCGATCTTACGTGATGCCCCCACCCCAGGTGCATCCAAGGGGGTGTCTGCGATAAGATATGCTGGCGTGTAGCCCTTCAAAGAAGACTGGCAAGACACCAGACTCAGGCTGCTCAACAGGACACAAACTGTAAGTGAAGCGAATCTCATAGCCCTACACTAACGCTTTTATGAGGTAAAATCAAGAGTGAATTCGGAAATTCCCTATCAATTATTCCGTCATAATCCAAGCTTTAGAAAAAAAAGTTATATAAATCACTCTATTTTTACTCATTTTGCTTGACCTTAGAGAAGAGAAACTCTATATTATTCGCCCTGCGTTGCAATCCGCAAAGCAGGAAATAAAACAAGAACATCAAAACAACGATGAAGACCCACGTGAAAAAAGGTGATACTGTCGAAGTAATCACTGGAA